>NZ_JANRKZ010000234.1:0-9256 GCF_033763155.1 Microcella sp.
AGAACGAACTCGATGAGCAGCACGAGCTTCTCGCCCACGGTCAGTCTCGGGGGTCGGCGTAGCATGACGGCCACGTGGTTGATCGACAGCGAGAGAGCCAACCCCGGCAAGACGAACATGCCGGTGATCAAGGCCTGAAGAGTGGGGAGAGCGCTGACGTCTCCCGTCAGACGCCAGTACCACGCCAGTGCACCCGCGAGTGCAGCGGCGGCGGCAACGGCCGGCTGTGACCAGAGCCACAACCGCTCTCCCGCGGTCATCGTGAGGCCATCGGCCGCGACCTCGCCGCGACGGTCGCTCATCGCTTCTCGATAAGGTCGGGGCGCACCGCGCGCGTGCGCTCGAGCTGCTGCTCGTGTCGCCACGCGGCGATCGCGGCATGGTTGCCGCTCAACAGCACCGGTGGAACCGTGAGATCGCGCCACGTCGGAGGCTTCGTGTAGCTCGGGTATTCGAGCAGTCCGTCTTCGTGGCTTTCTTCGCTCAGGCTCTCGGGGTTTCCGACGACACCCGGAACAAGGCGGCCGATCGCTTCGATCATTGCCATCGTCGCCACCTCCCCGCCATTCAGTACATAGTCGCCGATGCTGAGCACACGAACGTCTGTTCGCCCAGAGTAGTGGTCGACGACGCGCTGGTCGATGCCCTCGTATCGGCCGCACGCGAACACGAGATGCTCACGCTGAGCAAGCTCACGAGCCATGGCTTGCGTGAACGGATGCCCGGCCGGGCTCGGCACGATCAGCACGGTTTCGGGCGTCACGAGCGCGTCGAGCGCCTCACCCCAGGGTTCCGGCTTCATGACCATGCCCGCGCCGCCCCCGTAGGGAGTGTCATCGACAGTGCGGTGCCGGTCGTGCGTGTGATCGCGCAGATCGTGCACACCGACCTCGATGACACCGGCTGCGCGGGCGCGCCCGAGGAGAGACACGTCGAGCACCCCGAAGAACTCGGGAAAGATCGTGACGATGTCGAGGCGCACGCTCTGCAGTCTAGGCAGAGGCAGAGTCGCTGGGTGCGGCGGGTGCTGCATCGGCACCGTCATCGTCGGCAAGGTCTTCGAACAGTCCGGCGGGCGGAGTGATCGTGAGGGTTCCCCCGGCGATGTCTACCGTCGGCACGATGGCACTCACGAACGGCACGAGAACCTCGCGCTCGCCCGTCGCGATGACCAGCAAGTCTTGCGCCGGAAAGTGCTCAACGCGCGCAACGGTTCCGACAGCGACTCCGTCGCGCAGGGCGCGAAGGCCCACGAGTTGAAAGTCGTACCACGCGTCGGGCTCATCAGGCTCATCGACCTGCTGATCGATCCACAGAATCGCCTTGACGAGACTCTCGGCACCCGTGCGATCAGTGATTCCCTCGAAGAACCCGACGGGTTGCCCGTTGTACCACCGCAACTCGGCGAGGGTCAGCGTCTTGCCGTGCCACGGAGAGCTCGTCGGCACTTGCAGGGTGAAAACGGCACCCGGCGTGAACCGCTTGTCGGGGTCGTCGGTAAAGAGTTCGAGCTTGAGTGCGCCCTTGAGTCCGTGAGCTTTGGTGAGTCGACCAACCCGCAGCTGCTGCGCGGGGGTGCTCAAAGCTGATCGGTGTCGACGACGTCGACGCGAACGCGTCGACCATCGGCGAGCGATGAAATGACCGTGCGGAGTGCTTTGGCGGTGCGGCCGCCACGACCAATCACGCGGCCGAGGTCCTCGGGGTGCACACGCACCTCGAGGACCTCGCCACGAGCAGAGCTCTGCGCGACAACGGCGACATCGTCGGGGTGATCGACGATCCCCTTGACGAGATGTTCGAGCGTGTCAGCGAGCACTATCGTCAGGCCTTCTCAGCCTCAGTGTTCTCAGCGGCGTTGTCGTCGGCAGCGGCCTCGTCAGCAGCAGGCGCCTCAGCAGCAGCTTCCTCAGCGGGGGCAGCCTCAACAGCGGCTTCTTCGACAACCTCGGCAGCGGGCGCTTCGGCGGCCTCGTCGGCAGCGTCAGCGGCAGGAGCCTTTTCGGCAACCGCGGGCTTCTCGGCCTTGGGCTTGAGAACCGGCTTCTTCTTCTCGTCCATGACGAAAGCGGCCTTGGCCTCGGCAACCTTGACGGTGCTCTTGGCGTTCTTGTCGCCCGTGAACTGGCCCCAGTCGCCGGTCAGCTTGAGCAGCGCGAGAACCTGCGGGCTCGGCTGGGCGCCGACACTCAGCCAGTACTGAGCACGCTCAGAGTTGACCTCGATAACCGAGGGCTCTTCGGTCGGGTGGTACTTGCCGATCTCTTCGATGGCACGGCCGTCGCGCTTGGTGCGCGAGTCGGCGACGACGATGCGGTAGTACGGCGCACGAATCTTGCCCATGCGCTTGAGGCGGATCTTGACAGCCACGTTTCTCCGAAATGTTGAAGGGGGTGAGTTGCGACCGGCTGCGTGGGGCACACTCGGCGCGAAAGCTCGTGATGGATGCTCGCTCGGCCTGATTAGAGGGTCGGGCCCGCGAGCACTCGACCCCCCATTCTGGCAGATTTTCGCGCACCGCGCCGCCGCTGCCCCGCGGTGCCGTTCAGCGGTGGTCGTTGCGCCAGCTCAGCCACTCACGCACGGGGCCCATGTCGAACGTGGGCCCCTCGAATCCGTAGGTGAAGAGCGTGGCACCCGCCGCGTGCAACTCGTCGGCTTGCGCCATGCTGCGCTCACGAATCTCGACCGAGATCTCGATCTCGCTCACATCGCGTCCGACGGCCGCGCCGTGCTCGGCGAGGATGCCGAGCTTGCGCTCGAGCGTCGGCACATCGGCGAACGAGTGCCAGATATCGGCGTGCTGGGCAACGATGCGCAACGTCTTCTTTTCGCCGGCTCCCCCGATCAAGATGGGGATCTCGCGGGTGGGGGCGGGATTGAGACGCGACCAGCGATCACGGATGATCGGCAGGGAGTCGGCCAGAGCATCCAGTCGCCCGCCCACCGTGCCGAACTCGTAGCCGTATTCGTCGTAGTCGCGCTCGAACCAGCCCGACCCGGTGCCGAAGATGAACCGGCCGGTGCCGCCCTTGGCGCTGATGTGATCGATCGTGCGAGCCATGTCGGCCTGCAGGTTCGCGTTGCGGTAGCTGTTGCAGTTGACGAGGGCACCCAGCTCGGCGTGCGTGGTCTGCTCAGCGATCGCCGCGAGCATGGTCCACGACTCAAAGTGCAGCCCGTTGGGGTCGCCGTAGAGCGGATAGAAGTGGTCCCAGTTGAAGATCACGTCGACCCCGAGGTCATCGAGCTCGGCCGCGGCGTCGCGAATGCGCTCGTAGGAGGTGTGCTGGGGACGAATCTGAACGCCGAGGCGAACGGGTCGAGAAGTCATGCGGCTCAGCCTACGGTCGTGGCGCTGGTCGCGACCCGAGGCCAGGGGCTAGCGGCTTCGAGTTGTGCGGCAACGCTCAGCAGCAGCGCCTCCCCCGCGCCGTCGGCCGCGGGATGCGCCACGAGCTGCACACTCAGCGGCACCTGCGCGCCGGCGTGCCACCCGGCCGGAACCGCGGCGGCCGGCCACCCGAGCAGGTTCCACAGAGCCGCGTAGGGCGCGTAACCGATGTTCGCGCGCAGGTTCGCGACCCAGCCGCGTCGGTGCCAGCCTTCGGCAACGGGGCCCGGCTGGGCAAGGCCGGGCGTGAGAATGACGTCAACGTGTGCCGTCGCTGCCTCTACCTGCGCCCGCATGCGGTCGACGGGGCCGGGTCGCAGGGCGCCCAGTTGGCGCAAGCGACGGCCCGCCCGAACGTGAGCGCGCACACGCGGCTCGAGGTCGCGGTCGGCGATGCCCTCGTGTGCAGCGTCGTCGGCGGCCCCGGCAAACCAGCGCGCGAGCACCGGCAGCGGGTTGGCCGGGTAGGGAATGCGCAACTCAACGACCTCGTGACCAGCAGCCCGCAGGGTGTCGGCAGCGCGATCGGCGGCAGCCTTCCACTCGGGGTCGAGCGTCGCCAGCGGGGTCGGGATGCCCGTCGCGAGCCCGATGCGCACCGCGCGTGGCGCCGACACCTGGGCGAGCGCCGGGCGACCGGCCATGACCGAGAGCACGAGCGCGGCATCCGTCACCGTGGTCGCGAGCGGGCCGTTCTCGCTCATGCCAAACCAACTGTGCGCGCCCATGTCGGCGGGCACGAGGCCCGAACCGGGCTTGAGCCCGACGACTCCGCAGTTGGCGGCGGGAATGCGAATCGAGCCCATGCCGTCGGCCGCGTGCGCGACGGCGACCATGCCGCTCGCGACGGCCGAGGCTGAGCCACCTGACGAGCCGCCCGAGGTGCGCTCGAGGTTGTGCGGGTTGCGGGTGGTGCCGTAGACCGAGTCGGTCGTGCCAAACACACACAGCTCGGGCACACGCGTGATGCCGACGACGACCGCGCCCGCGGCCCTCAGCCGCGCGACGACCTCGTGGTCGGCCGAGCGAGGTTCGGCGCTAGTGCCGGTGCTGCCCTCGCGCATGGGTTCGCCCGCGACCGGCACATTGTCTTTGATGGCGATCGGCACTCCCGCGAGCGGCAGGCTCTCTCCCCCGGCGACGCGCGCATCGACGGCAGCGGCTTCGGCGAGCGCTTTCTCGGCGCGGACAATCTGAAACGCCCCCAGTGCGGGGTCGAGCGCGGCAATGCGATCGAGAGCGGCCCGGGTTTCGGCAACAGCGGTCGTCGAGCCGGCGCGCACAGCGGCCGCGGTCTCCGCAGCGGTGAGGAGGGTCATGCTGTCACCCTACGTCGCCCGCCGCGCGAGGCAGAGACCTAGCGGCCGAGCAGTTTCTGAATCGTCGCCAGGTCTTCGGCACTCGGCTGCGCGCCGCCCTTCGCCGCGCCTCCGCCGAGCCCGAATCCGCTTCCGGATGCGCCCGCCGCAACCCCCGGCTTGAGCCCTTGCGCGCGAGCGGCCTCTTCGGCCGCGCGCTTGGCCGGGTTGCCCGACTTCGACGCGCCCTTGCCCTTCTTTTTGGCCTGCGCTTTGCGCAGTGACGCGGCGCCGCCACCCCCGCCCATTCCGGGCATGGGACCCATTCCGGGAACCTGAGGAACACCGCCCTTGGCCACGGTCTTCATCATCTTCGCCGCTTGCTCGAAGCGCGTCACGAGAGCATTGACGTCGGTCACGGTCGTGCCCGAACCACGAGCGATGCGCACGCGACGAGATCCGTTGAGCAGCTTGGGCAGTCGCCGCTCGGCGGGCGTCATCGACTGAATGATGGCTTCGGTGCGCGTGAGTTCGCGTTCATCGAAGTTCTCGAGCTGCTCGCGCATGCCGCGGGCGCCGGGCAACATGCCGAGCATGTTCTTAATCGAGCCCATGTTCTTGAGCTGCTGCATCTGGGCGAGAAAGTCTTCGAGCGTGAAGCTGTCGGTCGCAAACTTCTCGGCCGTCTTGCGCGCGTCTTCTTCGTCGAAAGTCTTCTGCGCCTGCTCGATGAGCGTGAGAATGTCGCCGAGGTCGAGAATGCGGCTCGCCATGCGGTCGGGGTAGAACGGCTCAAAGTCGTCAAGACCCTCACCCGTCGACGCGAACATGATCGGCCGGCCCGTGATGCTTGCGACACTCAGCGCCGCACCACCGCGTGCGTCACCATCGAGCTTCGAGAGCACGACACCGGTGAAGTCGACGCCGTCTTGGAACGCTTTGGCCGTGGTGACGGCGTCTTGACCGATCATCGCGTCGATGACGAAGAGCACTTCGTCGGGGTCGACAGCCTTGCGGATGTCGGCGGCCTGCTTCATGAGTTCGGCATCGACACCGAGGCGACCGGCCGTGTCGACGATCACGACATCGTGCACATTCGTCTTCGCGTGCTTGAGTGCGTCTTTCGCTACGCGAACCGGGTCGCCCTTGCCATTGCCCGGTTCGGGTGCGAAGACGGCGACCCCGGCCTGCTCGGCGACGACCTGCAACTGCTGCACGGCGTTGGGCCGCTGTAGGTCGGCGGCGACGAGCAGAGGCGTGTGGCCATCCGCCTTCAGCCACTTGGCGAGCTTGCCCGCGAGCGTGGTCTTTCCGGCACCCTGCAGACCCGCGAGCATGATGACCGTAGGCGGGTTCTTGGCGAACTGCAGGCGACGCTGCTGGCCACCGAGAATCGTGATGAGCTCATCGTTGACGATCTGTACGACCTGCTGCGCCGGGTTCAGAGCCTTGTTGACCTCATCACCGAGAGCGCGCTCGCGCACCGCCGCCGTGAAGTCTTTGACCACCGGGAGGGCAACGTCGGCGTCAAGCAGGGCTCGCCGAATCTCGCGCACCGTGCCGTCGACGTCGGCCGGGCTGAGCTTGCCCTTCGTGCGCAGCGCGCTGAAGGTCGCGGTAAGCCGATCAGAGAGAGTGCCGAACGTCGCCATAGTGGCCCCATTCTAGGCGGGGCGGTCTGGTTGACTGGCCGTGCAGACACCCCAATCGCCTCGGGAGGCACCATGCGACGCGCAATCTTTGGCCACGAACCGCAGGTGGATGCCGCCGCGTGGGTCGCCCCGAATGCCACGCTCATCGGGCAGGTGCGCATCCACGCCCGCGCCTCGGTCTTCTACGGCGCCGTGCTTCGCGGCGACCGCGACCTCATTGAGGTGGGCGAAGGCTCGAACCTGCAAGACAACGTGACCGTGCACGGTGACCCCGGCAAACCCACGATCGTCGGCCGCGGTGTGAGCGTGGGACACAATGCGATGCTGCACGGCTGCGTCGTCGAAGACGACTGCCTCATTGGTATGAGCTCGACGGTTCTCAACGGTGCCGTCATCGGGCGCGAATCACTCGTCGCTGCGGGAGCCGTCGTGCTCGAGGGCACGATCGTGCCGCCGCGATCACTCGTGGCCGGCGTGCCCGCCAAGGTGCGACGCGAACTGACCGACGACGAAGTCGCGGGCAACCGGCGCAATGCCGAGACCTACCTCATGCTCGCCGCCGAGCACGCGGCGCTCGAGCTTTAGGGAACCAAACTCGCGGCAAACACGTGCGGCGTGAAGCCCGTGAGGTCGCCGATTCCCTCGCCTTGACCGATGAGCTTGATCGGGATGCCCGTCTGCTGCTGCACCCGCAACACGAAGCCACCCTTGGCCGAGCCGTCGAGCTTCGTGACGACGAGCCCCGTGACCCCCGCGCTCTCGATGAACGCCTCGGCTTGTGCGAGCCCGTTTTGGCCGGTCGTGCCATCGAGCACGAGCAGCACTTCAGCTATGGGCGTGAGCTTCTCGATCACTCTCGTGACCTTGCCCAGCTCGTCCATGAGGCCGGCCTTGGTTTGCAAGCGGCCCGCCGTGTCGACAATCGCGATGTCGATGCCGTTGTCGATCGCGAACTGCACCGTTTGGTAGGCCACGCTCGCGGGGTCTTG
Source organism: Microcella sp. (assembly GCF_033763155.1). Lineage (GTDB taxonomy): Bacteria > Actinomycetota > Actinomycetes > Actinomycetales > Microbacteriaceae > Microcella. The sequence continues at coordinate 7,334 of NZ_JANRKZ010000234.1, forward strand.
CCCGGCGTGCTGCGGGCGCACGACTTGCGCTCCCGCGCGCTCGGCCCACGTCGCGAGCTGGTCGACCGCCGCGGCACGGAACGTGTCGGCCGCGCCGACGACGACCGTGCGCCCGTATCCCGTCAAAAACTTGGCGAACTTGCCGATCGTCGTGGTCTTGCCCACGCCGTTGACGCCCACGACGAGCACGACAGCGGGCCGGTTGCTCAGGGTGAGCGTCGGGTCATGGGCCGCGAGGCGCTCTTCAATGGCTTCGCGCAGCATGCGCGTGAGGTCGCGCGGGTCGGTCGTCTTGAACTTGGCGACGTTGGCGCGCAGCTCACCGAGAATCTCGTCGGTGAGGTCGGGGCCAAAGTCGGCGCCGATGAGGGCAGCCTCGAGGTCGTCCCACGTGTCGTCGTCAATCGTGGGGTTCGTGAAGAGCCCGCGCAGGGCGCCGCCGAGTCGAAAGGTGCGGTCAGTCACCCTATTCGTCGCGCATCTTCTCGTAGATCTTCTTGCAGTCGGGGCAGACCGGAAACTTCTCGGGGTCGCGCCCCGGAATCCACTTCTTGCCGCACAGTGCGCGCACGGGCTTGCCCGTGAGCGCCGACTCGATGATCTTGTTCTTCGGCACGTAGTGCGAGAAACGTTCGTGGTCGCCGTCTTCGAGCTGTTCTTCGTTGAGCAGCTTTTCGAGCTCGCGGTCGAGCACGTCGGTTCCGCCGCCCTGTCCTGCCCCGCCCGGTTCGTCGAGAGTCGCCATGCGGGCATTCTACGCGGCGAGCGGATGCGCGGGCCGGGCCGAACGACGCTCTAGGTGCGCATCACGAGGTCGAGCAGCTCGGGCGCTCGCGCACGAAACGCGCGCCCACCGACGACGATGCCGAGTAAGAGCATCCCGACCCCCGTTGCGACGCCGGCGATACCTGCCACGACGAACCACGCGGGAGACGCGAAGCCCCAGCTCGCCACCACAAGTGCAGGGCCCATAAAGCCAATCGTTGCGAGCAGCGACAGCGATTGCGACCAGCCGGCGCGGGCGCCGAGGGTAGGCGGTTGGTCGAAGGGCCCGGCCCCGGGTCGCGCTGCGGGGTAGGCGGCGATGGCCGAGGCAACGCTTGATACGCCGAGTCCGGTCAACAGCACACCGACGCTGACACCCCACAGGGCGGGAAGCACCCCCTCGACACCTGACCACGTCGAGAAGAGCGGAGCGATCACCACGATGAGAGGGATTCCGAGGAGAAGCGGGGGAACACTCCGGCCCCAACGGTCGGCAGCACCCGGAACCGGCGCAGCCACGTGCGCCCACACCGCAGTGTGGTCATAGGCGACGTCATTGTGCGAGAACCAGCCGATAAAGAGCGCCAGCACCGGCAGGGGCAGCAGCCACAGTGGAGGAAGCGGGGCTCCGGCGGCCCCGAACGCGAGCATCATGATGACGGGTGCCACGGGCAACGCCACGAGCACGGCCCGATAGCGCGAATCGCGCGTCCAATAGAGCATGCTGCGCGCTGCGATGACCCCGGCCGGGGTTGCCGGCACGACATCAAACCACCCGAGACTCGTCGTTGAAACGATGCGCGCCGAACGTTGCGGCGCCTCCAGCAGTCGAGCGACCATCCACCCCCAGCCCCACGCGAGAACGACCACCATCACGAAGCCGCCCAGCACACGGGCGATCATCGGGCCCAGCTCGCTGTCGGGAACCGCCCAGAGCATTCCCACGGGCGTATTGGCGAGAGCGCCGGCGACGGCACCGACAGCGTCGTCGTCACGACCCGCCACGACGGTGAGAACCGTCGTTACGGCAGCGGCGAGCGCCACGGCGATGACGGCACGAGCCGAGACCGTGACGACCCGACGGGCAATCGTCGAGACGGCAACGTGTGTGCCGACCGCAACGAGATACTGCGACGTCAGGATGATCGCAATCGCCGC
>NZ_JANRKZ010000235.1:0-14096 GCF_033763155.1 Microcella sp.
CACGGCCATGATGCCGGCGTTGTTGATGAGGATGTCCACCGCGCGCTTTTCCTCGAGCACGCTCTGCGCGGCCGAGCGCACGCTCGCGAGCGAGGCCAGGTCGAGGTCGAGCAGCCGCAAGCGAGCATCCGGATTCTGCCCCATCAGCTCGTCGAGCGCCCGCTGCCCCTTCTCGCGATTGCGCACGGCCATGACGACCTCGGCGCCCGCGGCGGCCAAGCGACCCGTGAGCCCGAACCCGAGCCCACTGTTGGCGCCGGTGACGACGGCGAGCCGGCCCGTCAGGTCGGGAACGGTCGTGTCGAGGGCAGCGCGGGCCATGGAGTCTCCAATGTCAGGGCCCTCATCTCATCATGCGCGCCAGGGGCAAGCCTGAGAGCGGTTCTCGGCCAGAATGTGACCATGTCGCCTGATGCCCCGTCGCTCACGGTCACCCCACCCGATTCCCGCCGCCTCGCCTGGGAACACCGCACGTCGTCAACCCTCGCCGTGCTGGGCTTGATCTTTCTCGTGGCCTATTCGGTGTGGGTTCTGCTGCCGCAGCCCGCCAGCTGGCTCAGCATCGCGCTCGCCGTGGTCGTCATCGGCACCTGGTTCGTGTTCGCGGTCGACATGGTCGCGCGCATTGCCCTCAGCGATCGCGGCCGCAGAGTGCGATTCGTCGTGAGTCATCCGCTGGATGTGCTCGCGCTGTTCTTGCCTCTGTTTCGTGCCCTGCGCGTTGTGGGGCTGCTCAAGCACATCCCCATGCTGTCGGGGCGGTCGGGCTCAGCCGTGCGCGGGTCGGTCATCGCCCACGCTCTCATTTACGCCATCATCTACATCTACGTCATTGCGCTCGCCACCCTGCAGGCTGAACGCGGTGCCACTGACGCCACGATCACGACGTTCGGCGATGCCCTGTGGTGGGCTCTCGTAACGATCACAACCGTGGGCTATGGCGACACATACCCGGTGACGGGCGTCGGCCGTTTTTTGGCGGTGCTGTTGATGGCCGGCGGCCTCGTCATCGTCGGCACGGCGTCGGCGATCGTCGTCTCGTACATCACCGAACGCGTGAACGGCCAGCGCTCGACCGACGACGCTCAGGAGTCAAGCAGCGCGTCTTCTGAGGCGTAGTCGAACCACTCGTCGGCGCCATAGCGCGTGAGCCCCGGAAACGCCTCGCGCCAGTCGCGGTCGGCAACGGCCGCGAGCATCGCGTCGATGGCGGGCCCGACGGTCGAGCGGTGGGTGCCCACGGGCACATAGCCAAGCTCGTCGATCGCCGCCTGCATGCTCAGCACGACGGGCACAGGCACTGACCACGGGGTGTAACCCACCGAGCTTTCCGGCCCGCGGTCGACGGCGACAAACGTCGCGTCGTGCCCCAGGTGATCAAACACCGCCTGCCCAATCTCGAGCACGGTCGGGGCATCATCATCGACGGCATTCAGCACACGGGCGCCGGGATGCTGTGCCGCGAGCCGCACAAGCTCAGCGATCACGACCGTCGCCGACGTCGCAAACCGGCTCGTGCCCCCGTCAACGAGCGGCACGCGGCGGCGGCCGTCGAGCGCTCGCTTGATGAAGTACCACTCGCGCAGCGCGGGCGAACCCGGCCCGTGGATTGCTCCGGGCCGCAACACGGTCACCGGCAGACCCTCGATCGTGAACAGCGCGCGCTCGAGCGCGGCCTTCTGGGGCGAATAGCCCTCGACCTCGGCGGTGACGATGGGGTGCTGTTCGGTCACGGGCACGGCCAAGCGCGGAAAGTCGTCGTCGCTCGTCGCGGCATCCATCCACGTGCCGTTGGCGCCGAGATAGACCGAGGCGGTCGAGATCATCACGAGAGAGCCGATGTCACCCACGAGCGCGCGGTATGGCTCGGCGTCGGCCGGGTCAAACGCGATGCAGTCGAGCACGAGGTCGCGGCCGCGGGCTGCGGCGATGAGGGAATCCTGATCGCTGCGGTCGAGCGAGAGTTCGGTGACGTGCCCCGCGAGCTCGGGCGGCAGCGGCCGCGTGCCGCGATGCGCGATCGTCACGGCATAGCCATCGGCGAGCAGCGCCCGCGCGGTGGCCGTGCCGACCTGGCCCGTGCCGCCGAGAAGCAGGGCATCCTTCTGCATGTCGTCACTCTAGGCGCTAGATTCACGATGACGCCCCGCACACCTCGCAAGGAGAGCCCCATGGCAAGCACCGACGCTCGCACGACCGAGCCGCTCACCCGCAACCAGACGCAGAGCAGTCTCATCGCGGGCGCCGTCGCGCACACGATCTTTCAGACCGGGTGGTTCGCGTTCGGCATGTCACTCGCGGCACTCGTGGCCTCGGCACTCTTTGGCAACATCATCGGGGCCATCACGCGCTCGCTCGGGGGTGACGACCCCAACGCGATCTTGCGTGCGCTCGACGGTGGTTCTGAACTGCTGTTCTGGGTTGTGCTGTCGTTCTTGATCGGCAGCATCATTCTCGTCGGACTGTCGATTCTGGTGAGCGGGTGGATGCTCACGGCGGCCGGCGTGCACCGCCCCTGGCGGGTCACGATGTCGGCCATCGGCATCGCTGCCCTCGTCGACGTCGCCCTGTTCTGGATCTACTTCGGCATCGCCAACCTGCTGACCGAGAGCCGCCTGGCGGGGCCGGTGCTGTTGACGCCCGTGATCGCCCTCGTGGGCGGCATTCTGGTCGGCGCGCTGCTCTGGTGGCTCATGGCCCTCGCTGGTCGCCCGAAGCTCGGTGCGGCGCCGAAGGCCGACGCGCCCGCGCTAGCCGAGTAGCTCGTTTAGCAGTGCCGTCAGTTCGGCACGCATTTGCTCACTCGTGATCGTGCGCTCGCCGTCGCCCGATTGGGGGCCGTAGTCGCCAAAGCTCGCGTGGTTGGCACCCTCGATCGTGACGAAGGTGGCGCTTGACGGCAGCAGGCTCGCGTTCTCGTCAATGATGGCGGGCGTCGAAAGCAGGTCGTTCTCGCCCGCGATGCTCAGCACCCTCAGGTCTGAGTCGCTGACGTCGTTGGCGCAATAGCTGCCGAAGAGCACGAGTCCGTCGACGTCGGCACCGGGCGTCATGAGGCACGCACGCACGCCGCCGAGCGAGTGTCCGCCCACGAACCAGCTGTCGACCTCGGGGGCCGCGGTCGTGAACTGGTCGAGCGTGCGCATGTCGAAGAACGCGAGGTTGAGGGTCGGCTCGGTGATGAGCACCGTGACGCCGCTCTCGGCCACCACCCCGCTCAACTGCAGCATGTAGGCGTGTGCTTCAACGCGCGCGCCCGGAACGAAGACGAGGCCGGTGCCATTCGCGTCGACCCTCGCGGGAGTCATGAGAATGCCCTCGTCGAGATATTGCACCTGCACGGCAGGGTTGGCCCACACCTCAATGACGGCGCCACGATCGGCGCGGTAGGGCGTGTTGGCCCAGATGAGAAAGCCCACGATTACGAGGGCGAACGCCGCGAGCGCTCCCCACCCGATCGCGCGAACACGGCGACGGATGCGCCCGGCCGGGCGAAATCGGGTGGCGTCGGCGTGTGCGGCATCAGCGATAGTCATGCGCCATTATCTCGGCCAGACCTGGCACAATGGAGCCATCATGAACATTCTCGCCGTGGCCGTGTCGATTGTCCTCTTCGTGTCATCGTTCGTGCTCTTCGCATATGCGTTTGCCGTGCCCGAAGAGTTTGCGGCGATCGTGTTCTTTACGGGCATCCTGTCGGTGACGCTCTCGCTCGCCATCCCGTTTCACCTCATGGGGCGCCGCGACTCATAGCGGCACGTGCGCGGAGCCGCGTTGTGAGGCGGCGGGACGCTCGGCGGCCTAGGCCGTCTTGAGCACGTTCGCGGTGAAGTTCTCGAGCCGCTGCTGCAAGCCCGCGCTGCGCCGAGCGATTAGCTCGTCGCGCATGAGCATGAGTTCGCTCGTGCCCGGCACGATGCGAATCATGATGGAGCAGCCCAAGTCGGCGCAAATGTAGGTGCCGATCGAGTTGCCATCGCGGCCCGCTTCGCCGCCGCGCGGGGCGCTGAACATGACCACTTGCGTCGACGGTTGCGGGGTGTGGCACAACGAGCACATGGCTCCAATGCCGGGCCGCAAGGGCGCGCCCGCGGCGCGAACCAAAATGCCCACGGGTCGGTCGTCGACCCAGTGCACGATGTAGCCGCGGGGCGAACCAGCGGGGTCGCGCCAGCCCAGATACTCGCGGTCGGCCCACACGGTTTCGTGTAGGCCCGGCAGGGGCATCCGTTCGATCTCGGCCTCACTGGCGTTGACGATGCTGGCCCGAATCTGGTCGGCGGTGAGCTCTCTCATCGTTGATCAGGGTACGACACAGCGCCGAGAGCCCGGTCGGTACCATTGCCCCATGTCGACGACGCCCCGTGAGCTGCCTCGGGCGCTGCGCCCATTCGCCACGGGACAGTACCGACTGTTGGCGACGGCCCTCGTGCTCTCGCTGCTCGGCACGGGCGTGTGGATCGTCGCGGTGGTGTGGCAAGTCATCGAGCTCGGGGGCACTCCGGTCGACCTCTCGATTGTGGCGACGGGCGGCAGCATCGGGCTCGTGCTCGCGGTGCTGCTGGGCGGCGTGGCCGCCGACCGCATTCCGCAGAAGCGCATTCTCACGACGGTCGAGACGGTCAAGGCCCTCTCGATGGCGGCGATGGCGGTGCTCGCGCTCACCGGCACGATTGAGGTCTGGCACATGGCCGTCGTCTCGCTGTTGCTGGGCGTTGCTGACGGATTCTTCTACCCGGCGTACTCGGCGTGGCTTCCGGCGCTGCTGCCGGCCGACGACTTGCTCGCGGCCAACGGCATTGAGGGGGTGTTGCGGCCGTCGCTCATGCAGGCGGCGGGGCCCGCGCTCGCGAGTGCGGCCATCGCCATCCTCTCGCCCGGACTGGGGTTTGCGATCGTGGCGGTCACGCAAGGGCTCGGCGCCATCGTGCTCGCGCTCATGCGCACCACGGCCGTGCGGCGTGAGGCCGACGCCGAGCCCTCGCACCCGCTCGTCGCGGTGTGGGTCGACGTGCGCGATGGGGTGCGCTACATGTTTCGCACGCGGTGGTTGCTCGCGACCCTGCTGTATTCGGCGTTGCTTGTTCTCGCCATCATGGGGCCCATCGAAGTGCTCTTGCCGTTTGCCGTGCGCGACCAAACCGGGGGAGGAGCCGGAGCATTCGCGCTCGCCCTCGCCGCGTTCGGTGTCGGCGGAGCGCTGGGGTCGCTCGCGGTTGCCTCGATGCGATTGCCGCGTCGTTACCTGACTCTGATGATTGCCGCGTGGGGCGTCGGATGCGCTCCTCTGGCCATCATCGGCCTTACCGACCAGCTCTGGCTCATGATCGTGGCCCTGTTCACCTGTGGCGTTCTCTTTTCGGGAGCCACCGTCATTTGGGGAACCCTGCTGCAGCGTCGCGTGCCCCCCGAGATGCTCGGCCGCGTGTCGAGCCTCGACTTTTTCGTATCGCTCGCGCTTATGCCGATCTCGATGGCGATCGCCGGGCCCGTGGGTGAGATCATCGGTATTCCCGTGGCTTTTCTTGCCGCGGGCCTGATTCCGGTGGTGCTCGCAACACTGACGCTGCTCATCGCGCGACTGGGGCCCGACGAGCTCGCGCATCCGTTGACCGATACCGACGTCGTTGCCTCGACCGACACGGGCCCGATCGTCACGGGCCCGGGCGCGGCGAGTGGTCGGCAGCTGCCCGTCGACGAAGAGCATCCCGACTCTCGCCCCTAGTCGTTGCGGAATCGTCACCGATCGTTCACGACGCACAGGCGATGGTCGGCTGGCGTGCGGGTGATGCGCGGGTCACGTGCAGGCGCAGCCGGGGTGGTGGGCACAGAGTGAGGCCATCCGGTCGAACAGGCTGGGCGGGCTCGCTGTCGCGGCCCTCATGCACGTTGTCAGAGAAGAGACCCCCATGGCTACCATCGTCGAAACCGCCGTTAGCGCCGGTTCGTTCACCACTCTCGTCGCCGCCGTCGGCGCTGCCGGCCTCGTTGACACGCTCAACGGAGAGGGCCCCTTCACGGTCTTCGCTCCGACCGATGACGCTTTCGCCGCTCTGCCCGAGGGCACCGTCGAGGGCCTGCTCGCTGACATCCCGGCGCTCACGTCGATCCTGACCTTCCACGTCGTTCCGGGTGCCGTGCACGCTGCCGACCTCACCGACGGTCTCACGGCCGCCACGGTCAACGGCGCCGAGCTCACCTTCGACCTGAAGGATGGCGTCACGGTCAACGGCGCGAAGGTCGTCACGGCCGACATCGTCTGCGACAACGGCGTCATCCACGTCATCGACGCGGTTCTCCTGCCGTAGTTTCTGCTTCACAAACGGCCCGGCTCTTTTCGACGAGCCGGGCCGTTCTGCGTGTGCGGTTGACTAGGGGGGTGGATGCCGCTCTCATCGCCCAACTGCGCGCCGACTTGCTCGATGCCGGGTACACCGTTGACCGGCTCCGGCAACTGTGGGGCGACGAGGCCGATGCGGCTCTGGCCCGAGGTGACCGTGTTCCGGCTCGGCGTGCGCTCGCGGCGCTCGGAGCGGCGGGGGTCGGCATGAGCGACGGTGGAGCTCGTGAGCAGGTCGCGGCGAGCATCCTTGCCCGCGTCTTCTTGCTCGGCGAACTCGCGACCGATGACGCGCTGACGACCGCGTTACCGCGGCTCGGCACGCACGGCGCGCGCGAGCTCGGTCTCGTGGACGACTCTGGGCGAGCACTGATCGACCTGCGTCCTTACACGTCGATCGACGCCGGGGGAGCGGTGCAGTGGTTCATCGCGTCTGACCTCGGCGAAGTATCGCTCGGCACGGCGCTGCCGGCCGAGCACGTGCTCGGCGTGGGTGGCGCGTCACTCACGCTCGCGGCGCTGATTCCTACCGAGCCGGTCGACTCGGTGCTCGATCTCGGCACGGGCTGTGGCATCCAGTCGTTGCACGCCGCGCGTCATGCCGAGCACGTCGTCGCGACCGACATTTCGGCTCGGGCTCTCGAGCGTGCGAAACTCACGCTCGCACTCAACGACGTGACCTCGGTTGAGTTGCGTCTCGGTGACCTGTTCGAACCCGTGCGCGGCGAGCGATTCGGCCGCATCGTGAGCAACCCGCCCTTCGTCATCACGCCCCGGCTCGAGGGGGTGCCCGTGTATGAATACCGCGATGGCGGTCGGGTGGGTGACGCGATTGTCGAGCAGGTCGTGCGCGGCGCGGCTGACCACCTGGTGCCCGGAGGCACGGCTCACCTGCTCGGCAACTGGGAGTATCGCGACGCAATGGGCGGCGACGGCCTCGCGCGCGTGCGCTCGTGGATCACCGAAGCGGGCCTCGACGGCTGGGTCGTCGAGCGCGAGCGGCAGAGCCCGGCCGAGTACGCCGCCACGTGGATTCGCGACGGTGGCACACGCGTCGGCAGCGCCGAGTATGACGCGCTCGCGGCCGCGTGGCTCGACGACTTCGCGGCTCGCGGCGTCACGGCCGTGGGCTTTGGCTACATCGTGCTGCGGCAGCCGACCGACGCCGAAGCGCCCCGGTTTGTGCGCACCGAGATCATCACCTCGCCGCTGGGCTCAGCGCCCACGGGAATTGGCGACCACGTGCTCGCGGGCTTTCGCGCCCACGATCGCCTCGCGGCCCTCGACGACACCGCCCTGCTCGCCGAGCGCCTCACGGTGGCGGGCGACGTCACCGAAGAGCGCCACTACTGGCCCGGAGACGAAAACCCCACGGTCATTCGCGTGCGCCAGGGCGGCGGCTTCGCGCGCACGATCGACGCGGATGCTGCGCTTGCGGGCCTCGTTGGCGCGAGCGACGGCGAGCTCACGGTCGGCGAGATCGTCGGCGCCCTAGCCGACCTGCTCGAGGTCGACGAGGCCGCCCTGCTCGCGCAACTGCTTCCGCAGGTGCGCGAGCTTGTCGTGACGGGCGTCTTGTCTGTTGTGACCGGCTAGCCGCCCGAGGGCGTTGCTCGGCGCAAGATCAGCCAGGCGGCCATCGCACAGAGCGCCGTGACGATGAGGCTCCACGCTGCTCCGCCGACGAGGCCCGCCCACGCGAAGAACGCGCCAACCTGCGGCCAGGCATCGAGCCACGTCGCGAGCGCCGCGCCACCGATGCCCACAAAGACGAGCCCGCCCCAGAACACGTACATGCCACCCGCCTTCCACCGCACGTATACGGCCGCAGTGGCTGCACCGATCGCGAAGAACAACAAGAAGGCCAGCAGACTCAGGGCGAAGCCTTCCCACCACTGTGCCTGCCACAGCTCGTAGGTTCCGAAGAAGGTCAGACCCACTCCCCAGCCTCCCGTTGCACGCTCGACAGACCAGGCGGCAAGAAGGAACAGTGAGTAGCCAAGCGAGAGAATCAGCGCGAATACCCCGAAGCCCGCCACGAAGTCTCGTCGGGTACTGCCGTAGCCGAGCGCGAGCGGAAACGCCTGGTTCATGCTCTGAACGGCGACGACGAGCATGTAAATGAAAAGAAAAGAGACGCCCCCGTTGATCGAGGAGTCCATGTCGCCTTCGGGCGGGATGCTCGCGCGCACGATGCTCCAGATGGCGATGTTCATCAGGAGAATCACGCCGAGAATCATGAGCGGTGTATAGATCGCGGTCCAGGGGTTTGCGAACAACAGTCGCACGATCGTGCCGATGCGCCGCGTGAGGGGCCGGGGAGTCGTCGAGAGCGGTGCCGCCTCGGTCATGGTTGTCATCGAGTGACCTCCTCGTGGTCGGTGGGGCTGCCCCCGGTCTGGCGAATGATGAGCTGTTGCAGCGAGACAGGCCCGACCTCGAGACCGGCAGCGCGGGCGTCACGGGTGACCTGCTCGGTGAGGCCCGCGACGGTCGCGCTGACGAATCCGCCCAAGCGCTCGCGGTGGATGACGTCGAGGCTCGCGACCACCCGCTCGACGGCCTCGGCTGGGCCGGCGATGGTGGCGGCGTGGGCGCGGAGGGCATCCACGGGGGAGTCGATCAGAATGCGGCCGTCGTCGATCACGAGCGCGTGCTCGAGCAGATCGGCCACCTCGTCGATGAGGTGGGTCGAGAGAATGACCGTGCGCGGGTGAGCGGCATAGTCGGCGAGCAGCCGGTCGTAGAAGTTCTGGCGCGCGATGGCGTCGAGCCCGAGGTAGGGCTCGTCGAAGATCGTGATCGGGGCCCGAGCGGCGAGACCCACGATGATGCCGACGCTCGACAACTGACCGCGCGAGAGCTTCTTGATGCGTCGGTCAATCGGCAAGCGAAATTCTTTGGCGAGCTCGTGGGCGAAGTCGGCATCCCAGTTCGGAAAGAAACCCGGAGCGGCCGCAAAAACGTGCTTCGGCTTGAAGTCGTCGGGGTAGCGCTGGCTCTCTTTGATGAAGCACGTGTGCTGCAGCACCCGGGGGTTTTCGACGGGGCTCTCACCCGCCACCGTGATGGTGCCGGAGGTCGCGAACTCTTGCCCGGTGAGCAAGTGCATGAGCGTGGTCTTGCCCGCTCCGTTGCGCCCGAGCAGTCCGGTGATGGTGTTGCGTGTGATCTGGAAGTCGACGTGGTCGACGGCCGTGATGCCGCGATAACGCTTCGTGAGACCGCGGGCCTCGACGATTGTGGTCATGAGGTGGATTCCTTTCGGATGAGATCGATGAGCGCGGCAGCGTCGAGGCCTAGGGACGCACCCTCGGCCAACAACGGCTGCACATACTCGGTGGTGAAGCGAGCCCGGCGATCGTTGATCAGGCGATCGCGGGCGCCGTCGGCAACGAACATGCCGATACCGCGTCGCTTGTAGAGCACGCCGGCGTCGACGAGAAGGGTGATGCCCTTGAGCGCCGTGGCCGGGTTGATGCGGTGAAACGCCGCAAACTCATTGATCGACGGAACCTGCTCGCCCTCGGGGAGTGAGCCGTCGATGATCTGTCGTTCGATGAGTGCGGCGATCTGGAGGAAGATCGGTCGACCGTCGTCCACACGAGCCTCCTTTCTGTATTGGTTACTTAGTCAAGTAACTAACCAGAGAACCGGAGGGCTGTCAAGCGGATGCTCGCGCGGTCTTTCTCAGCGCGCAGGTGCGGGCGCGCGTTAGCGGGCTCGGCGCCGCCAGTCGGGCACCGTGAGCAGAATGGCGGCCGCACTGAGTGCGACACCCGTGAGTCCGTAGACGAGGCTCTCGGTGCTCTGGGTGCTGCCGAGGGCTCCCAGAAGCTGGTTCGGAAGAGTGAGGGTCATGGCGAAGTACGGCGCGAGCGATGCCACGACGATCGCGCTGCCCGCGATGCAGGCGAGAGCGAGCATCCGTCGCCAGCTGAGAAGTCGGTCGGCGTTGAGGGAAGGAAGCAGGGCGACGAGTGCGACGCCCACGACGATGGCGAGCGACAGAATCACCCAGATGGTGATCGAGACCGAGAAGGCGATGCGCGAGGGCGTTCCCCACGCGGCGTAGACCTCGTCGAGCGTCAGAAGTCCTTGGGCGATACCGAGGGGCTGCGCAACGGTGAGGGTGTAGACACCCCACCCGGTGAGCGCGATGAGCATGGCTGCCGCCGCGAGCCCGACACGGCGACGCAAGCGGCGGTCGGCCACAGTGACGACGTCGTCGTCAGGAAAGATGATGCGTTGTTGCGGCACGATCGGTTCGGCAACGGAGGGGGTAGCCCGTCGATCAGCGTCGGACATGCCATCGAGGCTCGTCACGAGACCACCCGAGCCGACCCGGCGAATGCCGCGCACGATGGCGGCGGCGTTGAACGCTCCGCCGACCAGAATGAGGATCAGCGCGAGCCACAGCAGCACGGGCGTGCCGCTCGCGACGAACGATCCCACGAGTGCAACGGGCACGAGCAGCAGGCACGTCAATCCCCAGCGGAACAGTTGACCGGTCGAACGCACGGCGTCTCCTTCGCTTCGCGAGTCGTGGTGGGGCCACCCTATCGACACGGCCAGACCCACACCGCGGGCCCCGTGAGGTGACCTCCCTGAACGGTTATCGGCGAGGCAGCACGCACCGCGGCGCGCGGCCTCGTAGCCTCACGGGGTGCGTGACTATGGCGATGACGTTCTCTCGGGCGATTGGCGTGCGGTCGGGCGCACGGTCGTGACCGAACGGCGCGCTGACATCGACCTCGTGGTCGAGCTACCCGAGGGTGGCGCGGGCGGCGACAACGCCGGCGGCTTCGTCGGGGCTGTCGTGCGCGTCGACGCGGGCAACGTGCACCTCGAAGATCGCCACGGCCGAGTGCGCGTGTTTCCGCTCGGGGCGGGGTTTCTCGTCGACGGCGAGCCTGTGCGACTCATCGCGCCGGTGCCCACCCCGACACCGCTGTCGCGTGCCCGAACGGCGAGCGGCTCGTTTGCGGTGGCGGATGCTCGCACGCGCGTTGCCCGCGCCAGCCGCATCTGGGTCGAAGGTCGACACGATGCCGAACTCGTTGAACAGGTGTGGGGCGACGATCTGCGGCTCGAGGGCGTCGTGGTCGAGCTTCTCGACGGCGTCGACCACTTGGCCGACATGCTCATCGAGTTCGGCCCCGCGAGCGGTCGCCGGGTCGGAGTGCTCGTCGACCACTGGGTGCCCGGCTCGAAAGAGACGAGGCTGGCCGAACAGGCGCTCGCCCAGGTGGATGCTCAGCACGTGCTGATCGTGGGGCATCCGTTCATCGACATCTGGCAGGCCGTGCGCCCGGCCGTCGTCGGCATCGATGCCTGGCCCGACGTTCCGCGCGATGTGGAGTGGAAGACGGGCACGTGTCGCGCGCTCGGTTGGCCGCACGAAACCGTGGCCGATCGGGCCGCCGCCTGGCAGCGCATTCGCGGCCGAGTGCGCAGTTATGCCGATCTCGAACCCGCGCTGCTGGGCCGGGTTGAGCAGCTCATCGATTTCGTCACCGCCGAAAACTCCCCAGCATGACGAAAGCCGCCCCACGTCATCGGAGGGCGGCTTTCGGGTGTCACGTCGGGTAAACCCGGCGTGACGGGGGAGTACTAGAGGGGGCGGATGTTCTCAGCCTGCAGACCCTTGGGGCCCTGCGCGACGTCGAATTCGACCTTCTGGTTCTCGTCGAGCGAACGGTAGCCGTTCGACTGGATGGCGGAGAAGTGCGCGAACACGTCGGCGCTTCCGTCATCGGGGGTGATGAAACCGAAACCTTTTTCGGCGTTGAACCACTTAACAGTGCCTGTCGTCATTGCTGACTCCTTGTTACTCACGGAGTTTCGACTGTCGAAACCACCAGTCGAACCACTCATGAATCCTGCTCTATACGAGAGCACGTACTGCTTGCACCGCACGTTCGGACCGCCGAGGCGTATCAACTTCACTGCTGACAGTACTGCACGGGGCAGACATCGGCGCCATCCTTCACCGAGTTGTTACACGAGGTCTGCACAGCCTCTACCGAACAAGCGGCCTTAATGTGGTGCTCCCCATACACAGGAGAGACCACAATGAGCTTCTTCGACCGTCTGTTTGGCGCCCCGACTCCCGAGCCGCAGCCCCGTCGCACGGGCGTGCGCAGTGATGACGAGCGCGCCGTTGAGCGCTACCGCTACCTTCTGCAGACGGCCCCGCCCGAGACGATCGAGCAGGTGCACGCCGAAGCGTTCGAGAAGCTCACCCCCGAGCAGCGTCGACTCGTCTTCGACGAGATGTCGCGCACGGCCCCGGCGGGTGAGGCCCCGGCCGACGATCAACCGGCCACCCTCGCTCGCGCGGCCACGCGCTCAGAGCTGCGCCAGCCCGGCACGATGGAGCGCTCGCTCGCGGGGCCCTCGTTCGGCCAGATGGTCGGTGCGTCGCTGCTCGGAACCGTGGCGGGTTACGTCATTGGCTCGGCGCTCGCCAGCGCGTTCTTGCCTCCGATGGATGCCGGACTCACCGACGCGGGCGCGGGCGCGGGCGACGCGGGTGCCGACGCGGGTGCGGGCGATGCCGGCGCTGACGCGGGCGGCGACGCTGGCGGGTTCGACGGCGGCGGATTCGACGCCGGCGGGTTCGGCGACTTCGGCGACTTCGGGTTCTAGGCCCTGACCGTGGCGCGACCGAAACGCATCGAGCCCGGGCCGGGCCAAGAGTCGGTGTGGGATTATCCACGGCCGCCGCGGGTCGAGCCGGTGCACGCGCGCGTCACGATTGAGCTCGGTGGCCGGCTCATTGCCGAGACCACTCGGGCCATGCGGGTGCTCGAAACGAGTCATCCGCCCGCCTACTACCTGCCGCCGGAGGCCTTCGTCGAGGGCGCGCTCGTGCCCGCAGCGGGCTCAACCTTCTGCGAGTTCAAGGGTCGTGCGGCCTACTACGACGTCGTCGGCGGCACCGCGATCGCCCCGAGTGCTGGCTGGTACTACCCTGCGCCGAGCCGCGGCTTTGAGGCCATCGCGGGTTTCGTGTCGGTCTACCCGGGTCGCATGGACCGCTGCACAGTCGACGGAGAAACGGTCACGCCGCAAGAAGGAGACTTCTATGGCGGCTGGATAACCGCGAACATTGTCGGGCCCTTCAAGGGTTCGGCAGGCACGTGGGGCTGGTAGCTCTCTCGCGCACCCGCGCGCGGTTTCGGGATGCCGAACTGCGGGCGCGGCGCCGCGACTGACATCATGGGCGCGTGACGGAACCCCACGCGCCGACGGCCGCCGAGCTGCGCCGCTGGCGCCGCTATCTCGCTGACGAGCGGGCCGAGGCCGCGGTGTATCGCGACCTCGCGACGCGCCGCACGGGTGAAGAGCGCGCAATCTTGCTCGCTCTCGCCGAAGCCGAAGCGCGGCACGAAGCACACTGGGTCGACTTGCTCGGTGACCATGCTGATCGCGTACCCGCGGTCTCGCTGCGCACTCGCGTGCTGGGTTTCTTCGCGCGCCGCTTTGGCAGCGTGTTCGTCTTGGCCCTGGCGCAACGCGCCGAAACGCGATCGCCCTATGGGGCGGATGCTCACGCCACGCCCGCCATGGCCGCCGACGAGCGCATCCACGGTGAGGTCGTGCGGGGGCTCGCGGCGCGCGGGCGGCAGCGACTGTCTGGCACCTTTCGTGCGGCGGTGTTCGGGGCCAACGACGGTCTCGTGAGCAACCTCGCGCTCGTCATGGGCATTGGTGCGGCGGGCCTCGGACCGTCAGCGGTGCTGCTCACCGG
>NZ_JANRKZ010000236.1:0-16104 GCF_033763155.1 Microcella sp.
GGTTGAGGGAGTCGAGCCAGGGGATGGACGGCGTGGTCGCCAGCGAGCCCAGCGCGGCGGCGCCGAAGCACACGACGAGGGCGCCGGCCAGGAGCAGGGTGTCGTTGAGGCGGGCGCGGGCGGCGGCGGTCATCGTCCGAACTCCTCGGGGGCGACGAGTGGCAGGCGGAGGCGGCCGGCGCCTTCCCGGATGGCCCGCCGCTCGTCGGGGGCCAGGCGGTGCAAGTTCTGCACCTGCAGCCGCGTCCGCGGGTTGCCCCGCAGGCGATGCTCGTGCCGCAGCAAGAAGTCCCAGTACAGGGTCGTGAACGGGCAGGCCCCCGGCCCCGTGGCCCGCGCCGGGTCGTGCGGGCACGAGCGGCAGTAGTTGCTCATCCGCTGGATGTACTTGCCCGAGGCGACGTAGGGCTTGGAAGCCATCACGCCGCCGTCGGCGAACTGACTCATGCCGACGACGTTCGCGGGCATGACCCACGGCGTGCCGTCGACAAACGCGCCCTGAAACCACTCCGTGAGCTCGGCCGGGTCATAGCCGCGCTGCAGGGCGGCGTTGCCCAGCACCATGAGGCGCGGAATGTGGTGCGCATAGCCTGAGCCGCCGACCGTGTCGAGGGTGTGCGAGAGACAGCGGGCATCCGTCGCCGAGCCGTCGAGCGCCCACCAGTGGTGGGGCAGCGGCTGGTGCGCGGCGAGCGCGTTCGAGCGGCGCGTGTAGTCAGGGCCGAGGTGCCAGTAGAGGTGCCAGACCCAGTCGCGCCATCCGATGAGCTGGCGCACGATGCCCTCAACACTGGCCAGCGGCGCGCGGCCCGCGGCATGTTCGGCGACGACGCGGTCGACGACCTCGAGCGGGTGCAGGAGCCCGAGGTTGAGCGGCACGCTGAGGCGGGCGTGCGCCATTGTGTCGTCGCCGAGCATCATGGCGTCTTCGTAGGGCCCGAAGTCGGTGAGCCGTGTCTCGACAAAGTCGTCAAGCGCGGCGAGCGCTTCGGCCCGCGTCGCCGCAAACTGGCGCGGTCCGTCGTGCCCGAGAAAGCGCACGCCCTCGGCGTCGAGACGATCGAGCTCGGCGCGCACCTCGGCGTCGATGTCGTCTTCGACCGGACGCCACGGCGCGGGCAGACCGAGGCTCTCGGCACCCTTCGGCGGCGGCTGACGATTGTCGGCGTCGAAGCTGAACTGCCCGCCCTCCGGCCCGCCCGGCGTCATCAAGATGCCGGTGCGCTCGCGCACGTCGCGATAGAAGCGATCCATGACGAGCTGGGTCGGCTTGCGACCAGCGGCCCAGGTAGCGAAGTCGTGCTCACTCGTCACAAACCCCCGCGATGGCAGGATGCTCGCTCCAAGCTCGCGCACCAGGCGCCGCGCGGCCCACGACGGAGGGTCGATCGACTCGAGTGCCCCGCCCGCGAGCCCCGCATCCGTCAGCGCCGCGCGATAGCTGCTCGCCTGCAGAAACGTGCCACGCTCGCCCAACTCGCGCGCGCGGTGCCGCAGCGCCGTGAGGTAGAGGTGGGCCTTCTGTCGGTGCGTGGGCCGGCGGCGGAAGACCGTGGTGTTCTCGATGAGCACGATCGGCCCGCCGTCGTCGAACGCCGGGCCAAGCTGCTCCGCCGTGAGCCAGCGAGTCGGCACGTTCGTCATGGTGCCGAGACTAGGCGGCCTCGCCGCGCCTAGGCTGAGCGCGTGACGACCGCACTGCGCACCGACCGCTATGAGCTCACGATGCTCGAGGCCGCCCTGCGCTCGGGACGGGCTCACCGCGAGTGTGTCTTCGAAGTGTTTGCGCGGCGCCTGCCCGGCGAGCGTCGCTACGGAGTGCTCGCGGGCACGGGGCGCGTGCTCGACGCCATCAGTGCGTTTCGGTTCGGGATGCCCGAGCTCGACTTTCTCGCCAACGAGCGCATCGTCGATGAGGCCACCCTTGCGTTTCTCGCCGACTATCGCTTCTCGGGCCACGTTGAGGGATACCGCGAGGGCGAGGTCTACTTTCCGGGTTCTCCCGTGCTCACGGTGCGCGGGACCTTTGCTGAGGCCGTGCTGCTAGAAACCGTCGTGCTGAGCGTGCTGAACGGCGACTCGGCTGTGGCGACGGCGGCGGCGCGCATGGTCGCGGCGGCGGATGGGCATCCGATTGCCGAAATGGGCTCTCGGCGCACGGGCGAATATGCAGCCGTCGCTGCCGCGCGCGCGGCCTACATCGCGGGATTCAGCGCCACGTCGAACCTCGAAGCGGGGCGCACCTGGGGCATTCCCACGATGGGCACCGCGGCGCACGCCTTCACGCTGCTGCACGACTCTGAAGAAGAGGCGTTTCGCGCCCAGGTTGCCGCGCTGGGCACGGCTACGACGCTGCTCGTCGACACCTACGACGTGCGGCAGGGAGTCGAGACCGCGATTCGCGTCGCGGGGCCGTCGCTCGGCGGCGTGCGTCTCGACTCGGGCGACCTACCCGCGCTCGTGCGCGAGGTGCGCGCACAGCTCGACGCGCTCGGGGCCACCGGCACGCGCATTGTTGTCACAAGCGACCTTGACGAACACACCATCGCGGCGCTGCGCGCCGCGCCTGTCGACGCATTCGGCGTCGGCACCTCGGTCGTCACTGGCTCGGGGTCGCCCGCCGCGGGCTTCGTCTACAAGCTCGTCGCACGACGCGATCGCGATGGGGACGAGTGGATGCCCGTAGCGAAGGCCTCGACCGGCAAAGCCTCGATCGGCGGAGCCAAGCGTGCCGAACGACTGCTGCGCAACGGCGTAGCGGTTGCGGAACGCATCGTCATCGACGACGACCACGACGGCCTGCCCGAGGCCGCAACCCCGGCCGACCTCACCGCGCGCCCCCTCACGGTCGCGCTCATGACCGATGGCGAGGCGGATGCGCGCTGGCTCGGCCCGGCCGGCGTCGCCGCGGCGCGCGAGCACTGCGCCGCCGCGGTCGCCGAGCTGCCCGCCGCCGCCTTGCGCCTCAGCCGCGGGGAGCCCGCGCTGCCCACGCTCTCGGTCTAGACCTAGCCCTCCGCCCGCCCGTCGCTCGCCGTCTCCCCACCCCCACCCGGCCCACTTCCGCTACTCCAGGCTCTGCCGCTCACGCTGCCGCCCGCTCTGCCGTCCACCCTGCCGTCCACCTTGCCGTCCACCCGGCGGCCCGCCCTGCCGCTCGGCGTGCCGAACGGCCTGCCGAACGCCTCTGCGGACCGCACTGGTCGGACACTTTCGTGCCGCACGCTCCCCAATCGCAGGAACAGTGATCGACTTTGCTCGAATTCTTCCTTCGATTGGGGAGCGTGCGGGGCGAGAATGCGGCACGCATGCGCGCGCGGCGCGCGAGTTCGGCATGCGTGCGCGTACGGGCGAGCGCTAGCGATGGCTCATGCCGATTGCGGCAGCCGGCAGCGGGCAGCGGGCAGCGATGGAGTGAACTGCGGCATAAGCGCGGCGGGCCAGGGGGCCACGGCGGGCCAAGAAGGGGCAGTGAGGCACGGGGCAACGCACGGCCAGGCATGGCAGCGCACGGCGCCTGAGCCGGGCAGGACCCAGGCACCGGTGGGCCGCCGCGCGGCGGGCACGGCGGCGCGCGGCAGCGACTAGCTCGCGCGCTCGTCGGGGGATTGCACGCGCTGCCCCACGACCGCGCTCACGCCGTCTTGGCGCATCGAAACGCCGTAGAGAGCATCCGCAATCTCCATCGTGCGTTTTTGGTGCGTGATGATGATCAGCTGCGAGTTCTGGCGCAGGTCGCGGAAGATCGTGAGCAAGCGGCCGAGGTTGGCGTCGTCGAGCGCGGCCTCGACCTCGTCCATGATGTAAAACGGGCTGGGGCGAGCCTTGAAGATGGCGATGAGCAGCGCCACGGCCGCGAGCGAGCGCTCTCCACCGCTCAGCAAGCTCAAGCGCTCGATCTTCTTGCCCGCGGGCTTGACTGTGACCTCGATGCCCGTCGTGAGCATGTTGTCGGGGTCGGTGAGCGTGAGACTACCCACGCCGCCGGGGAACAAAATCGGGAAGACAACATCGAACGCCGCCTGCGTGTCGGCGAAGGCCGCGGCGAAGATCGTCTGCATCGTTGCGTCGACCTCGTCGATGATCGTCAACAGGTCGCGGCGCGTGTTGGCGAGGTCAGTCAGTTGCTCGGTGAGGAACTTGTGGCGCTGCTCGAGCGCCGCAAACTCTTCGAGTGCGAGCGGATTGACGCGACCCAGCTGGCTGAGCTTGCGCTCGGCGCGCGCGAGGCGTGCCTGCTGCTCACTGCGGTCGAAAGGCTTGCCTGCGGGCACTCCGGTGGGCTGGTTGTCGCTCTCGAGCCCATCGTCGTCGCCAGCGGCCGATTCTGCAGACGTTCGCGCCCGCGACGCCGCCACGATCGCCGCCACGCGCTCGGACTCTTCGTCTGAAGTCGGGTCGAACGCGGGCGCGTCGGGGTCAGGGTCGACGCGCGCCGCGGCCTCGGCGGCGATCGCGTCGGCGACAGCGCGTGCGGCCTCGGTGAGAGCGTCATCGTCGGGCACAGGCACGTCGGGCCCATACTCGGCCACGAGCACCTCTTCGACGAGGCCAAGCTCGTCACCCGCGCGCTCGAGCAACTGCGAGAGGTGCAACTTCTTCTCGTAGATCTGCAGCTCGAGGCCGTGCACGCCCTCGGTGATCGCGGAAAGACGCTCACGCAGCGAACTCTCGGTGCGGCGCAGCTCGAGCAGTTCATCGTTCTGGGCGGCGCGCTCGCTCTCGCGCTGAGCGAGCGCCACACGCGCTTCGGCGACCGAGCGGTCGATCGCCTCTTGCACGGCGGGCAGCGCGGCGGCAACGGACGTCGCCCGTTGCACTTGACGCTGCCGCAGCACAGCCCGGCGCGCCGACTCGTCGGCCGCGGCCTTCTCGGCGATGCGGCGCTTCTCGAGTTGCTCGGCGGCATCGACGGCGGCGCGCACTCGCTCGCGCACGGTCTCGAGTTCGATGCGTCGCTCGAGTTCAGCAGCGCGCGCCGCCTCGAGGTCGGCGAGCAACTCGTCACGCGAGCTCGCGTCAAGCATCGGCCGCGGGCGGGCGGCAAACTCCTCGTGCTCGGCTTGGGCGCGCTCAACGGCCGTCTCGGCCTCGCGCACCGACTCGTGGGCAGAATCCACGCCGAGCGCGAGTCGGGCAGCTTCGCCCTCTGCGGCCTCGGCCTGGGCGCGAGCGCGCGAGACCTGCTCGCTGCGGGCCGCGCGCTGAGCATCCTGATCGCGCACCGCGGCGAGGGCGTCGGTCGCTGCCTGCTTCGCGGTGGCGAGTGCCGCGCGGGTGTCGTCGAGGGTTCCGCGGGCGCGTTCGATTGCGGTGGCGACGTCGGTGAGGGCGACGGATGCTGCATCGCGCTCGGCCGTGAGCTCGAGCCTGCTGCGCCCCGCGCCCGATCCCCCGCGCAAGACCGACCGCGTGAGCACGTCGCCCTGCCGCGTGACAACGCTCACCGAGTCGACCGTGTCGAGTTTCTCGATCGCGGGCCAGGCGGATCGCGCGGCCGCCAGATCATCGGCAATCAGGGTGCGCGCGAGCAGCGCCCGCACGCCCGCGGGGGCCGTGACGACGTCGACGGCCGGGGTGAGCCCACCGACGCTCGCGAGCGAGTCGGTCGCCCGGCCGCCAACCTCGGCGAGCACGACGTCGACGCGGCCCGCTTCGGCGGCGTGCGCACGTTCGAGGGCCTTGAGCCCCGCGTCGAGGTCGTCGGCGAGGGCGGCGTCGGCGAGCGTGCCGAGGGCAGCGGCGATGGCGGCTTCGAATCCGGCGCGCACCTGCAGGTGATCGCTCACGAGGCCGCGAATGCCCGAACTGCCGACGAGCCCCGTGGCCCCGTCGCCCGAGTCGACCGCTTGCGAGAGGGCGCTGACGCGCGCGGCGAGAGCATCGCGTTCGCGTTCGAGGGCGTGCAGGGCCTCGCGCTCGGTGTCGATGCGCCCGCTAAGTTCGGTGACGCGCGCGTCGGCCTCGGCAAGCGCGGCGTCAAGGCTGCGGGTGGCGTCGGTTCCGTCGCCGTCGTCGAGCGCGGGCAGGGCCGCGAGTTCGGCGCGCGTCGCTTCTTGGCGCTGCACGGCGGCCTCGAGTGCGTTCTGCTGACGCAGCAGTTCGCCGCGCGCGGCCGCGAGCGTCGAGCGAGCAACGTCGACGCGGCTCGCGAGTGCCGCGAGCTGCAGGTCATGCTGTGAGACGAGCGCACTCTGCTCGGCGATCTCGTCGTCGAGCGCGTCGAGCGTGGCACGCGCTGTCGCGGTGCGAGCCGCGACCTCGCCGACGAGCCGCTCGGCCGCGGCAACACCCTCGCGCAGAGCAACAGCGTCGGCGCGAGCCTCATCCACTTGCGCTTGCGTGATCGACAGCGAGAGTCCGGGTAGCTCGGTCTGCTGGCTCAGTAGCGTGAGTTTCTGCTGCGTCAGACTCGAGAGGCTGCGCACGCGCTCTTGCACTTGCTCGAGCTCGAAGGCCACGCGTCGGGCTTCGTCAACCGCGTCACCCACTTGCTGCGACTCGATGCGCTGCACCCGCAAGCGGGTTTGGTCGAGCTGGCTTTGCACGACGATGCGTTCACTCGTGCGTTCGCTCTCGGTGCGGGCGTGGTCGGCGAGCGAGGTGCGCAGGGCGACGACGTCGTCGGCCAAGAGGCGAGCCCGAGCATCCCGAACGATCGCGGCGATTGTTTGTGCCTCGCGCGCAATCTCGGCCTGACGACCGAGCGGCGTCAGCTGCCGGCGAATCTCGCCAGCCAAGTCACTCAAGCGCGTGAGGTTGGCCTGCATGGCCTCGAGCTTGCGCACGGTCTTTTCTTTGCGGCGGCGGTGCTTGAGAATTCCGGCGGCCTCTTCGATGAAGCCGCGGCGGTCGTCGGGGCTCGCGTGCAGCACGGCGTCGAGCTGGCCCTGGCCGACGATGACGTGCATCTCGCGGCCGAGGCCCGAGTCGCTCAGCAGTTCTTGCACGTCGAGCAAGCGGCAGGCCGTGCCGTTGATCGCATACTCACTACCGCCATTGCGGAAGAGTGTGCGTGAAATCGTCACTTCGCTGTATTCGATCGGCAGGGCGCCGTCGGCGTTGTCGATCGTCAGTTGCACTTCGGCACGACCGAGCGGCCCGCGCGTGGTCGTGCCGGCAAAGATGACGTCTTCCATCTTGCCGCCGCGCAGGGTCTTGGCGCCCTGCTCGCCCATGACCCAGGCGAGAGCGTCGACGACGTTCGACTTGCCCGAACCGTTGGGGCCGACGATGCACGTGACGCCCGTTTCGAACTGGAATGTGGTCGGCTGCGCGAACGACTTGAAGCCCTTGATTGTGAGGCTCTTGAGATGCACGCGCTGCCCCCCTTTGCTGGCTCGGTCGTCAACAGTGACCGGCGCGATGCGCAAAACGGTCAGGGCTACCGTATCGGTTCGCGCGGGGCTATTCTGGCGGGCTGCCCACCTGCAGAAGGAGCCCTCATGTCTGTCATCACGATCACCGAGGTCGTCATCCCCGCGTCACTCGACGCACCCGATGCCGACGAGTTTCTCGCGTGCGTCGAGCTGCGCAACATCGTCAACCGGTTCGACTCGGGCACCGACGACAATCACTTCACCGCGGCCGAACTCTTGCCGGGCTGGCAGAAGACCTCGTTCGAACCCAAGCGCCTCTTTGCGGCTCGCCTCGACGGCCGCCTGGTCGGGCGCGGCATCTTCGAGACCCGCACCGACGAAGCAGCCGACACGGCCTGGATGCATGTCGAAGTGCTTCCGGATGCTCGCGGCAAGGGCGTCGGAGAAGCCCTCGCTCGACACCTCGAGGCCGTCGCGCTCGACGAGGGGCGCACTCGCGCGATCGTCTACGCCCCGTCATGGAAGACCGGGGGTATTCGCATTCCCGCGCCGACGGGATTCGGCTCGGTACCCGCCGGCACACCCGAAGTGCGGCTGTTGCAGAGCATGGGCTACCGGCTCGAGCAAGTGGAGCGCGGCAGCCGCCTGACGCTACCCTCGCCCGGGTTGCCCGAGCTGCTGCAGGCCGCGCAACAGGCCGCCGGCCCCGACTACCGCGTTCACACGTGGTCGGGCGCCACCCCGCCCGAGTGGCGAGAAGACATCGCCCACCTGCTCACGCGCATGAGCACTGACGCACCTACGGCGGGCCTTGAAGAACCCGAAGACCCGTGGACGGTCGAGCGTCTGCTCGAAGACGAAGCCCTCGAGGCATCGAGCCCGCGCACTCCCGTGATCGCGGCGGTCGAACACGTGCCCACCGGCAGGCTCGTCGGTTTCACCGAGCTCACGGTGCCCGCCGAGAGCGATCGTCCCGCGGCGCAAGAAGACACCATCGTGCTGCGCGAGCACCGCGGGCATCGACTCGGCATGCTGCTCAAAGCCGCGAATCTGGTGTGGCTCGAGCAGGTGTCGCCCGGGCATCCCTCGGTCATCACCTACAACGCCGAAGAGAACCGGCACATGCTCGCGGTCAACGAGGCGCTCGGCTTCGTTCCGTTCGTCTACGAGGGCGCGTGGCGAAAGGATCTCGTCGCGGCCTCTTGACACCGTCGGTCGTTTTCGTGTTAATAGCAACTAACATGAAAACGACCCGCCCCTACGCCCAAACCGAGCGCCGTGCCGCGACCGAGCGCACGCGCACGGCGATTCTTGACGCCGGACTCGACCTCAGTCGCGAGAAGCTCAGTGTCGAAATCGTGCTGAACGATGTCGCCGAGCGCGCTGGCGTCACCGTGCAGACGGTGCTGCGGCACTTCGGCACCCGCGAGGGCTTGTTTGCGGCACTGCACGAATACGGCACCGCGCGCGTCACGCACGAGCGCCTCGCGCCCGTGGGCGACGTCGTCACGGGCATTCGCGTGCTCGTCGACCACTACGAGACCTCGGGCGACATGAGCCTCAGTTTTCTCGCTCAAGAGCGCACCGACGAGCGCGTGCGCGCCATCACGACGGCGGGCAAAGCCTTGCATCGCGAGTGGGTCACCACGGTGCTCGGCTCGCTCGTCGACAACGACACAGCCGCCATCGACGAACTCGTCGTGGTGACCGACGTTTATGCCTGGAAGCTGTTGCGCCGCGACCGCGCGCTCTCGCGCGACGACACCGAGCACCGGATGCTCTCACTCACCCGCGCCGTCATCGAGCACCACCGCCTCTCCCCCACCTCCACCCCCACTCGCTCCTGAAAGGAATCGACCATGACCAGCTACTTGCTCGCGACCTGGAGCGGCGGCGGCAACGTGCCCCCCGCCCTCGCCATCGCCGCCGAACTCGTTCGCCGTGGCGACACCGTGCGCGTCATCGGCCACAACGACCAGCGCGGCGCCATTGAAGCCGCGGGCTTCGCGTTCGAGCCGTATCCGACCGGCACGCAATGGGTAGGCGCCGAGGGGTCAAGCCCCGTGGCCATGTTCCGCATGTTCTGCGACGCAGCCCTCGGCGACGATGTTGTCGCCTCCCTCACGCGCGAGCCGGTTGATGCGGTCATCGTCGACTGCATGCTGCTCGGCGTGCTTGCCCGGGTGCAGCAGTCGGGCGCGCGCACGATCGTGGTGGCCCACTCGTTCATGAGCTTCTGGCACCGCTGGCGGCGCAACCCCCTCACAGCCCTCTTCAGCGCGCGCCTCGGCGCTCGCGCCGATCGGCTCTGGGATGCCGCCGACGCCGTGATTGTCACGGCCTTGCCCGAACTCGATGCGGCATCGAGCGACGCCGGGCCCACGTGGGTCGGCCCCGTGGTGCCGGCGGAGTCGGCTGCGAGCTCAGGCGACGCCGTGCTCGTGAGCCTCAGCAGCATCAACCTGCCCGGCCAGCGCGCCGTACTGCAGCGCGCGATCGACGCCGTCGCCGAACTCGAACTGCCGCTCATCGTGACGACGGGGCCCGCCATGAGCGCCGACGACCTTCGTCTGCCGGCCGGTGCCGAGGTGCACGCCTACCTGCCGCACCCCGAAGCCATGCGCCGCGCGCGTCTTGTCATCGGACACGGCGGGCACGGCACGACCATGACCGCACTCGCGCACGACCTGCCGCTTGTGATGATTCCCCTGCACCCCATGATCGATCAGCCCATGGTCGCCGCCGCCGTTGAGCAGGCCGGCGCCGGCATCGCGCTGAAGAAGAACGCGAGCTCGCGCGCGATCGCCGCAGCCGTGCGGCGCGTGCTCGATGAGCCGTCGTACCGCGCGGGGGCGGCGCGACTGGGGGCGAGCATCCGCGAGACGCATGCTGCGGCTGCAGCGGCGGATCGCATCGCGCACGCACTCGCCGCGACTCCCGCTTAGCCGCGACCGCTCGACGGTGCTGCCGCGCTACGCAGGCGAGGCAGCACCGCCGTCGTACGCACGCGCGACAACAGCGCCGCGGCGTTAACGGATGCGCGGCACCGCCGCCTCGTCAGCGGATGCGCTGGCAGCGCGGGCAGAAGTGGGAGCCGCGGTTCATGAACTGTTCGCGCACGATCGGCCGCTCGCAACGCGGGCACGGCTTGCCCTGCTGGCCGTAGGCGCGCAGCGAGTGGCTGAAGTAGCCCGAGGCCCCGTTGACGTTGACGTATTGCGCGTCGAAGCTCGTGCCGCCCTCGTCGAGCGCACGGCGCAGCACGATGCGCACCTCCTCGAGCAGCTCGCGGGCTTTGCGCGTCGAAAGCGTCTCGGTCGGCTGGTCGTAGTGCACGCGCGCCGCCCACAGCGCCTCGTCGGCATAAATGTTGCCGATGCCGCTCACGAGCGTCTGGTCGAGCAACGCGCGCTTGACCGTCGTGCGCTTCGCCTGCAGGCGGCGCAAAAAGGCGCGCTCGTCGAACGCGGGGTCGAGCGGGTCGCGCGCAATATGGGCAACTTGGCTCGGGATGCTCGCCAGCGGCAACCCATACCCCGCCGCCGCGCCATCGCGCGTCGGCACCAGCGCGTCCACGGCCATTGAGCCGAAGATGCGCTGGTCGACAAAGTCGACTCGCAACGGGCCGTGCAGTGGATGCGTCAGCGAGAACCTGATGCGCGTGAGCGCCGCGGCATCGGCCGAGGGGTCACGCAACAACACTTGCCCGCTCATTCCGAGGTGGGCGACGAGGGCTTCGGCAGGAGCATCCGTCGACGAATCGAGCGGCGGCTCAATCGGCACCCACAGAAACTTGCCGCGCCGCACCGCTCCGCGCAGCCGGGCGCCCGTCAGTCGTTCGATGAAGTCTTCGGCGGGGCCGTCGTGGCGCTTGAGCGAGCGCTCGTCGAGCACCTCAACGGCGTCGATCGTGGCTCCGGAGACGGCGGGGTGCAGGCCGTGGCGCACGACCTCGACTTCGGGCAGCTCGGGCACGGTGGCGTCAGCGCCGCGCTTGAAGCACGGTGCACGCTTCGAGCGCGGCACCCATTTCGGCCTGCTTCTTGCTCGTGCCCTCGCCCGAGGCGATCGCCTCGTCGGCGATCATGACCGTGGCCGTGAAAACCTTGGAGTGGTCGGGGCCGTTGCCCGAGATGGCATAGACGGGGGCGGGCAGGCCGAGTTGGGCGGCTAGTTCTTGTAGCGCCGTCTTCGGGTCCATGGCCGTGCCGAAGCGGTCGGGGTCGGCCATGAGCGAGTCGACCAGGCGCAGCACGAGCGCCGTGGCGACGTCGGCGCCGCGGTCGAGATAGGTCGCACCAATGAGTGCCTCGACGGTGTCGGCGAGAATCGACGACTTCTCTCGGCCTCCGGTGAGCTCTTCGCCCTTGCCGAGCTTGAGGTGATCGCCGAGGGCGATCGAGCGCGCCACTTCGGCGAGCGCCGCCGACGAGACGAGCGAGGCCCGACGCTTCGCGAGGTCACCCTCGGGCAGGTCGGGGTAGCTCTCATAGAGCATGACCGTGACGGCCTGGCCGAGAATCGAGTCGCCCAAGAATTCGAGGCGCTCGTTCGTGGCAGCGCCGCCGTGCTCATAGGCCCACGAGCGATGCGTGAGCGCCAGTTCGAGCAATTCGGGCGCGATCGTTACCCCGAGCTCGCGCTCGAGGGCAGAACGATCATCTGACGGCGTCATGCCGACAGCAAGATCAAACGTCGGCGACCTTGCGGCCCTTGTACTCCATGTACAGGGGCGTGCCGGCGGAGTCTTCGACCACCTTGGCGCGGTGCGGAAGGCTGTAGACAACCTTGCCGTTCTCGACGGTCTTCACGAGGGTCGGCACAGACGCCTTCCACTGTGAGCGGCGCGAGTTCGTGTTCGAACGCGACATCTTCCGCTTGGGAACAGCCATGGTGGTTCTTCTCTCTGTCAGGCCATCACGCGCGCGCGTGCTGGTGAGGTTGTGGGGTGCAGCGCAGCCCTAGTTTTCGTCGGTCTCGCGAACGAGACCTTCGAGCGCCGCCCAGCGAGGATCGAGCACCTCGCGGGGCTCTCGCGGGCCGGAATCTGCCAAACGCTCGCCGGTCTCAGGGTCAAGACCAGGGCAATCGTCGCGGCACACCGGCTGAAACGGGAGCGACAGCACGACAGCGTCTCGAACAACCGGTTCACAATCCACGTGATCATCGTGAACCAAGAAGTCGTACGCGTCGTCTTGAGAATACGCGAAAACCTCCTGGAATTCGACTTCGACCGCGAGCGTGACGGGGTCAAGACACCGCACGCACTCCCCCGCTGCCGTCGTGCGCACCGAACCCGTCACCAAGATTCCGTCGTGCAAGCCTTCAAGGCGCAGGTCGAGCTCGAGCTCCGTGCCCGCAGCAACCACGGCAATTCCGGCACCCAATTGCTCGGGCACGGCAAACGTCAGTTGCTTCTCGCGCATCTCGCCGGGGCGGTGCACAAGGTCGCGAACGTTCACGCGGTAGGGGTTGGTCGAAGAAGACATAGCCCCCCATCGTACCGCCGCGCGGCTGGGCGACGAGCGCCGGGCGGGTGCGGCTAACGTGGAACGGCCGCGAGCATCCCTCGCCCGATCGCAAGGGGTGCCCGCGGCCTCAGAAACGGTACGTCGCTAGTTCTGCGCAACCGCCGAGAAAGCGCCGTCATATGCCTGCAAGGCGACTGCGACTTGCTCGGGAGTCACGATGCACGGCGGCACCACGTGAATGCGGTTGTCGGCCGCGAACGGCAACACCTTGCGCGCCATGAGCTCGGCCTTGATGCGGTTGATGACATCGGCGCCCACGGGCTCGCGCGTGCCGCGGTCGGTCACGAGGTCGAGCGCCCAGAAGACGCCCAAGCCGCGCACCTCACCGATCATGGGGTGCTTCTCAGCGAGCGCCCGCAGGCCGGGGCCCAAGTGCTTCTCGCCGATCATCTTGGCGTTGTCGACGACGCCCTCGTCGGTCATCGCGTCGAGCGCGGCCACGATCGAGGCGGCGGCGAGCGGATGCCCGCTGTAGGTGAGTCCGCCCGGAAACACGCGCTCGGCAAAGTGCCCCGAGAACCGCGGCGAGAGCACGATGCCGCCCACGGGCACGTAGCCCGAGTTGACGCCCTTGGCGAACGTGATCAAGTCAGGACGAGCCCCCGTGGGGTTGATTTCGGCACCCTGCCACGCGAACCACTCACCGGTGCGGCCGAAGCCCGACATGACCTCGTCGGCAATCCAGACGATGTCGTACTTATCGCACAGCGCCCGCACGCCCTCGAGGTAGCCGGGGGGCGGCGTGAGCACACCGGCCGTGCCGGGCACGGTCTCGAGCAAGATCGCCGCGATGGTCTGCGGGCCTTGGGCCTGAATCGTGCGCTCAAGGTGGTGCAGCGCCCGCTGCGACTCTTGCTCGGGGCTGTCGCTCCAGAACTCTGAGCGGTAGGCGAAGGGGCCGAAGACGTGCACGTGTCCGCGCGAGTATTCGTTGGGCATCCGTCGCCAGTCGCCCGTCGAGACGATGGCAGCTCCGGTGTTGCCGTGGTAGCTGCGGTAGGTGCTGATGACCTTGTCACGGCCGGTCACGAGGCGTGCCATACGAATGGCGTTTTCGTTGGCGTCGGCGCCGCCGTTGGTGAAGAAGACCTGCGAGTAGCCGGGGCCGGCCTTCTCGACGATGCGCTTGGCAGCCTCGCCGCGCACGAGCGCCGCGTGGGCGGGAGCCACCGTGGCGAGCTCGGCCGCCTGGTGCTGAATCGCCGCCACAACCTTGGGGTGCGAGTGGCCGATGTTGGTGTTGACGAGCTGGCTCGAGAAGTCGAGGTAGGTGTCGCCGTCGTAGGTATAGACGTCGCAGCCCGAGGCGCTCGCGACCACGAAGGGCTTCAGTGCCCCCTGCGCGCTCCACGAGTGAAAGACGAACTCACGGTCAAGTTCGAAGGCGCGGGCGCCGTCGGCGGGGTCGTGAGCGGGTGCTGCTGAGGTTGACCGGTTCACTGTGTCGGTCATGGCTATCAGTCCTTGAGTCGAAGGAATGGGGAGTGTGCCCATTATCGCCGGTCAGCCCCGAGTTCTTGCTCGCGCAGAAGTGCAGGAATGCGCTCGCGGAACAGAAAGAAGCCGCGCGTGGCGTGCGGCCAAGCGTGGGCATCCCATGGGCGCAGCAGGCGTGTGAGGGTGATGCCCTCGGGGGCGAGGGCGCGCTCAAGCGCGTCGAGGCGATCGCGTACAGGGCCGACGGGCGCATAGGGGGTGACGAGCTGCGTGGCATCGTGCGCGTGCATCCAGGGCAGAATCGCGGATGCCGTAAGCCCGTCGAGCGCGCTGGCCTCCGCACCGTAGTGCGCGCCGCCACGCTCGCGGCCATCGGCGAGCGCCGCGACGACGAACTCGGCCACCGGCGCTGCGGAGCCCTCTCGCGAGGTCGCCGCCGGGCTCGCGACCGCCACGACCTCGGGGCCGCTCAGGTCGAGGCTCTCG
This sequence comes from Microcella sp., assembly GCF_033763155.1. Taxonomy (GTDB): domain Bacteria; phylum Actinomycetota; class Actinomycetes; order Actinomycetales; family Microbacteriaceae; genus Microcella. The sequence continues at coordinate 14,774 of NZ_JANRKZ010000236.1, forward strand.
GCGTGCAGGTCGTCGTCGTGCAGTAACACGGCGACGCGGCCTTTCGGGAGCGGCTCGGGTCGCGGTGCGGGGCCGGGCGCGGGCAGCGGCGCGTCGTCGTCAACGGCCGGGGCCCCGGCCGCGAGCCCGCGCGGGCTGAAGCGGCCCTCGGTCGCGAACTCGATGTTCTGCGTCGTGGCGAGGTAGGTCTTGCCGACCGTCTGCAGGCCCGCGACCCACCGCCAGCTCAGGGTGTTCGACGCCGGGTCGCCATCGAGCAAGTGGCGCAGAAAGAAGTCGGCGCCGAGCTGCCAAGGCAGGCGCAGCGTGAAGATCCAGATGCTCGCGAACCACATGCGCGCGTGGTTGTGCAGGTAGCCGAGCTCGACGAGCTCACGCGCCCAGTCGTCAAAGCCCTCGATGCCCGTTCGCCCACCGATCGCGGACTCGTAAGTGGCGCGGTCTTCGCTCGTGAGCGCCGCGAGCGCGGGCTCGATGGCGGCGGTGTAGCGCGCCCAAACGCTCGGCCGCAGTTCGAGCCAGCCCTTCCAGTAGGTGCGCCAATAGACCTCTTGCACGAACTTGCTCGCTGCATCGAGCGAGTGCCGCTGCAGCACGGCCTCGACGACCTCGCGCTCGGTGACGAGCCGGTGCCGCACCCAGGGCGAGAGGGTCGACACGTTCGAGCGATCCCCCGGGCCTCGGTCAGTGTTGCGCTCGGCGGCGTAAGCCCGCCCGGCACGCGGAACAAACTCGGCGAGCCGCGCCAGCCCGGCCGCGCGCGTGGGTTCGAACGTCATGCCCTTATCGTGCGGCACAGCGGCTGAGAGGGGGCGGGATGCTCGCAGCGGGCATCCCGAGCCCACTCGCTCGCAGCACGGTGGAAAGTCCCGTTCACCGTCAGAGGCCGGGCGTATGCTGGGCCTCGCGCGAGAGGAGCAGGCATGACTGACAACGAACGGGCGTCACAGATCGAGTCAGATCAACGCGCTGCCCTCATCGCGGCGATCCAGGTAGGTGCTGACGATATCCGGGATGGCCATTTCGATAATGTCGACAACCCGATGGTGTGGGTCAACTCGGTCGAAAAGACGACCACCCAACAATCTGTCGCATAAGTGTCGGCGTACGTGCTGCGCATCTCGGCAGCCGCCCGCTTTGACGTGCGCGAGGCCCTGGAGTACAGCGAGATCCGTTTCGGGCCTGACGCAAAACAGCGTTACGCACGGTTGATTGCCCGTGCACTTGACGACATCACATCCGATCCGCTGAGCATTGGCAGCCGAGAACGGCCCGAACTCGGCGACGGGATCATCGCGCGACACCTCAGCGCAAGCGCGAAAGGCTCCGGG
>NZ_JANRKZ010000237.1:0-4044 GCF_033763155.1 Microcella sp.
CATCGTCGATCTCTCGGTCGGCTCTCCCGTTGACGCGACCCCCCAGCTCGTGCGCGAGGCGCTCGTCGCCGCGACTGACGCCCACGCCTACCCGCAAACGATGGGCACACCCGAACTGCGCGCCGCGATTGCTGCCTGGTACGCCCGTCGTCGTGGGGTCGACGGTTTGACGACGGATGCTGTGCTCCCGACGATCGGCTCGAAAGAGCTCGTCGGCCTCCTGCCCCTGCTGCTCGGCCTCGGCCCCGGCGACACCGTTGTGTACCCGCGCACGGCCTACCCGACCTATGCCGTGGGTTCGGTGGTGGCTCGCACGACCGGCGTCGCGACGGATTCCCCGGATAACTGGCCCGCATCCACTCGCCTTGTGTGGCTCAACAGCCCGGGTAATCCCACGGGAGCCGTGCTCGGCGTCGCGGCTCTGCGGGCCGCGGTTGCCCGAGCCCGCGAACTCGGAGCCGTGCTGGTCAACGACGAGTGCTACGCCGAGCTGGGCTGGCAGCCCGAGCGGTGGGGCGGCACGGCCGACGACGAGCGCGTGCCGAGCATCCTCGACCCCCGCGTGACCGATGGCGACCACGCGGGACTGCTCAGCGTTTACTCGCTCAGCAAGCAGTCGAACCTTGCCGGCTACCGCGCGGCGTTTCTCGCGGGCGACGCCGCGATCGTGCGCCAGTTGCTCGAGGTGCGCAAGCACGTGGGGCTCATTCCGCCCGCGCCCGTGCAGGCGGCGATGATTGCCGCGCTCGGTGACGACACGCACGTCGCCGAGCAGCGCGAGCGCTACCGCAAGCGCCGCACAGTGCTGAGCGGCGCGCTCGACAAGGCGGGCTTTCGCATCGATCACTCCGAGGCCGGGCTCTACCTGTGGGCGACGCGTGCCGAACCCGCGCTCGACACGATTGCGCTGCTCGCGGAGCACGGCATTCTGGCCGCGCCCGGCACGTTTTATGAGGGCGAGAGCTCGCAACACGTGCGGTTGGCTCTCACGGCGACCGATGAGCGCATCGGCGCCGCGGCCGCGCGTTTGGCGCAACTCTCTAACGCCTGAACGGGTCTGTTGGCCCGTACGTGACTGGTGCGCCTTTGCGCATAGGCTGTAGGCGGGTCACTCCCGAGCCGCCACCACCACCTTGGCTCGTTCTCGGGACCCCGCCCCCACACACCGATCACACCCTGATCATTTTTCGCGAGGAGGCGCTATGAGCGACGGAACACGCAACGACGGCGACACCACGGCCACGCTGCACTTTCCGGGCGGCACGGCCGAGTTTCCGATCGTGCCGAGCGTTGCCGGCGCCTCGAGTCTCGACCTCTCGTCGCTCACGCGCCAGACCGGTCTGACGGCCCTCGACTACGGGTTCGTCAACACCGCGTCCACGAAGAGCGCCATCACCTACATCGATGGCGAACAGGGTGTGCTGCGCTATCGCGGCTATGCCATCGACGACGTGGCATCGAACTCGACCTTTCTCGAGGTCGCCTGGCTGCTGATTTATGGCGAGCTGCCCTCGGCGAGCGAATTGCACGAGTTTGACGAGCGCGTGCGCCACCACACGCTCCTGCACGAAGACCTCAAGCGCTTCTTCGACTCGCTGCCGCACCAGGCGCACCCCATGTCGGTGCTCTCGAGCGCCGTGAGCGCCCTCTCGACCTACTACGGCGACTCGCTCGACCCGCACGACCCCGAGCAGGTCGAGATCTCGACCATCCGATTGCTTGCCAAGTTGCCCGTCATCGCGGCCTACGCCCACAAGAAGGCCATCGGCCAGGCGTTCCTCTACCCCGACAACTCGCTGAGCTTCGTCGAGAACTTCTTGCGCCTCAACTTCGGCAACATGGCCGAGCCCTACGAGGTCAACCCCGTGCTCGTGAAGGCGCTCGACCGCCTGCTGATCTTGCACGAAGACCACGAGCAAAACGCGTCGACCTCGACCGTGCGCCTCGTCGGCTCGACGGGCGCCAACCTCTTCGCCTCGATCTCGGCGGGCATCAACGCCCTCTCGGGGCCGCTGCACGGTGGCGCCAATGAGGCCGTGCTCGAGATGCTCGCGCGCATCCGCGATTCGGGTGAAAGCGTCGAGCGCTTCGTCGAGCGCGTCAAGGCCAAAGAAGACGGCATCAAGCTCATGGGCTTTGGGCACCGCGTCTACAAGAGCTACGACCCCCGCGCCAAGTTGGTCAAAGAGAGCGTGGATGCCGTGCTCGCCGACCTCGGAGTCAGCGACCCGCTGCTGCAGATCGCGCGCGAGCTCGAGGCCATCGCCCTCGCCGACGACTACTTCATCGAGCGCAAGCTCTACCCGAACGTCGACTTCTACACGGGTGTCATCTACAAGGCCATGGGGTTCCCCACGCGCATGTTCACGGTGCTCTTCGCCATCGGGCGCCTGCCGGGTTGGATTGCCCACTGGCGCGAGATGAACGACGACCCCCAAACGAAGATCGGCCGCCCGCAGCAGCTCTACGTGGGCGCGCCCGCGCGCGACTGGCCGCAGCGGTAGTCGCAGGATCGCGTCACGCGCACGCATCCGGAGTCATCTCGAACAGTCGTTGTTGCTGAATACTGGCGATGTGAACCCGGATGACCTGAGAGCAGTGTTGCTCGATCTCGCGGGCACGATCAGCGGGGTACACGTCGATGTCGGCAGAACAGACGCTGCTCGGCACCCCGAGAGCTACATCAAACTGACCTCCCTCACCGATCCCGAGGCTTTCGCGATCGTCTCGGCCACGGGCAGCGGTTCGTATGAGTTGACGGTCAACGGCGGCTTCTCGACGGGCACAGCGGATGATCAGTCCATGGAACCCCACGAAGTACGCGAGTACCTCGCGTCGTTTGTCAGGGCCGCGCTCGCCTACCTCGACGGCTCGTGGTCGATGCGAAAGTCGCGGTTCCTGAAGGTGCCGACAATCTCGATTGAGAAGGACGGCTCGGTGCTGAACCTTGTCCCTCGCGGGCGAGCCTCGACGAATGACTACCGGTTGCCGTTCTGACGCTAGGCGCGAGGCCCAGGCCTGGGGTTCAGGCGATAGCCGGCGTCTCAGGCGCTGCTTCGCCGGGCAGCACACGCTTGCGCACCTCGCGCAGCACGATTTGCTCGGGGCACACTGTTGACAGGAAGTCGCCGACGGAGAGTGCCAGGCGGTCGCTCACGAGCGAGTAGAAGATGCGGTTGGCGTCTCGGCGTTCTGAGATGAGTCCGGCTTGTCGCAAAACGCCGAGGTGACGCGAGATCGTCGGGCCCGATGAGGTGAATCGCGCGGCGATGTCGCCGGCGGTGAGTTCGCCGTCTTTGAGGTCTTGCAGAATCTGTCGACGGGTCGGGTGAGCGAGCGCCGCAAAGATGTCGCTCGCTGTATCTACCACTTTTGCAATATAGCACCGAGGCTAGATAGAGTGCCTAATGTAGCAATTTAGCTAATTAGACACGGAGTCACACATGCGCATAGCGATCACCGGCGGAACAGGGTTTGTCGGCCGAAACCTCGCGGCACGGTTGCCGGCATCCGACACGGTCGTGGTGTCTCGGCGCACGGGCACCGAGATCGACGATGTCGCGGCCCTCACGGCCGCCTTCGCGGGGTGCGATGTCGTCGTGCACGCGGCGGGCATCAACCGCGAGATCGGCGACCAAACCTTCTCGCGCGTCCACATCGACGGAACCCGCGCGATGATCGAGGCAGCCCGCCGCGCAGGGGTCGGCCGCATCGTCATGGTGAGCTTCTTGCGGGCTCGCCCCGACTGCGGTTCGCCGTATCACGAGTCGAAGTGGGCGGCGGAAGAGCTCATCCGTCAGTCGGGCATCCCGCACACGATCCTCAAGGCGTCGATGATCTACGGGCGCGGAGACCACATGGTTGACCACGTCAGTCGTGCCGTGAAGACGTGGCCCGTGTTCGGCACGGTCGGGTTTCGCGGCAAGACCGTGCGACCCATTCCGATCGACGACTTCGTCACCGTGCTCATCGCTGCCGCCGACGGGCGCATCCCCGAGTCGACCGTTGCCGTGATGGGAGCGGAAGAACTATTGCTGTCCGACG
>NZ_JANRKZ010000238.1:0-5363 GCF_033763155.1 Microcella sp.
GTCGCCTCGGGCGCCGCAGCGATGTAGTCGTCAATCTCGCTCATGCGCGGGCCGCGGCCACGCGGGCGAGGGCGAGGCGGTCGGCGGCGTCGAGGGGCGTGATGCCCTCGAGGGCCGCGAGGGCCAGCACGTCGGCGAGCGTGTGCCCAATGGCGCGCAGCCGCTCGTCAACGGTCTCGGGGCTCTCGCCGCGTTCGGTCAAAGCGAGGTGAATGACTCCCCCGGCGTTGACGACAAAGTCGGGGGCATACAGAATGCCCCGCGCGGCGAGCGCGTCAGCCCCACTGCGCTTGGCGAGCGGGTTGTTCGCCGGCCCGCAGACCGCGCGCACGGGCAGGTGCTCGATCACGGGTGCGGTCAGGATTCCGCCGAGGCCCGCCGGCACAAACACATCGGCGGGGGTCGACACGGCGTCGGCCGCGTCGATCCAGGTCGCGCCGAGTTGGTCGGCGATCGCGAGGGCGCTCGGGTTGATGTCGGTCACGGTGAGCACGGCCCCCGCATCAGCGAGTCGCCGCGCGAGTCGTGAGCCGACTTGCCCGAGGCCCGAGATGACGAAGCTGCGACCCTCCACCGAAGTCGAGCCGAAGACCGCGAGCAACACCTGCTCGATCGAGGCGAAGACGCCGAGCGCCGTACCGGCGGCCGGTTCACCCGCGCCGCCATCGGCGGCGGGCAGGCCCACGACGTGCTGGGTCCGCTCGCGCACGATGAGCATGTCGTGCTCGGTCACTCCCACGTCTTCGGTCGTGATGTACGCGCCGCCGAACGACTCGACGAGGTCGCCGAGGTCGAGCAGGGCATCCCGTCGCTCGGCGGCGTCGAGAACGCGACCGGGCGGCAGCGCGATGACGGCCTTGCCGCCTCCCGCTCCAATGTCGGCGAGCGCGTTCTTCATCGTCATGGCCTGGCCGAGGCGCATGGCATCGGCAACGCCGTCGAGCCAGTGCTCATAGGTCCACAGGCGGCAACCACCGAGAGCCGGGCCAATCGCGCTCGAGTGCAGGGCCACGGTGATGTGCAGGCCCGAGCGGGCGCCCGTCACGGTCGTCACGCGCTCGTGAGTGAAGAGCGGCAGGGGTGCGGTGGTCATGGCGTTCCTCCTGAGTGGGCACCGCTTGTGGCGATGCGTGGGCGTCCGCGGGATGTGCGGTCAGCACCATCCTGGTCTAGCATCGCGCGAGTGGGTGATATTCAGTCGCACCTGACCTGCAACGTCGAGCAGTTCAGTCAGCGCATCAAGATGCGTGACGATGTCGACGTCGCCCGTGAGGTCGAGCACTTCGCCGACTTCGCCGCGATCAAGGATGCCCGGTCCGCTGGTGCCGCCCTCGAGAAGCTCGGCTATAGCGTCACGGTTGCTCGGCGCCGCCTCTTTCGCGGCACGGTTCGCGCGGCCAAACTCGCGACCGTTGACGTCGAGACCGCCGACCGCATGGTGCACGAGGTCTTCGCGGTCGTGGCGGCTCACCACGGTGACTACGACGGCTGGGGCGCCCCGATCATTCAAGGCTGAGGTCGCCTAAGCGCCCGCCCCCTCGAGGTCGCCAACACTCAGCGACACCGCGTCGACGATGTCGAGCACCGTGGCGGGGCGAGCGGGCATCCACGTCACGCGCTTCTTCCAGCGGCCGCGACCGAACCCGCCGACGAGTGAGCGCAGCACGGCCGTCTCGTCGAAACCTGCCTCGACGAGCGCCGAGAGCTCGGCTGCGTTGAGGCCGAGCGGCTGCTCGCCATTGCCGAGGTCACTGCCATAGAGCACCTCGCCACCGGCCGCCGCGAACGCCCGCACGTTCTCGATCGCGATCGCACGCTCGGTGGGGGCGTGAATCGCGAGGGTTGAGATCCAGCGCTGGCCCTGCGTCACGGCCTGCTCGACGAGCGCGGGCGCGAGAACCTCGCTGAACGGCGCGTGTGCGAGCACGTCGACGCCGGCGGTGATCGCGCGCGCGGCCTGGCCCGCGCCCTCGACGTGCGCGACGACAGGCAGCCCGGCCGCGCGCACTTCGGCGACGACCTCGGCAAGCAGGGCGTCATCCCAGACCGGCCCGGCCTCGGCGTTGAGCGCGATCTTGATGCGGGATGCCCCTGCCGCCACGTGCTCGGCCACCGCAAGCTCGGCGTCATCGGCCGAGGCGACTTCGCGCCACGAGTTGGCCGGAGCCCACGCCCTGTCGCTCGGGTAGCCGCCCGGCGCGGTCAAGAAGGCACCCGCAAACTCGAGCGCCGCGGCAAAGGGATCGGGCTCGGCGAGCACCGCGAGCACATCGGGGTCACCCCCGAGGTCGATCACGCGCGAGAAGCCTCCGGCTGCGAGCGGCTCGAGCGCATCGCCGGGGTGCAACTGCACGTGCACGTGGTGGTCGGTGAAGCCGGGCAGCAGCACCCCGGGGAGGTCGACGACCCCGGCGGGATCAGCGGCCGACGACGGTCCGACGTAGTGCAGAGTGCCTCCCCCACGGCGCACGAGGCTCGGGCCCATCCACGTGCCGCGCCAGGCGTCAGCGATGCGGAAGACGGCGGGAGGAGCATCCATCGCCTTCGGGGTCATGCCTGACCGATCTCGGTGCGCACCGCGTAGAGCTCGGGAAAGAACGTGAGGTCAAGTGCACGCTGCAAGAAGTCGACGCCCGCCGAGCCGCCCGTGCCGCGCTTGAAGCCGATCGTGCGGCGCACGGTGCGCAGGTGGCGGAAGCGCCAGAGTTGAAAGTTGTCTTCGAGGTCAACGAGTTCTTCGCACGCTTCATAGACGCGCCAGTTCGACTCGTCGGGGCCGTGGGCTCCCTCGTAGATCTCGACGAACACGGGCACGAGTTCGGGCGTGAACACGTGGGCCTTCGTGACGTCGCGCTCGAGCACGCTCGCGGGAATCGCGACACCCTGGCGTGCCAAGAAGCGCAAGAACTCGTCGTAGAGACTCGGCTCGTGCAGCAGCCCCGTGAGCACGGCGTGGGCCTCGGGGTCGCTCTCGAAGACGCTGAGCATGCCCGCGTGCTTATTGCCGAGAATGAACTCAATCGCGCGGTACTGGTGCGATTGAAAGCCCGAGGAGTTGGCAAGGAAGCCGCGGAACTCGGCGTACTCGGTGGGCGTGAGGGTCGCGAGCACGCTCCACTGCTGGATGAGCGCCTCTTGAATGTGCTTGATGCGCGCGATGCGCTTGAGGGTGCCGCCGAGGTCGTCGTCGATGAGGCACTGCCGGGCCGAGCGGGCCTCGTGCAGCAGCAGCTTCATCCAGAGCTCGCTGGTCTGGTGCTGGATGATGAACAACAGCTCATCGTGGTGCTCGGGCTCGCTGATCGGGCGCTGCAGTTGCAACAACTCATCGAGCGCGAGGTATGAGCCATAGCTCATGCGCGTCGAGAAGTCGGTGACGATCGTGTCTTCGATCGCGCGGGTGTTCTCGGGGGTTGTCTCGGGGGATTTCTCGGGGGTTGCGTCGCTCATGGCAGCTCCGGGGTGTGCGGGGGCGGCACGCGCGTGCCACCGAGAGCGGACCCGGGCCGCGTGGCCGAGGCTTCAAAGGCCGCGCCAAAGGCGAGCAGCCGAGAGTCGTCCCACGCGCGACCCGCGAAGGTGAGGCCGATGGGCATGCCGATGTCGGCCATGAGCCCCATGGGCACCTGCACGCAGGGGATGCCGAGGTGCCGCGGCACGAGGTTGCCGTTCGCGACCCACGTGCCATTGCGCCAGGCCAGTTCGGCGCTCGCGGGGTTGACGTCGGCGTCGGCCGGGCCCACGTCGGCCACCGCCGGAAAGACGACGGCGTCGAGCCCGAGCTCATCCATCCAGGCCTCGAGGTCGCGCCGACGCGTCTCGTTGAGGCCGCGCACACCCTCGGCGATGGTCGGAATGCTCTCGAGCGCGGGCACGCCCGTCGCGCGGGCGCGGTGCACGTAATCCTCGAGGGGAACATCTTCGGGCGCGAAGCGGCTCAGATGATCGTCGTACCGCCCGGGCAGTGAGCCGGGAGGGGTCGGAAAGATCAGCTCAGGGTCCACATCAGCAAGCCGGTGCAGCGCGGGGTCGCCGTTCGCCTGCAAGAACTCGTCCCACCCCCACATGCTCAGTTCGTAGAGCTCGTGGTCAGCGAACTGCGGCGGAACCAGGCCGCGCGCGACCATCGAGCGGTCATCCGCCCGCCCGCGCGATTCGTAATTCGTGACCACCGGAAAGTCGACCTCGACGACGGTCGCGCCGGCGGCTTCGAGATCGGCGCGCGCCTTCTGCCACTGGGCGATGACGGTCGGCCGGGTCTCGATCGGGTCGTCGTTGTCGGTGTCTCCGATGTAGAGGCGCGGCACGCCGAGGCGCACACCCTGCAGCGCGGCCGGGTCGGCCAGCGCGGGGTACGACTCCGGTCGCAGCTGCGATGACGGCGGGATGCTCACCCACGGCTGCACCCGCCAAAAGTCTCCGCGGGTCTGGGTGTCGTCGGCCACGACCGCATCGAGCACGAGCAGCAGCTCGGCCATCGTGCGCGTGTAGGGAACAACCACGTCCATCGTGGGCACAAGCGGCCAGTTGCCGCGCACCGAGATCACGCCCCAGCTCGGGGTGTAGCAGCACAGGCCGTTGTTGCTCGCGGGCCCGCGGCCGCTCGACCACGTTTCTTCCGCGAGCGCGAAGGCCGCGAAGCTCGCCGCGAGGCCCGTGCCCGAGCCATTCGACGAGCCCGAGCCGAACGGCGCCGTGAGGTACGCCGGGTTGTACGGGCTTTCGGCGCGGCCATAGAGGCCGCGCTGCATGCCCCCGTTAGCCATGGGCGGCATGTTGGTCAGGCCCAGGCAGATCGCCCCAGCGGCCCGCAGGCGCTCGACCGTGAACGCGTCATGCTGCGCCACGAGGTCGGCGAACGCGGGCGAGCCGCTCGCGACCGTGAGGCCGCGCACCATGTAGCTGTCTTTCGCCAAGTACGGAATGCCGTCGAGGGGCCCGAGCGCGGCACCGGATGCTCGCCGCGCGTCACTCGCCCGAGCCTCGTCGAGCGCCCCCGGGTTGTCGACCACCACGGCGTTGAGCGCGGGGCGCGTGCCATCGCTCGACGGCTCGCGGTCGTAGGCCGCGATGCGATCGCGGTAGCCCTGGACGAGTTCGACCGCGGTGGTGCGGCCGTCCGCCAGCATCGCGGCCAGCGTAGCGATGCTCGTCTCGACGAGCGGCGGCCGGCTCATCGGGCAGGCACAGCCGGCTGCTGCTGCGTGATGCAGTGGATTCCGCCGCCGCGCGCGAAGATCTCGCGGGCGTCGACCGTCACGACCTCGCGGCCGTAGGCCTCGGCGAGCGTGTCACGGGCGCGAGCATCCGCCACCTCGTCGTCGAACCCGCACGCGATGATGCCGCCATTGACGACGAGGTGA
>NZ_JANRKZ010000239.1:0-11134 GCF_033763155.1 Microcella sp.
CGAGTCAGGGCGTCGAGAGCGCCGAAGGGCTCATCGAGCAACAGGACTCCCGGACCGCGGGCGAGGGCACGAGCGAGCGACACCCGCTGCGCCATGCCGCCCGAGATTTCGCGCGGCTTGAGGCCCGCGGCGTGTGACAACTGCACGAGCTCGAGCAGTTCAGCGACGCGCGCCGCTCCCTGGCGGCGATCGAGGCCGCGGGGCAGTCCCAGCTCGATGTTGCGAGCAACCGTGCGCCACGGCAAAAGCCGCGGCTCTTGAAACGCCACGGCCGACCGCTGGTCAGCAGGCGCCACGGCCGTGCGGTCGATCGTCAGGGTTCCCGAGGTCGGTCGGTCGAGTCCGCTGATCTGGCGCAAGAGCGTCGACTTACCGCACCCCGACGGGCCGAGCAGCGCGACGATCTCGCCGGGCGCAATGTCGAGTTGAACATCCCGAAGCACGACACGCGGTTCTGCACCGCGGGCTGCCGGAAACGTGCGACCGACGCCGCGCAGCGACACCGGAAGCGCCGGCGAAACGGCGACGGGTGCGGACTGGGTCAACGACATAACGCCACCGTACGAGCGGTTTCGACACGCCAGCAAACCGGCCAGACACACGACGACACGGAGTGAAACAGAACGTCACACAAGCGTCACAGACGCCAATCGGCTAGGCGCGAACGTCGTCGGCAATCGCCCCGAGCACACCATTCACGAAGGGTGCACTGTCATCAGTCGACAACACGCTCGCGAGTTCCATCGCCTCAGCGATCGCCACGGCAGTAGGAATATCCGCGTTCTCGCGCAGCTCCCACGTCGCAAGACGCAGAATCGCGCGATCAACGACCGGCATGCGCGCGAGGGTCCAGCCCACGGCGTGCTGTTCGATGAGCGCATCGATCTCGGCGAGCGAGTCGTTGACACCACGCACAATCTGCTCGGCGTATGGCCAGCTGGACGCACGCTGCGGAGCGGCCGCCGCACGCCGTGCCTCCTCGCCGAGAATGTCGGCGATGGGAACCTGCCGTACGTCGGCGATGTAGAGCATGTCGAGGGCCCGCTTGCGAGCCTTGCTGCGAGCGCTCACTAGTCGCTGACGCGGCCCAGGTAATCACCCGTTCGCGTGTCGACCTTGACCTTGGTGCCCGTCTCGAGAAAGAGGGGAACCTGAATCTCGTAGCCCGTCTCAACCGTGGCCGGCTTGGTGCCGCCCGTCGAGCGGTCGCCCTGCAGTCCGGGCTCGGTGTAGGTGACTTCGAGAACAACCGATGCCGGCAGGTCGAGGTACAACGGCACGCCCTCGTTCATGGCGATCGTCACGATCTGGTTCTCGAGCATGAAGTTGGCAGCGTCGCCGACAACAGAGGCGGGAACAGTGACCTGCTCGTAGTCGGTCGTGTCCATGAAGACGTAGTCAGCACCGTCTTGGTAGAGGTACTGGTAGTCGCGGCGGTCGACCGTGGCGAAGTCGACCTTGGTGCCCGCGTTGAAGGTCTTGTCGACGACCTTGCCGCTCATGACGTTGCGCATCTTGGTGCGCACGAAGGCGCCGCCCTTGCCCGGCTTGACGTGCTGGAACTCAATGACGTTCCAGAGCTGCCCGTCGAGGTTGAGCACGCTGCCGTTCTTGATGTCGTTCGTGGTCGCCATGAGTACCTGAAGTCCGTTTCGGTGAGGAGCAAGAGAATCGGGCGCGCGAGCGCACCGCCGCGAAAGTCTAGTCGACGCGCGGGCGCGCGCCCTATCGAGCGTGCAGCAACTGCGCGAGGGCGAGGCGATACGAGCCGAACCCGAAACCGGCGATGACGCCTGTTGCGACGCCCGAGATCACGCTCGTGTGCCGAAACTCTTCGCGCGCGTGCGGGTTCGACAGGTGAACTTCGATGACCGGGATGCCCGCTTCGGTCACGAGCGCCACCGCGTCGCGCAGGGCGTAGCTGTAGTGGGTGAACGCCGCGGGGTTGAGGATGACCGGGGTGTGAGCATCCGCAGCATCATGGAGCCAGCCGATGAGCTCGGCTTCATCGTTCGACTGTCGGAGGTCGATGTCGACACCGGCGGCAGCCGAGCTGAGCTCGGTGCGCAAGTCGTCGAGCGTTGCCGTGCCATAGATGGTGGGCTCGCGCGTGCCGAGGCGATTCAAGTTCGGCCCGTTGAGTACGAGCACGCGGGTGACTGCGGTCATGCCGTCACCCTACCGGCGCGGGCGTTCACTCCCCTACCTCCTGGTAGGCGGCAAACAGCACCGATTCGTCGGTGCCATTGAGCACGCGCGGCTTGGCCACGTCGTCGAGAACGATGAAGCGCAACATGCCCGCACGCGCCTTCTTGTCGCGCTGCATCGTTGCGAGCAGGGTCTTCCAGCGACCGAGCGGATACCCGGTGGGCAGCGTGAGAGAGGCGAGAATTCGCCGCGTACGGTCGACCTGCTCCGCGGGCAACGAGCCAGCGAGGTGCGAGAGTTCGGCCGCGAAGACCATGCCGATCGAGATTGCAGCACCGTGGCGCCAGCGATACCGCTCGGCGTGCTCGATCGCATGGCCGAGTGTGTGGCCGTAGTTGAGAATCTCACGACGGCCCTGCTCGGTGAAGTCGTCGCTGACGACAGCTGCCTTGACGCGGATGCTGCGCTCGATGAGCTCGCGGAAGACGGGGCTCGTGCGGTCGGTCGCGACGCTCACATCTGCCTCGAGCAACTCGAGGATCACCGGGTCAGCGATGAAGCCGCACTTCACGACCTCGGCGAACCCCGCGAGGATCTCGTTCTGAGGCAAGTCGGCAAGCAGGTCAAGGTCACACAACACCGCCGTGGGCGCCCAGAAAGCCCCGACGAGGTTCTTGCCCTCTGCCGTGTTGATTCCCGTCTTTCCCCCGACCGCGGCGTCGACCATTCCGAGCACGGTCGTCGGCACCTGCACGACCGCCACGCCCCGCAACCACGTCGCGGCAACAAAGCCCGCGAGGTCGGTCGTTGCACCTCCGCCGAGGCCGACCACAGCATCCGTTCGCGTGAAATCGGTCTGGCCCATGATCTGCCAGCAAAACGCGGCGACCTCAATGCGCTTGGCGCCCTCGGCGTCGGGCACTTCGGCGAGCAGCACCTCGACTCGACCGGCGAGCTGCTCGCGCAGGGCCTCGGCGTGAGCCGCGAGTGGTGGGGCGTGGATGACCAGCACCTTCGAGGCGGCGGGCGGAAGCACGGTGGCGATGTCGGCCAGCAACCCTCGACCAACCCGAACGTCGTACGCGGGCGGCCCACTCACGGGAATGACGGTGGTCTCGGTCATGACTCTCCAGCCGGGCGCGCGCGCTCGCGCACCCACTCGGCGATCTCAGCAGCAATGTGGTCGATGGGGCGCGCCGAGGTATCCCAGGTCGCCGACGCCAGGGCGGTGTAGGTGGGCATGCGCTTCTCGACGAGTGCCACCCACGCGTCGATGCCATCGCGCACGAGGGGTCGCGTCTCAGGGTCAAGGCGCTCAGCGGCGGCCTCTGCCGAAACGGTCACGAGCACCACGGGAAGCCCGCGCAGCATGTCGGCAACGCCCGGCGTCATGACGGCTCCCCCACCGAGTGCGACAACCGCGCCCGCGTGCGCAAGAGCATCGGCCACAGCAGCCGCCTCCAGTTCGCGAAAGGCAGGTTCACCTCGCGTCGCGAAGATGTCGGTGATGGCCCCGTGCGCAGCAGCTATTTCGCGATCCGTGTCGATAAAGGCCGCGTCGAGGATGCGCCCGAGGCGCTTTCCGATGCGCGACTTGCCGGCGGCGGGCGGGCCGATCAGCACGACCGCAGGGCCGCCCGACATCGTCGGGTCGCTCGCCCGCTCGTCAGCCACGCGCAGCTCGTTTCGCGGTCATCCGCGGCCGTCGGAGACGGCGGTCGTGAGGGTCGACGGAATCGCCGCGAGGTAGCCCTCAAGGTTGCGGCGCGTCTCGTCGATCGAGTCGCCCCCAAACTTTTCGAGCACGGCCTCGGCCAGCACGAGAGCAACCATCGCCTCGGCGACAACGCCTGCGGCCGGAACCGCGCACACGTCTGAACGCTGGTGGTGGGCAGCGGCGGGTTCGCCTGTCGAGGTGTCGACCGTGCGCAACGCGTGCGGCACCGTGGCGATGGGCTTCATGCCCGCCCGAACGCGCAACACCGTTCCCGTGCTCATGCCGCCCTCGGTACCTCCGGCGCGGTCGCTCAAGCGCTCGATGATGCCGTCGTCGACGACGAGCTCGTCGTGGGCGGCTGAGCCGCGGCGGCGCGTGGTTTCGAAGCCGTCGCCGACCTCGACCCCCTTGATGGCTTGAATGCCCATGAGGGCCGCGGCGAGTTTGGCGTCGAGTCGACGATCCCAGTGCACGTACGAGCCGAGCCCCGGCGGCACGCCGTAGGCGAGCACTTCGACGACTCCGCCGAGCGTGTCACCGTCTTTGTGGGCCGCATCAACCTCGGCGACCATGGCTGCACTCGTCTCGGGATGCAAACACCGCAACGGGTCAGCGTCAAGGCGGTCGACATCGTCGGGAAGGGGCAACGGCGCATCGTCAGGAACGCGAACAGGACCAATGGCGAGCGTGTGCGCAACGAGCCGAATACCCAACTCGCCCAAGAACGATCGAGCGACGGCGCCGAGGGCCACGCGCGCAGCCGTCTCTCGAGCACTCGCGCGCTCGAGCACGGGGCGCGACTCGTCGAAGCCGTACTTCTGCATGCCCACCAAGTCGGCGTGGCCCGGGCGCGGGCGCGTGAGCGGCGCGCCGCGGGCACCCGTGAGCTCGCCGGGGTCGACCGGGTCGGCGCTCATGATGGTCGTCCACTTGGGCCACTCGGTGTTACCGATTCGCAGAGCGATCGGGCTACCCATGCTGAGGCCGTGACGCACGCCACCCGAGATCGTGAGTTCATCCTGCTCAAACTTCATGCGGGCACCGCGCCCGTAGCCGAGCTTGCGCCGCTGCATGTCGGCCTGAATTGACTCGCGCAGCACGGGAACGCCGGCGGGCATCCCCTCAAGAACGGCGATCAATTCGGGGCCGTGAGATTCTCCGGCGGTCAACCAACGCAGCATGAGGCCATTCTCCCATGCGTGCAGGGGGCGGGATGCCCGCCGCGAGTCGCCCGAACCCTCACGCCGCGTCGAGCGCGGTGCGCATCGCGAGCTCGAGGCCCGCTTCATCATCGAGCGGCTCGTCGGTCTGGCCGGAGACGAAGAAGCGCACTTGCCGCACCGCCTGGTGCAGCAGCATGTCGCGACCCGATGCCACGCGGCCACCCACCTCGAGCCACTGCGCGGCGAGCGGCCCGGGCCACGGGTGATACGTGACGTCGAGGGCCACGGCCGTCATACGGGCGTCGAACGGCAGCACCTGGTTGAGTCCCACGCCGTTCGGCAGAGTCCAGGCGACGACGTCGGCGCCCTCGACGACGTGCTCAAGGTCACCGAGCCGCACGAGGTCGAGGTCGAGACCCAGGGTGTCGGCGAGCTCGACGAGGCCGGAGGCCCGCGCGGGTTCACGCACCGCGATCGTCGCGCCGCGCATCCCGACGCCATCGAGAGCTACGAGTACCGATCGCGCCGTAGCACCGGCACCGACGATGACCGCCTGGTGAACCGTCTCTAGCCCGGCGTCGCGCAGAGACCGCTCGATGCCGGCCACGTCGGTGTTGCGGGCGACGCGGCTCCCATCGTCGGCGAGCAGCAGTGTGTTGGCAGCTCCGGTCTGGGCGACCGCGTCATCCCATTCGTCGGCCAACCGGTAGAGCTCTTCTTTCAAGGGCATCGTCGCCGATAGCCCCCGCCACGAACGGTCGAGACCATCAATGAATCCGGCTAACTCGTGCTCGCGAACATCATGGCGCCCGTAATGCCAGTCGAGCCCCAGATGGGCGTAGGCCGCAGCATGCAGCACGGGTGACAGCGAGTGCTCGACGGGGTGGCCCAGCACGGCAAGCTGTCTACTCACAGTAGGCAGCGTTTTCGTCGCTCGCCCGACACCACTGACGCAAGGTCTCGGCCGCCGCTTCGTGCTGATCCGCCGTCTCGGAGAAGACCGTCTCACCGGTCTGCAGGTTGATCGGCACGAAGAAGAACCACGGACCCTCGGTGGGAGTAATCGCCGCGTCGATCGCCACTTCACCCGGCAACCCAATCGGGCCAATGGGCAGGCCGTCGTTGGCGTAGGTGTTGTAGGGGTTCGACGCGTCGGCCCGTTCGGCGTCGGTCGTCCACACGGTTGAGAAGTTGCCGGTGCCATAGGCAACCGTGGCATCCGATTGCAGGCGCCAGCCCGACTCGAGGCGGTTGTAGAAGACGCGCGCGATCTTGCCGAAGTCGTCGGTGTTGGGCCCGGCTTCACGCTGAACGAGCGCCGCCATGGTCAAGATGCGGTGCCGGTCGACGGGCGCAACGCCGCGCGCATCAAGTCGCGCGAACATCTCGTCGACCAAGACTTGAATGACCTCTTGCGCGCTCAAGCCGGGCTCGAACTCATACGTGGCCGGGAACAGGTAGCCCTCAAGACTCGGCGCTTCGTCAGGGATGCCGTAGATCGTCGGGTCGATCGCTGCCGCTTCGAACTCTTCGAAAGGAATCTCGGTGCCAATCGACAACAGGCCCAGGGCATCAGTGATCGTCGTTCCCTCGGGGATGGTCACGCTCGACGTCACCCGATTCGCCGGGTCGCGCAGAATGTCGAGGGCCGCCTGTGCCGACATCTCTTCTTGCAAGAGATACGTTCCCGGAAAGAGCACGATCGACGAGTCGGCAAGCAGCAACTCGTAGAACGCGGTGAACGACATCGTGACGCCCTCACGCTGCAGGGTTCGTGCGACGTCTTCACCGATGTCGCCAGGGCGAATCACGACCGTGACCTCGGTGCCATTGCCCGAGCCTTCGTAGTCGTTGGGCAACTCCCAGCCGAGCAGCTCGCGCACTTGCGACTCATAGTTCATCCACACGTAGGTGGCGCCGGCAGCGCCGATGCCCAGCAGCAGCGAGAAGACACCGAGCAGCACCCAGGGCCAGCGACGCCGGCGGGGTCCTGTGGGGGGCGTGCGGCGAGCATCCCGCCCCGAACCGCGACGACGGCCCTCTGACTCGCGGGCCGCGCGGCGGCTCAGGGGCGCCTCACCGGCAGCCACTGGTGCGGCAGCGGGCTCGCCTGCTGAAGGGTTCGCCGCGCCAGGCTGGCTGCGGAAGATGTCGTCCCAAGCGTCGTTTGTGGTCACGCGATCGGTCGTCTTTCGTGCGGCTCAACGAGCGTTCCGGGCGGGTTGCCCGTTGAACGCTCTGCGTCGAGGGCGTGCTGAAGCAGAATAACAGCGGCCGCTTGATCGACCACTGAACGCGAGTTCTTTGCCGTGCGCCCGGCCTCGCGAAGCCCCCGCGCCGCGCTGACGGTCGTGAGGCGTTCATCAACAAGCCTCACCGGCACGTCGATCACCTCGGCAAGCTCGAGAGCGACAGCCCGCGAGTCGTCGGTCGACGCGGTCTCGTCGCCGCTCAGAGACAGCGGCAGGCCGACGATCACTTCGATCGCCTCATACTCATCAACGAGGCGACGGATGCTCGCCACGGGCGCCTCGCGGCGAGCGAGCGTTTCGACCGGCGTCGCGAGCATGCCGTGCGGGTCGCTTCGCGCAACGCCGACACGGGCACGGCCCACGTCGACGCCGAGCCGCACGCCCGTGCGCACGGTCAGCCCCGCAGCTCCGCGAGCACCGCCGCGATCGCCGCGGGAATGGCCGACGGGTCAGCTCCCCCGCCCTGGGCGAGGTCGTCTTTTCCGCCTCCGCCGCCGCCGAGCACGCCCGAGGCCGCGCGAGCGAGAACGCCCGCTTTGGCTCCGGCGTCGCGAGCCGCCGGTGTCGTGGCCACGATGACGGTCGCCTTGCCGGCAACCTCGGCAGCCAACACCACAACCGTCGCTGAATCACTGAGTCGACCGCGCACGGTCGTCGCGAGCGTTCGCACGTCGTCCGCAGACCCGAGGGTGCCGAGGTTCTCGGCGACGACCGTGTACGGCCCGAGGGTCGACGCCGCCGCGACGAGCGCGGGCACGCGCTCCGTCAGGCGCGCTGACTCGTACTGCGCAATCGTCTTCTCCGCGGCCTTGAGTTGTGCGCTGAGATCGGCGATGCGCTCAGCGAGCTGGTCGCGGGGAGTCTTGAGACTGCTCGTCAGCTGCTGAACCAGGGCACGTTCGGTCGCGAACTCGCGAAACGCCTCGAGCCCCACCAGCGCTTCGACGCGACGGTTGGTCGAGCCGACCGATGACTCGCTCACGAGGCTAATCATGCCGATCTCGGCCGAGCCATTCACGTGGATGCCCGCACACAGCTCGCGCGACCACGGGCCCCCGATGTCGACGACGCGAACGGTCTCGCCGTACTTCTCTCCAAAGAGGGCCATGGCTCCAAGCGACTTCGCCTCATCGAGCGCCATGACGCGCGTCGAAACGGGCAGGTTGTCGCGCACCGCAATGTTGCTGATCTCTTCAATCTCGCTGCGCGTCGCGGGGCTGAGGGCCTGGTTCCAGGTGAAGTCGAGACGCATGTAGCCGGCCTTGTTGTACGACCCGGACTGGTGGGCGTCGTTGCCGAGCGTCTGACGCAGAGCCGCGTGAATGACGTGCGTTGCAGAGTGAGCCTGGCTCGCCGAACGGCGGTACACCGGGTCGACCTGCGTCGTCGCGGCATCGCCCACGTGCACTTCGCCCGAGCGCACCTGCACCGTGTGGCTGATGAGCCCCTTGACGGGCTTTTGCACATCGAGCACTTCGAGGTCGAAACCCGAGCCCACGATCGAGCCCTCGTCACTGTCTTGACCACCCGACTCGGCATAGAGCGTCGTCTCGGCGAGGATCACTTCGGCGATGTCGCCAGCTTGGGCAACGGCCACACTCTGACCGCCCACGAGAATGCCGAGCACGGTCGTTTCGGCCTGCAGTTCGTCGTACCCGAGGAAGGCCGTTTCGCCCGCCGCGCGGAACTCGCCGTAGACGCTGACGTCGGCGAGAGCCCCCTTCTTTGACTTGGCATCAAGCTTGGCGCGTGTGCGCTGCTCGGCCATGAGGCGGTCGAACTCGGCACGGTCGACCGTGAGCCCGTTCTCTTCAGCCATCTCGAGCGTGAGGTCGAGCGGAAAACCAAAGGTGTCGTGCAACTGAAAGACCGTGTCGCCCGGAAGCGTCGTCGCGCCAGCAGCCGTGGTCTCGGCGACCGCGAGGTCGAGAATCGTTGTTCCGGCAACGAGCGTGCGCAAGAACGCTTCTTCTTCGCCCAAGGCGAGCCGTGACACGCGGTCGTAGTGCTCGGTGATCTCGGGGTACGCGGCGCTCATCGCGTCACGCGACGCGGCGAACAGCACCTCGAAACTCGGCGCATCCACACCCAGCAGGCGCATCGCACGGATGCTGCGCCGCAGCAAGCGCCGCAAAATGTATCCCCGGCCCTCGTTGCCGGGCGCCACGCCATCGGTCATGAGCATGAGTGACGAGCGCACGTGGTCGGCGATGACGCGCATGCGCACGTCATCGTCGTGGTCGGCACCGTAGCGACGACCGGACATCTCGGCAGCAGCATCCAGAACCGGACGCACCTGGTCGATTTCGTACATATTCTCGACGCCCTGCGTCAGGAACGCGACGCGCTCCATTCCCATGCCGGTGTCGATGTTCTTGTTCGGCAACTCGCCGAGAATCTCGAAGTCGTTCTTGCCGGTTCCCTCTCCACGGAGGTACTGCATGAACACGAGGTTCCAGATCTCGACGTAGCGGTCGTCGTCGGTCGCCGGACCACCGTCAACGCCGTAGGCCTTGCCACGGTCGAAGAAGATCTCGGAGCACGGGCCGGCCGGGCCGGGCTGGCCGGTCGACCAGTAGTTCGTGTCCATGTCGAGGCGCTGAATGCGGTTGTCGGGCAGTCCAGCGATCTTCTTCCATAGCGCGATCGCTTCGTCATCGTCTTTGTAGACCGTGACCCACAAGTCTTTCTCGTCGAAGCCCATGCCTCCATCGCTCTGCGACGTCGTCAAGAGTTCCCACGCGTATGAGATCGCGCCCTCTTTGAAATAGTCGCCGAACGAGAAATTGCCGTTCATCTGAAAGAACGTGCCGTGGCGCGGGGTCTTGCCGACCTCTTCGATGTCGTTGGTGCGGATGCACTTCTGCACGCTCGTCGCGCGCGGGTAGGGCGCGGGCACGACCCCGGTGAGATAGGGCACGAATGGCACCATGCCCGCCACGGTGAAGAGCAACGTGGGGTCGTCACTGACGAGCGAAGCGGAGGGCACGACCGTGTGACCGCGAGTACCGAAGAACTCGAGCCACCGGCGCTGAATGTCGGCGGTCTGCATGAGGGGCTGTGGCGTCCTGAGTCGAGAAGGGGTGGGGCGCGAAGCCCCGCTGGTTACTTGAGGCGGTTGGTGAGGTCGGCGATGGTGTCTTCGGCCTCGGCAACAGCCGCGCGAAGCTCGGCCTCGCGCTGCTTGTAGCCATCGACCACAGCAGCACTGAACTCACGGGCCTTGGCGTCGACATCGTCGAAGAACTGCTTGCCCTGCGGGGTCTTCGAGACCTGGTGGGCGGCGACAAAGCCGACCGCGATGCCAACGATGAGCCAAGCGGCGTTCTTCATGAGTGCTCCCTCGTGAGAAGTCGTGGGTGGTGAACCCTCACAGCCTAGCGGCCCGACGCAAACGGGGGCCCGGCGTGATGCCGGACCCCCGTATGACGGTTGCAGGTGTTAGCGCGCTGCGTAGTACTCGACGACGAGCTGAACTTCACAGGTCACGGGAACTTCGGCGCGCTTGGGGCGACGCACGAGACGCGACTGCAGCTTGTCGAGCTCAACCTCGAGGTACGCAGGAACCTTGGGGAGAACGTCGACGTGACCGCCAGCGGCCGCCACCTGGAACGGCTCGGTGCCTTCGGAGCGCGGCTTGACGTGGATGAGCTGACCCGGCTTCACGCGGAACGACGGGCGGTCGACGAGCTGGCCGTCAACCATGATGTGGCGGTGCACAACCATCTGGCGCGCCTGCGCCGTGGTGCGAGCAAAGCCCGAACGAAGCACGAGAGCGTCGAGACGCATCTCGAGCAGCTCGACGAGGTTCTCACCCGTCAGGCCCTCGGTGCGGCGCGCCTCGTTGAAGGCGA
>NZ_JANRKZ010000240.1:0-4730 GCF_033763155.1 Microcella sp.
AGCAACGGCACCCCGCTCGTCGAGCACGTGCTCGGCATCCCGGCCACGTCACGCGGACTGCCGACGCTCGTGCGGTTGATCGAGAAGCTCGACGCGGGGCGGCTCGCCTGACGGGGGAGCAGCTCGCACCTGGCGCGTCCGATCTCGCCGAGGCTTACACGCTCCACGGGGGAGATCGTCGATCTAGTCGATCTTTTGGATCATCAGCGATGCATTGACGGTGGGCTCGGTCTCTGTGGCGAAGGTGGGGCGCGGCACGGACGTGGCGTCAGAGATGTTGCGCAAGCCAAGAAGGTCGCCGGCCTGGAGATTAAGAATCGACATGCCGTTCGTCTGCGCGCCCGAGTTTGAGGCCGAGACCGAGAACAGCCAGACCGAACCGTCGATGGTGACGCCGAACTGACTCCGGTCGGTTGTGGTCACGGAGTACCACACCGCGTAGGTTCCCGACGTGGCGACGCTAATCTCGAGACCCGAATTGACGAGGGCGAAGTTCCCACTGCCCCCGATCGGCCCGATCAAGTCAACATTGGTGTCAGGCAGCAAGGTTTGCTCGGCAAAGCTGACGAAGTAGGCGTATTCCGACACGGCGTCGGCACCGGGAGGGCCGGGAGGGCCAGAAGGGCCCATGGGTCCGGGATTGCCCGTGGCACCTTGAGGCCCGGTCGCCCCCGCTGGTCCGGTGGGGCCCACTGGTCCCGTCGCGCCACGCGGGCCCGCAGCACCGGGAGAGCCCGGCGCGCCGTCAGCGCCATCGGCCCCTGGGGTGCCCGGTTCGCCTTGTGCTCCAGCCGGCCCGGCTGGGCCTTCCGCACCCTGAGGACCCGGCACACAGCCGGCGAGACCGAAAAGTGACGCGGCAAGCGCGAGCGAGAGGGTGACTTTGAGCGGCGACACGGAGGCTCCCTGGTCGGCGAATCGGGTGCGCTTAACGTATCAGTGAGCGGTATTCGGCGTTAGGTCGGGCGGGGTCTCGCGTCAGGTGAGGCGCTCGACTCGCTGACCGGTGACCTCGGCGATGAGCTCGAAGTCTTTGTCGACCGCCAGCACGGTGCAGCCGGTCAGTTCGGCCGTCGCCGCGATGAGCAGGTCGGGGATCGACGGGGCACGGTGTTGGCCGCGATCGCCCAATAGTTGTTGCACCTCGAGAGCGCGGCGCTCGATGCCCGGCGTCAGGTGCTCGACGGGCATGAGCGAGAGTGGGGGAGATGCGAACTCGAGTCGTGACTGCTCGGCCGAGCGCATCGAGTAACCGATCTCGAGCTGCGTGATGGCCGTGATGCGCACGAGGCCACGCGCAATGCGCGTCAGCCACTCGTCGACATCGGGGCTATCGGCGAGGCGCGCGTAGGCCGACTTATCGATGATCCACGGGGTTACCGCCACGCAGCGCTCATCACGTCGGGGTCGTCGAGGTCGCGAACGGCACGGGATGCGCGGCGGAGGTCGTCGACGGAGATCTCGGCGGGCGACTCGCGCGGCACCCCGGCGAGCACGTCGAGTTGGCGGCGCAAGTACTCGTTGCGCGAGAGCCCGAGCGTCGAGGCCTGCTCTTCGATGCGGGCGACGGATTCGTCACTGAGCCCGCGAATGAGAATGTCGGTCATCGCGCTCGCTTCCTCGTGCTTGGTCGTCTCAATGATATCGCGATATCGCCTTCTGCGAGCTACGTCGCGCGCGGTCGGCTCCACACCACGAGCAACCCCGGCAGCACCGCCACGAGCCCCATGAGCCCGAACACGACGCTCGCCGCCAGACTCGCGCTCGCGGTCGCCCCCGCGAGGGGCAGCAGTGCGGCAGCGGCGCCCTCGCGCAGGCCCCAGCCGCTGATCGTGATCGGCACGAGCATCGTGAGCAGAATCAGCGGCACGAGCGTCACGACCGCGGCGAACGAGAGGCTCAGGCCCACCGCGGCTGCCGACGCCCAAAACGCGATGAGGATGCACGCTGTGGTCCCCGCGCTGAGGGCCAGTTGCGCCAGAACGACTCGGCGACCCACGAGAGCAATCGCCGCCGTGCGCGACAACTCGGCCATGCGCGGGCCGACGCGCCCGGGCAGCCAGCGGGCAGCGAGCAACACTCCGACCACGGCGAGCGAGACGAGGGTGATCGTCGCGGCGAGGCCGAGCATCCACGCGGGCCATTCGAGGCCGCCGGGTGCGAGGGCCGTCACGGTCACGGCGATCGTCATGGTCGCGAGCAAGGCCACTTGGCCCGCGAAGCGCTCGACCATGACGGCTTGCGCGGCCACGGTGAGGCCCGCCTGTTCGCGGCTGCGCACGGCGCGGCCCGCGTCGCCGACGACTCCGCCGGGCACGGTGGAGTTGACGAGTTGGGCGAGGTAGTACTCGCGCAGCGCGTGCCAGCGACCGAGCGGCAGGCCGAGCGCGCCCGCGGTGAGACGCCATCGCTCGGCGGCGAACACGGTGTGCAGCGTGAGCGCGACGAGGGCCACGGCGAGCCACCACGGGTTCACGCCCAGCAGCACCGCGACGGCGTCGCGGCCGTCGGCGACCTGCCAGAGCAGCACGAGCAGGCCGATCGTGACGAGAGCTTGCGCGCCGACGATGAGCGCGCGCCGCCCTATGCTCGGCGTCGCCACAGCCACACGATGTCGCGCCCGAACGACCACGCGAGCGCGCCGAGCACGCCGAGGGTGAGGGCAATGGCGAGCGGGTGCGGCAGGCCCGGAAGCTGCAGCACGATGAGCGTGATCATCTGAATCACGTCGACGACCTTGCCGCTGTACCTCGGCGGCAGAGGGTCGTGCAGCCACGGCCAGATGACGCCGGCCACGCCGAACAGATAGCGCGGAAGGCCGAGCAGTAGCACGATCCACGGCGCGCCACCCACGACAACAGCGAGCGCGGCGAGCACGAGCGCGAAGACCGAGTCGACCTCCATATCGAAGCTTCCGCCGACCGCCGACGAGAGCCCCTGCCGCCGCGCGAGCCAGCCGTCGACACCATCAAGGCTCAGCGAGATCGTCGCGACCGCGATGATCGCGACGGGCGCGGGGGAGACCCCGACGAGCGGAATCACGAGCGTCGACACGAGCGTCAACCGCAGCAGCGTGACGGCATTGGCATAGCCCAGCCGCGCGTGCGGGTGCAGCCGATGCAATCGCCACGCGGCGACGGATGCTCCCACCGCGAACACCGCCACCCCCACCCCAACCGCCGCACCCCCGGCGCTCGCGAACAGCCAGCCCCCGAGCCCGGCGACCACCCCGAGCCCGACCACCGCCAGCACGGCAAGGCGCCGCACGGGCGGATCAGTCGGGCGCAGCGGAAAGATGCGCCGGGCCGTGGGGGAGGCGGCGGTCATGCCTAGCCTGCGGCTACCTCATCGCGCTTCGGCAACACCCATCCCGCGCGGGGAAAGTGGCAGGTGTAGCCATTGGGGTATTTCACGAGGTAGTCCTGGTGCTCTTCTTCGGCGTGCCAGAACGGCGCCTCGGGCTCGATCGTCGTCACGGCAGCGCCGGGCCAGAGGCCCGATGCGTCGACGTCGGCGATCGTCTCGCGCGCGACGGCCTCTTGCTCGGGGCTCAGGGGAAAGATTGCCGAGCGGTAGCTCGAGCCGATGTCGTTGCCCTGCCGGTTGAGCGTCGTGGGGTCGTGAATCTGAAAGAAGAAAGCGAGCACGTCGCGGTAGCTCGTGACCGTCGGGTCGAAAACAATCTCGACCGCTTCGGCGTGGCCCGGGTGGTTGCGGTAGGTCGCGTGTGTGTTCGAACCACCCGTGTAACCCACGCGCGTGCTGATGATGCCGGGCTGGCGGCGAATGAGATCTTGCATGCCCCAGAAGCAACCGCCGGCAAGAACTGCGGTTTCGGTGCCCGGGGTGCGCGTGATGGCGCCGGTGTCAACAGAGTCGGTCATGATGCGTCCTTCGTGAAGAGTGAGAGGTAGTCGCCGTACCCTTCGGCCTCGAGCTGGTCGACGGGGATGAATCGCAGCGCGGCTGAGTTCATGCAGTATCTCAGGCCACCGCGATCGCGCGGGCCGTCGTCGAAAACATGGCCGAGGTGGCTATCGGCCCCGGATGACCGCACTTCGGTGCGCGTCATGAACAACATGCGGTCGGTCTTGGTCGTGACGGCCGCGGGGTCGATGGGTTTCGTAAAGCTGGGCCATCCCGTGCCGCTGTCATATTTGTCGGTCGACGAAAACAGGGGCTGCCCCGAAACGATGTCGACGTAGAGGCCGGGGGCCTTGTTGTCGAAATACTCGTTGCGAAACGGCGGCTCGGTGCCGTCGTTCTGCGTGACACTGCGTTGCAGCGGCGTGAGGCGCGCAATGGCCTCGGGGGTCGCGCGATAGTCGGTGGTCATGGGTCCTCCTCAAGCGACGGCGCTGGATGCGGCGTCACCTAGTGGAACAGCCGTGCGTGCGAATCGGTTCCCCTGAGGCTGAAAGCCGGCTGGGAGTTCGAGCTAGACCGCGGGCGTTGGCTGCGTCTCGGTCGAGGGTTCGACCGCGGACTGCGCCTTCTTGTCGGGCAACGTCACAAGCCAACAGCCAATGAGAATGAGCGCGAAACCCAGGCCCGTGTAGATGGTCACGGCTTCACCGAGCACGAGCGCTCCCGCGACCACGGCAACCGCGGGGTTGACGTAGGTGATCGCCGTCATGCGCACGGGGCCGATTTCGGCGATGAGCGCGAACATCAGCAAGAAGGCCACGGCGCTGCAGACGATCGCGAGCACAAACACCGAGGTGATGACG
>NZ_JANRKZ010000241.1:0-4030 GCF_033763155.1 Microcella sp.
TCGACGAGCTCATCGTCGAGCGTGACGGAAGTGAGGTCGCCGCGTGGGCGGTTGCGGCGAGAGGAGCCAACACGTGATCGACTATCCGCCGCCCGTGCGCCAACGGTTCTATCACGAGGCCCTCAGTGAACCCCGCCGCCCCTGGTGGGTCGCTGCACTGGCCCTCGCGACTTTCGCCGTCAGCGCGGTCGTCGTGAGCGTGGTGCTGTCTTTCGCGGCCGTGGAGCTCGACCTTTTCCTGGGTCTCACCTCACCAGACTCGGTTGCCGCCGGTCAATTCTCGATCACCCCCACTCTGTTTCTGGCGAACAACCTGTTCCTCGCATCACTCATCCCGCTCTCGATGCTCATCCAGTGGGCATTTTTCGGGGTGCGTCCGCGCAGGATGCACTCCATCATCGGCGCGTGGCGCTGGCACCTCATGGGTCGGGCGGCCCAGTTCATCGTGCCGATCTTCCTGCTCTACACGGGTGTGGGCCTCGTGCTCGCAGCGGCCTCGCTCATCGCGGAACCTCCGAACGGCACGACGGTCGCACTGCTCCTCATGATCGTTCTCACCACACCGTTTCAGGCGGCCGGCGAAGAGTATGCCTTTCGGGGATTCATCGCCCGCACGGTGGGCTCGTGGTCGAGTCGCACGGAGGTCTCGTTCGCGATTGGCACCATCGCCTCCTCGATCGTGTTTGCTCTCGTGCACTTCGCCGCTGACCCGTGGCTCATCGCCTACTACCTCGTCTTTGCCGTGGGCATGTCGCTCATCGTTCGGGCGACGGGCGGGCTCGAGATCGCGGTGCTGATCCACGCCCTCAACAACGTTTTGCTGCTCATTCCAGCCGTCGTGCTGAGTTCGCTCGAAGAGTCGCTCAATCGCGATTTCGGTGCTGCGGGCCCGTACGCGCTCGTGCCCATGCTCGTGATCACGGGCATCACGCTCGCCGTGCTGCGCTGGGCGCCACGGCGCGGTGTGGTGGCGAGTGCGCCGGTGCCGCCGCGCCGGCTACCGAAAGTCGCGACTGGGCATCGTGACCCGCAAGGGCAACGACTCGACGCGGTCGGCGACGATGTTGACGACACCCTCGGGTGAACGCTCGAGCGTGCCGCGGATGATGAGCGCGCGGCTCTCGCGCACCGTGCGGCGGTAGCGGCCCCACAGCCCGACCGAGCAGATGACATTGACGAGGCCCGTCTCGTCTTCGAGGTTCAAGAACGTGATGCCGCTCGCGGTCGCGGGTCGCTGGCGGTGGGTCACGACACCCGCCACCTCGACACGGCGCCCCGGCTCGGCGCTGCGCAACTCGCGCGCACTCAGCACGCCGCGCTCGCGCAACAGCCCGCGCACGAAACGCACGGGGTGGTCACCGGGCGCGATACCCGTCGACACGAGGTTGGCGACCATGAGTTCGTGCGCGTCGAGGTCGGTGAACAAGGGCGGTTGCACGGCCGTGACCACTCCGGGCAGATACTCGGGCCGAGCCTGCGCCGCGGCACCTGCCGCCCACAGCGCCTCGCGCCGCGACATGCCGAGCACGTCGAAAGCACCGGCGGTGGCGAGCGCCTCAACCTGGGCGGCCGTGAGCCCGGTGCGGTAGACGAGCTCGGTGAGGTCGCGGTAGGGGCCACCCCGCTCGCGCTCGGCGACGATGCGCTGGGCCGTCGGCCGACCGATCCCCGTGACCTCGGCGAGCCCCAACCGCACCGCGAGCTCACCGTCGCGGCGGTGCAGCGCGCAATCGGCGAGGTCGCCGTTGGTCGACGCGGGGTCGAACTCGGGCACGGGCGGCTGCTGGCGGTGGATGCACTGCTCGAGCCCCGTGGGCGACGCGCGCCGCGCATCCGTCGCCACGGGCTCATGCGCTGACGCAACGACGAGATCGATGCGCTCAAGCCCCGCCTCGACCCCCGACCGAAGGATGCACGGGGTGCGCACCTCGACCCCGTGCCGTTCGGCGTCGCCCGTGAGCGTTGACGGCGAGTAGAAGCCCATCGGCTGGGCGCGCAGCAGTGAGGCGAGAAAGACGCCGGGGTAGTGAAGCTTGATCCACGAGCTCGCGTAGACGAGCAACGCGAAGCTGATCGAGTGGCTTTCGGCGAAGCCGAAGTTGGCGAAGGCCTGAATGCGGCCGTAGACCTCGTCGGCGAGTTGGCCCGTGATGCCGTTGCCCGCCATTCCGGCGTAGAGGGTCTCGCGCAGTGACTCGATGCGCTCGAGGCCGCGCTTGCTGCCCATGGCGCGCCGCAGCAGGTCGGCGTCGTCGCCCGTGCAGCCGCCGACCGCCATCGCCACTTGCATCAGTTGCTCTTGAAAGATCGGAATGCCGAGCGTGCGTTCGAGCGGCTCGACAAGCTTGGGGTGGTCGTAGGTGATGGGCTCGCGGCCGAGCTTGCGGCGCACGAAGGGGTGCACGGCACCGCCCTGAATTGGCCCGGGGCGCACGAGCGCGATTTGCACGACGAGGTCGTAGAACTTGCGGGGCTGGAGGCGTGGCAACAGACCCATCTGGGCGCGACTCTCGACCTGAAAGACGCCGATCGAGTCGGCCCGGCACAGCATGTCGTAGGTCGCTTGCTCTTCTTTCGGCAGGGTCGCGAGTTCCCATCGCTCGCCGAGATGCTCGTCGATGAGATCGAACGAGTACTGCAGGGCCGCGAGCATGCCGAGGCCGAGCAAGTCGAACTTCACGAGGCCCATCCATGCGCAGTCGTCTTTGTCCCACTGCAACACCGTGCGGTTTTCCATGCGCGCGTGCTCGATCGGCACGATCTCGCCGACGGGCCGATCGGTGAGCACCATGCCGCCCGAGTGGATGCCGAGGTGCCGCGGGTAGGTCAGCACTTGCTGGGCGAGGTCGACGACGGGCTCGGGAATGTCGTGGTCGTCGCTCGAGAGCACGGCACCCCAGCGCTCGACCTGCTTGCTCCAGGCGTCTTGCTGACCGGTGGAGTAGCCAAGCGCGCGCGCCATATCGCGCACGGCATTCTTGGGCCGATACGAGATCACGTTGGCGACCTGCGCGGCGTTGCGGCGACCGTATTTCTCGAACACGTACTGAATGACCTCTTCGCGCCGGTCAGAGTCGAAGTCGACGTCGATGTCGGGCTCTTCATCGCGCAGAGCCGAGAGAAAACGCTCGAAGGGCAGCTTGTAGCCGATCGAGTCGACCGCCGTGATGTCGAGCAAGTAGCAGACCGCCGAGTTGGCGGCCGAGCCGCGGCCCTGACAGAGAATGCCGCGCCCGCGGGCGTACTGCACGATGTCGTGCACGATGAGGAAGTAGCCGGGAAAATCTTTGGCCTCGATGACGTCGAGTTCGCGCGCGATGCGGGCGCGCACCGCATCGTCAGCCTCGGGGTACTTGCGCGGCACGGCCGCCCACACGAGTTCGCGCAGCCAGCTCATGGGCGTGTGGCCGGGTGGCACCTCTTGCTTCGGCAGATTCGGCTTGGCTTGTCTCAGTGAGAAGCCGAGCTCGGTCGCGAGCGCAACGCTGTGCGCCACGGCCCCGGGGTAGCGCGCGAACAGCCGCTGCATCTCGGCGCCGCTGCGCAGATGCGACGTTCCGGCGGCCGGCAGCCAACCCTGCATGTCATCAAGACTGCGGCGCCCGCGCAAGGCGGCGAACGCGGTCGCGAGCGGGTACCGCGCCGGAGTCGCGTAGTGCACGGCGCCGGTCGCGACAATCGGCAGCCCGCGCTCAGCGGCTAGAGCCGCGAGCACATCGTTGTGCACGGTGTCGAGCGGGCGGCCGTGATCGAAGAGCTCAACGGTGACATTGGATGCTCCAAACCGGTCGACGAGCGCGTCGAGCTCGGCGCCGGCCGCGGCGATGTGGGCGCGCGTCGGCCGCGCGCGGGCGATGCCATCCGCTGCCGCGCCATCGGGGCCGCGCCTCGTGGGGTCGCGCCCCTCGAGCGCCGACCGCACGGCGCCCTTGCGGCACCCCGTGAGGATCATCCAGTGGTCGCCGCTCGTCGCGTCACCGCCGCGGCCCGCGTGCTCGGCGAGCACGTCGAGGTCGTAGACCGGGCGGCC
>NZ_JANRKZ010000242.1:0-6671 GCF_033763155.1 Microcella sp.
CGCCGGGCTCGGGGGCTGGCTGTTCGCGAGCGCCGGGGGTGCGGCGGTTGGGGTGGGGGTGGCGGTGTTCGCGGTGGGAGCATCCGTCGCCGCGTGGCGGTTGCATCGGCTGCACCCGCACGCGCGATTGGGCTATGCCAACGCCGTGACGCTGCTGCGGTTGGCGCTCGTCTCGACGCTCGTGATTCCGCTCGTCGGCGTCTCGCCCGCGCCCGTGGCGATCATCGCGATTGCGACGATCTCGCTGAGCCTTGATGGGGTCGACGGCTGGCTCGCGCGGCGGCAGGGGCTCTCGTCAGCCGTCGGCGGCAGCTTCGACATGGAGGTCGACTCGGTCTTCGCGCTCGTGCTCGCCGCGCTCGCGGTGGTCGTGGGTGGGGCGCCATGGATCGTGCTGCTGCTCGGCCTTCCGCGCTATCTGTTCGGCGTGGCTGGCGTGATCTGGCCCTGGCTGCACGACCCTCTACCGCCGAGGTATAGCGGCAAGGTCGTCGCCGTGATTCACATGATCACGCTCATCGTGCTGCAGCTTCCGGGCCTGCCGCACCCGCTCGCCATCGCCCTCACCCTCGGCGTGCTTGGCGCGCTCGCGTGGTCGTTCGGGCGCGACATCGTGTGGCTGTGGCGACGTCGAGCATAGGGCGGCGCGCGCTCATCGTCGGCGCGCAGGCCCTCGTCACGGTCGGCTTGCTCGTGCTGCTGTGGCAGGTCGCCGACGGTCGCGACGCCGCCGCGGTGCTGCTGGGCGTGAACCCGTGGTGGCTCGCCGTGGCCCTCGTCGCCCTCACGGTGCACACCGTGCTCGCAGCCGAACGATGGCGCCTGACTGCCGGCGCACTCGGCCTGCCGCTCGGCCGCTGGCACGCCCTGCGCGAGTACTACCTCGCTCAGCTCGTCAACTCCACCGTGCCCGGCGGAGTCGTCGGCGACGCGGGCCGCGCCGTGCGCAGCCGCGAGCAGGCGGGCCTGACCGTGGCCGCGCAGGCCGTCGTGGTCGAGCGCTTCGCGGGCCAAGTGGCCTTGCTCGCGACCATGACAATCGCCGTGACCGTGACGGCCCTCGCACCCGGGGGTCTCGAATGGTCGGGGTGGATGCTCCGCCTCGCCGCGACGATCACCCTTGTCTCGCTCGCCGTGGTCGGAGTGTTGCTCGCTGCCCGCTGGCTGCCCGGGCGCGTCGGCCCGCGCATGGCCGAGTTGTCACGCACGGCGGCGATTGCTCTCGTGGGCCGCCGAGTCGTGCTGGCGCAACTGGCCCTCAGCGCCGGTACCACGGCGTGCATCCTCATCGCGTTCTGGGCGTCGGCAGCCGCGGTGGGCCTGAGCCTCTCGTTCGCCGCGGTCGTGACGCTCGTGCCGCTCATTCTGCTCACGATGCTCGTGCCGATCACGATCAGCGGCTGGGGACTGCGCGAGGGCGCCGCCGCCGCGTTGCTGCCGCTCGCCGGCGCGACCGCGAGCGCGAGTCTCGCGGCGAGCGTCGTGTTCGGGCTCGTGGGTTTGGCCGCAGTGCTACCCGGCCTGCTCGTCGTGTGGGTGCGGCCGGCGGCCGCTGGGGAGGGCTAAGCCTCCGGCACACGCGTCTCGACTACTTTTCGCGGGTGCGACCGTGGACTATCGAATACGCCGACCTCGACTTCGAGCGCTTCTACTTGAGCCTCGCTCCCTACGAGCAAGCCGTAGTGGACGCAGCGCTCACGACCGTGCTTGCCGTGCACGGCATTGCCGCCTTCGACGGTGGTTGGGGCAAAGCCCTTGGGGCGGGCCTCTACGAGTTCCGCATCCAACGGTCACTCGACGCGATTATGTCGATGGCCGACACAACATCTCCGCTCGTGGGTGACACGGGCCGACGCCTCAGCATTCGCATCTTCTGCACGTTTCACGGCAACAAGATCATCGTGCTGTTCCAGGGTTACGACAAGGGGCGAGACCCGTCGACTCGGCGCCAGCAGCAGGAAATCGCGCGAGCTCGACGAGCGTTGCAGCAATGGCGAATCGCTCATCGGAATGACACAAAGTCGTGAGAAGATATGTACTAGAACACATAGGCAACACGGGAGGCGCAACCATGACTCGCTCGTTTAGTGAACTCTCCGCTCGCGCTCGCGAGACCTGGACGGACGAAGCGCGTCACGTCTTCGCCGCGGCGTCGACAGTGTTTCAACACGAGCTCGACGATCGCGCATCGCTCGGATTGCACGTTCGCACTGCACGGCGGTCGCTCGCCTTGACCCAACCTGCGCTCGCAGAACTGACCGGTTTGCAACAGTCAGAGATCAGTCGCATCGAGAACGGTCTCTCGAATCCCACTCTCGAAACCGTCCTGCGTCTCGCTCGAGCGCTATCGATGACCCTGACACTCTCTCCAAAGGCAGCAGTGGGCGTTGGTGCCGAGAGCGCGCGTGAGTCGGCCCGCCGAACCAGCGATCTGCGAGATGCCGACGTGATGAACGCCGCCTGGAACTAGACAGAGCCGCCGTCGTCTGCGTCGCCAGTAGCCAGCGCGCATCCAACCCCGTCAGGCGAGCTGCGAAGCGTCGAGCTTCTCGAACAACCGCGCGAGCGTCGGCAGGCCGCGTGACGTGGCCGGGATGCCGAGCACGTGCTCGACGAGCGGGGTGCCGTTGCTCTGCCGATCACGCAGGTTGAGCGTCACAACCCATCCGGGTGCTGAGTCAAGCACCGTGCAGTGCGCGCGGCGCTCGGCCTCGAGCAGGGCGACGGAGTCGGGCTCGAGCGCGGGGCCGCCGTGCAGGGTGAGTTCGCGGCGGCGAGCGTCGAGAGCCGATCCGTGCTCGTCGACGAGAGGCCGCAGAGACGCGAGCGATGCCGTGACGACCTCGCGCTCGTGACCGGCGGCGCGCGCGAGCGCGGCGACGGCATCCTGAGCCAGGGACTCGGCCTCGGCGGCGCGGGCCGTGTACACGATCGTGCCGTTGCTCTGAAAGCTCAGCGCGTCGGGGGCTCCGGCCGCCGCAAACGCACTCAGCAGGTCGTCGGTGCTGGGGTGCCCGCGCTGGCCTACGTTGACGTTGCGCAGCAGCGCGACGTGCGGTTCAGGGCCGAGCATGCGGGTGACCTCAGACGTACTCGTCGGTCTCGTCGTCATCCGCGGCCACGGGCTCAACCCGCGTCGGCCGCTCGCCAATCGCCGTGCCCGGAACAATGCCCGTGCCCGGCGCGTGCTTCTCGCGCTCGACGACGAGCCACTCGGGCCGCTCGTCGAGCAGCGCGCGAATCTCGGCCGTGGTCATGTGGTCGCTCACTCCGGCGCGGGCGAGCGCCGAGTTCGAGACGCCCAGGCGGCGCGAGACCTCGTCGCGAGGGTGCGGGCCTTCGCGGCGCAGCGTCGCGAGCCACTCGGGCGGGCTGTCGCTGAGGGCCTGCAGCGCGGTGCGAGAAATGGGCGTCGCGCGAAACTCGTCGGGCGTCGCCGGCAGGTAGAGGTTGAGCTTCTTCGCCGCCGTCGCGGGGCTCAGCAGCTGCTCCTTCTTGGGCTTCGGCTGCTGGCGGCGGTCTTCACGCGGGGCTTCGGTCATGCTGTCGAGCGTACGGGAGGCCAGCACCCGCGTCACACGCGGCTAGCCTGAACTCATGCCCGAACCCCGCCCCGTGTTTCAGAAACACGAGCCCCTGCACGTCGCGTTCGTGCCGGGCGTGACGCCGGGCAAGTGGGAGCGCATCTGGCGCGAACGCCGCCCCCGCGGTCGCCTCGAGCTGACCCCGATGCTGCAGGATGCTGCGCTCGAGGCCCTCGCAACCGGCACCGTGCACATGGCCCTGCTGCGCGACACCTCGGCCAACGACGACCGCCACGCGATCGAGCTCTACCGCGAAGCGCCCGTGGTGGTGACCCCGCGCGGCTCGCTGCCCGCGAGCCTCGACAGCCTCACGCTGGCGGATCTCGCCACCCTCGACGACCTCGCCCTGCTCACCGTCGACCTGATCACCGACAATGGCGAGGCGGCAATCGAACTCGTCGCCGCCAACGTCGGAGTCGCCGTCATGCCCCAGTCGGTGGCGCGCGCCCACTCGCGCAAAGGCGTCGTGGCCCGACCTCTCACCGACGGGGTCGAGACCCGCATCTCACTCGTGTGGCCGATCGTGGGCGCGCATCCGCTCGTCGATGAGTTCATCGGCATCGTGCGGGGCCGCACGGCGAACAGCTCACGCTGAGCGGGGCTCCGACGGCGCCGGCCACGGGCGATAGAAGCCCCACACCCCGTTCGAGAGCTCACCCGCCGCAAACAGAATGTCGCGGGTTCACCCCGTCAATCTCGATGGGGTCACGCTCGAACACAACGCCCACGGGCGTCCAGTGATCGGTGGGGTCGGCGACCATGCGGCGACTCTAGTGCGACTATCTGTTTCGGATCCATGCTGCCCGCGGTTCGTCACTTCGTCGCCGGATCTAGGTAGCTACAGACAGCCCCGGTATTCTGGAGGCATGTCGATGACTGTCGCGACTCCCGAGACCCTCGCACTGCGCGAGCTGCTCGCTGCGCGCCGCACAGAGTTCGACGCGCTCCTCGAAAAGTACAGCGCAACGCACCCCAGGCTCTTC
This sequence comes from Microcella sp., assembly GCF_033763155.1. Taxonomy (GTDB): domain Bacteria; phylum Actinomycetota; class Actinomycetes; order Actinomycetales; family Microbacteriaceae; genus Microcella. Next base: position 4,568 of record NZ_JANRKZ010000242.1, read on the forward strand.
GGGTCCGTCGCCCGCGGCGACGCCGGGCCAGACAGCGACATCGACATCGTGGTGTCGATGGACCCCACAGACGGCAATGTTCTGATGCGCGCTTCAGGGCTCATGGAAGAAACTCGCAGCCTCTTCGGCCGCGATGACATCGACATTTTTCCGGTCCAACTGCTCAAGCCTTCGATCTCGGAATCTGCGCTCGCCGACGCGGTTCCGCTGTGAGCCGCAGCACCGATCAACGCATTGCCGACATCCTCGAGGCGATCGAGCGATGCCAACGCTATGTCGACGTGCTCGGTAGTGACGACCGAGTGCTCGCAGATATGGCTGAAGACGCTGTCGAACGAAACCTACAGATCATTGGCGAAGCGGCGAAGCACCTTCCGTCAGAATTGACCGACGCACACCCCAATATCGCTTGGCCGCAGATCCGGGGTTTTCGCAACATCCTCGTTCACCAGTACTTCGGCGTCGACGTCGCCACGGTTCGTGACGTGGTCGAGACCTACCTGCCACCACTGGCTGCCGCTTTACGACGCCCCTAGAGGGTCGGGCTTACTTACACCAAGCTCACGCCCGCACCAAGCGCCTCGCAGAGCGCTTAGCGTCGCGCCCAGCCCAGCCCCGGCCGCGACGCAATCTGCGTCATCCAGCTCGCGAGCACCACGGCGTCGATCTCGTCGAGCGTCGCAAGCTCGACGCCGCGCGTCGCCTTACCCATGCCCACGGGAGTCACCGGCGGCACTGGCTCGAGCGTCGTGCCATTGATGAACATGAGCTTCACGTGGCCCACGAACGCCCCCACGCTGAAACACCAGCCGTCACCGACGCCGTAGTAGGCCATCCCCCACTTCACCGACCGCTGCAGCTCGGGCAGCGTCGCGGCCGCGAGCACGTCGAGCGCCTCGGCAACACCTCGCTGCGGCTGCGGCAGGCTCGCGATGTAGTCGGCCACGGGCTTGTCGCCCACCGCCGCCTTGGCCGGGCTCGCCGCCCCGGTCATCGCCACGGGCAACTGCCACGGCGTGCCGTTCATGAGTAGCGGCTCCACGCGGCCTCCTTCGCTCGGGCGCGTGCACGCGCGTGCGTGCCATCAGACCACCCGGGGTGCCCGCGTGTCTACAGGGGCTCGGGATGCTCGCTCGCGGTTCGTCGCCCTCAGCTCACGCCCGCACAAACCGCTGCGCGATCCTCTCAGCAACCGCAGCCACATCAACCCCCGCGTCGGGCACCGTGGAAATCATCGAGGCCAACTTCTTCGGCCACACCACGCGCACCCCGTTGACCGTGAAAGCGTCGGCAAACAATCCCCAGTCAGCATCGACGAAGCACAGCACGCCGAACACCGGAACCTCCCCCACCACGTCGCGCACGTGCCCCACCTGCTTGCGCACACCCTCGACGAGCGCCGTCTTGTCGCGCCCCTTGACGATCAGCAGGTCAACCCGCGGGCGAATGATGCCGCCTTCCACTCGCTTCTCGGGCGCCTTGCCGACATACCGCTTCGTATCGATCACCCACACCCCGCCGGGCGTCACCACGATGTGGTCAATGTTGGCCTTCGAGCGCGGAATGCGCCGATCATGCATCACACGGATGCTCTGCGACGCCAACCCGTCAAGCCGAGCCCCCACGACCGCCTCGCCGGCAGCCCCACTGCTCCACGCTCTCGTGTTCTGCTTCTCGGGCGTCAGCGCGCCGACGAAGCCCGCGAGGCGGCCCCATTCGGCCTCGCGCTGCGCTTTCTCTTTGGCCTTGCGTCGCTCGTACTCGCGTCTGGCTGATGTTCCGGGTGCGTTGACGTCGTCTGCAGTCATGAACCCATCGAACCAGACACGAGAGTTCCTCTACACTCCCCGTCCGAGGTACTTCGCGTTCGCCTTCGCAATCTCGTCGAACCAGTAGCGGGAGTCTTTGATCGTGACACCGAAGGGCGTTCGTGAGTACGGATAGTCGATCTCGTGAACGATCTCAAGCTGCGCCAGATCAATGACGAGCTTGGTGCTTTTCTCCCCGGCCTGGGCAATCTCTTCTGCGGGCTGCTGTGGCGAGGTGTAGTCGCGAATCTTCCAGCTGTCACCTTGCCGGTTGAGATGCAGAAAGGTACGTGCCC
>NZ_JANRKZ010000243.1:0-3333 GCF_033763155.1 Microcella sp.
GTCGTAGCCGACGAGACCGATCGTGCCAACCAGGCCCTTGGCCTCGAGCGCCGCAGCGGCACCCGACGCGTTCGTGCCGTCGATGGCGAAGATGCCATCAAGGCCCGGGTACTTGGTGAGCCAGTTGTTCACGTTCGTGGCGGCCTTCTCGGGGTTCGACTCCGAGTACGCAACGTCAACGATCTCGATGCCGGGGTACTCGGCCTCGATCTGCGCGGTGAAGCCGTCGAGGCGACCCACGTTGGTGGTGGCGGTGGGGCTCGTCAGACCAACGACGACCTCGTAGCTGCCACCCTCTTCGTAGCCGATCTTGGCGGCGAGAGCGTCGGCGGCCTTGGCGCCACCGTCGGTGTTGTCACCCGTGATGAAGGTCAGCACGTTGCTGAGGTCTTCGACGCGCGTGTCAACGTTGGCAACAACGATGCCGGCGGCAACGGCCTTGTCGACCGAGGCCTGCAGAGCCACCGGGTCGGTCGGGATCAGAACAAGAGCGTCGGGCTGCTGCGCGAGCACGGCGTCAACGATCGGAATCTGGGTCTCGGCCGAGTAGTTGGCGGGGTCGCCCTGCCAGATGAGCTCAACGCCCTGAGCGGCGGCCTCTTCTTCAGCGCCAACCTTCATGGCCTGGAAGAACGGGTCGGACTCGGCACCCATGACGAATGCGATCGAGATGTCGTCGGCTGCGGGCTCACCGCCGGTTTCCGTGGTGGTGGTGCAACCGGTGATGGCGATCGAGGCGGCAGCAAGGGCGCCGACAACCGCGACTGTGCGGAACGGGGTCTTCATGCGATTCTCCAGTGGTTGAGTCGCGACTCCGTGCCGAACGCTGTGCGGACGTCGTTGTCGCGAAAGGGTGTTGAGTGCGAGAACGTTCTCGCACTTGATAGGCAATGATTACACTCAGAAGCGTCGAACGCAAATCTTTTCGTGCGACACGCCCAACGACCCCAAGGAGTCGTGCCTCAGTGCAGAAGCCGAGCGCTCCCACCATTGCCGACGTCGCGGCGGCCGCTGGCGTGTCGTTGGCCACGGCATCCCGTGCCCTCTCGGGGTATGGCCGCGTAGCCGCCGCCACCATCGACCGCGTGCGCGATGCGGCTGACGGCTTGGGCTATCGGCCCAACGAACTCGCGCGATCAATGCGCATTGGGTCGACCACGACGATCGGCCTCGTAGTCATCGCTGACTTCACCAACGCCTTCTTCGATCGCGTGACCAAGTCGATCGTCGACACCGCGCGCGCCAACGGCTACCAGGTGATCATCTCGAACACCGATGAAGAGATTTCGGTCGAGTTCGCGGCTGTGCAGACGATGCTCGACAAACAGGTTGACGGCATTCTCGTGGTGCCCTCACTGCATGAAAACTCTGACCATTTGCTCGCTGACCAGGTGAATGGCAAGCCCGTCGTGTTGCTTGACCGCTACACGAACGACGCGCGCCTGAGCTCGGTCACGACCGACGACCGCCTCGGCACGCGCCGAGCAGTGGACGAATCGATCGCGCTCGGGCACCGGCGCCTGGGGTTCTTGATCTCGACGGTCGGCGTCGACGGGTTCACCGATCGTCAGCCCGAGGCCATGATCTCGACCGTGCGCGAGCGCGTCGAAGGGTTTCGCGCGGGGGCAATTGCCGCGGGCGATCGAGTGCTGTCTGAACAGTGGCGGTTCGCCCAAGACTCCGCCGAGGCGGCCGAGAGCGCTATCGCCTCGATGCTCGATGAACCCCACCCGCCGACCGTCGTGTTCTGCTCGAACAACGACATGCTCATCGCGTCGCTGCGCGTCATCGCCCAGCGCGGGATGCGCGTGGGCCACGACATCTCGATTGTCACGGTCGACGACAGCCCCTGGGCGTCGGCCTTCTCGCCGGGCATCGCCGTCGTCGCACGCCCCGTTGAAGAGGTTGGCGAGTCGGCCGTGCGCCTCTTGCTCGAACGCATCGCCGACCCCGGGCACGACCCCGTCATGATCACGCTGCCGACCGAATTCATCGCGCGCGGCTCTCTCGCTGCGCCCGCTTCGCCCGAGTAACGAGCGAGCTCACCGGAGAGATCCGCTGCCGGGCGGCCACCACAGCGCCCGGCAGCGGAAGTGTGTGAGACCTAGGCCTTCGGCACGAAGGTGTACTTCGTCGTGAGGTACTCGTCGATGCCTTCGAGCGAGCCCTCGCGGCCGATGCCCGACTGCTTGACACCGCCGAAGGGCGCTGCGGCGTTCGAGATGACGCCCGCGTTGAGCCCCATCATGCCCGTCTCGAGGCGGTCGATCATGCGCATTCCGCGGGCCAGGTCTTGCGTGTAGACGTACGAGATAAGCCCGTACTCGGTTGCGTTGGCGAGGTCAACGGCCTCGTCTTCGGTGTCGAACGGAACGATCGCGAGCACCGGGCCGAAGATCTCTTCCGTGAGCAAGCGCGTGCCCGCGGCAACGCCCGTGATGACCGTCGCCGGGTAGAAGTGGCCGGGGCCATCGGGAATCTGGCCGCCCGTCGTGACGGTAGCCCCGCGCGAGACGGCATCCTGAACCAGCTCGTGCGAGCCCTTCACGGCGTTGTCGTCGACGAGCGGGCCGATCTGCACGCCCTCTTCGGTGCCGCGGCCCATCTTCATGGCGGCGACGCGCTCGGTGACGCGACGGCTGAACTCGTCGGCGACATCGCGCTGAACGAGGATGCGGTTGGCCGCCGTGCAGGCCTGGCCAATGTTGCGGAACTTCGCGAGCATGACGCCGTCGATGGCCTTGTCGAGGTCGGCATCGGCGAACACGACGAAGGGGGCGTTGCCGCCGAGCTCCATCGAGGTGCGCAGAATGCCGTCGGCGGCCTGCTTCATGAGCACACGGCCGACCTCGGTCGAGCCCGTAAAGCTGAGCTTGCGCAAACGGGGGTCAGCGATGATCTCGGCCGAGAGCGCGCCCGACTTCGCGGTCGTGACGACGTTGACGACACCCTTGGGCAGCCCCGCGTCTTCGAGCGTCTTGACGAAGTACATCGTCGTCAGCGGCGTGAGTGCGGCGGGCTTGATGATCGAGGTGCACCCCGCGGCGATCGCCGGAGCGATCTTGCGAGTGGCCATGGCGAGCGGAAAGTTCCAGGGAGTGATGAGGAACGACGGGCCCACCGGCGCGTGCGACACGACGATGGTTCCGGTGCCCTCGGGGTTCGAGCCAAAGCGACCCGTAATGCGCACGGCTTCTTCACTAAACCAGCGCAAGAACTCTGAGCCGTAGGTGACCTCGCCGCGGGCCTCAGCGAGCGGCTTGCCCATTTCGAGCGTCATGAGCAGAGCGAACTCGTCGGCGCGCTCGATGACGAGTTCCCATGCCTTGCGCA
>NZ_JANRKZ010000244.1:0-2614 GCF_033763155.1 Microcella sp.
ACGCAGCGAACTACACCTCGAACGAGGCCCGATCAGCGACCTACGCTGACTGGCTCGAGGAATACAATCGCCGACGACCCCACAGCGCCCTCGACGGTCACACGCCCGCTTGCCGCGTTCACAACCTCACGGGTCGTTACATCTAGCGCACGACTAGTGCGGCAGGTTCGCTTCGATGAGCGCCACGATCTCGGGCGCGTCGGGCTTCACGTTGGGGCGGAAGCGGTGCACCGCGCCACTGGGCAGCACGAGGAACTTCTCGAAGTTCCACGTGACGGGGCCGGCCACTCCGTGCTCGTCGTGCGCGTGGACGAGCTCCGCGTAGAGCGGGTGACGCTTCTTGCCGTTGACCTTGGTCTTCTCGGTCATCGGAAAGGTCACGCCCCAGGTCGTGCTGCAGTATTCGGCGATCTTCTCTTCGCTCGACAGCTCTTGCAGAAACTGATTTGACGGCACGCCGAGCACGGTGAATCCGCGGTCGCCGTAGGTCTTCTGCAGGGTTTCGAGTGCGGCATATTGCGGGGCAAGTCCGCAGCGGGAGGCGACATTCACCACGAGAACGACCTTGCCCGCAAACTCAGCGAACGAGGTCGAGCGGCCGTCGAGCATCGTCAGAGGGGCATCCGTCAGCGTGGTCATGTCGTCAGGGTAGAACTCGTGGCTGTATGCCGCCGGTGTGTGCCCTCGACGATTCTCGATGGTCTCCTGAGCGCGTCGGTCGAGGGGCGAACCTGGGTTTTGATCAGTGACGAGTTTTGCTAAGGTCGACGCATCATGAACGCGCTGTTCTGTTGTTGTTGTTGTCGCTAGTTCTCGCGAACTCGAGCCTTTTCGCGAACTAGTTCCCCGGTGCGCCCTCTTCGCGCCCGCCCCGACAACCGCCTTCAGACGAACAGGACACCTCTCATGCGCACGCTTCCCATCCTCGACCTCTCGCTTCTCTCGGGCTCTGCCGACGACGCCGCTCGCTTTCGCGACGAGCTTCGCCGCGCCACGCACGAAATCGGCTTCTTCTACCTCGTCGGCCACGGCCTGCCCCCGGAGTTCTTCGACCGCATGATGGCCACGGCGCGCGCGTTCTTCGCGCTGCCGGTTGAGGCCAAGCTTGCGATCGAGAACACGCACAGTCCGCACTTTCGCGGCTACACCCGCATGGGTGGCGAGCTGACGCAAGGCGCGACCGACTGGCGCGAACAGATCGACATTGGTGCTGAGCGGGATGCTGTTCCGCTCGGTGACGGAGTGCCCGACTTCTGGGCGCTCGAGGGCCCCAACCTCTGGCCCGCCGAGTTGCCGGCGCTGCGAGACGTGACGGTTGACTGGATGGAACGCCTCGGCCAGATCAGCGTGACTCTGCTGCGGTCGTGGGCCGAGGCGCTCGGGGCACCCGCCGACACCTTCGACGCGGCCTTCGCCGGCAACGCCTCACCGCACCTCAAGATTGCGCGCTACCCGGGGCGCGAGCGCACCGAAGGCACCCAGGGCGTCGGTGCCCACAAAGACCTCGGCGTGCTCACGCTGCTCTACGTCGAAGACGGCAAGGGCGGCCTGCAAGTCGAGAAAGACGGCGAGTGGATCGACGCGCCGCCCGTGCCCGAAGCCTTCGTCGTCAACATCGGCGAACTTCTCGAGATCGCGACCAACGGCTACCTCAAGGCCACTTTGCATCGCGTGCAGTCGCCCGCCGTGGGTGACGAGCGCATCTCGGTACCGTTCTTCTTCGGCCCTGCGCTCGACGCCGAGATTCCCACGATCGAGCTGCCGGCCGAGCTGGCGGCTGAGGCCGCGGGCGTGACCCGCGACCCCAACAATCCCCTGCACCCGGTCTTTGGCGTCAACTGGCTCAAGAGCCGCGTGCGCTCGCACCCCAACGTGGTTGAGGCGCACTACCCGCACTGGCGCTAACGAGGCCCGCCCCGCGATGAGAGACATCAGCGGGGCAGGCCTCGAGCATTAGTGCTTCGTGCTCTTCTCGGTGTCGGCGCTCTCGGCAGCAGCATCCGTCAATAGTTGGACCCTCCGTGTCTTGAGCAAGCTGAGCACCGTCGCCACCAGAATCGTCGTCGCAATGAACGACAGTGAGAACCAGATGGGAATCTCGGGCACCCACTTCACGGGCTCGCCACCGTTGATGAACGGCAACTCATTGATCTTGAGCGCGTGCGAAATGAGCTTGAGGCCGATGAACGCGAGGATGATCGCGAGACCCTGGGCGAGGTACACGAGTCGCTCGAGCAGGCCGCCGATCAAGAAGTAGAGCTGGCGCAATCCCATGAGCGCGAAGGCGTTGGCCGTGAAGACGATGTAGGCCTCTTCGGTCAGACCGTAGATCGCGGGGATCGAGTCGACCGCAAAGATGAGGTCGACAAAGCCGATGGCCACGATCACGAGCAGCATGGGAGTGAAGAACCGCTTGCCGTCGAGCTTCACCGAGAGCTTGTCCCCGTGGTACTGATCGACGAACGGCAGGTGCCGGCGGGCGAACTTCACAATGCCGATGTTCTGCGGGTCAGTCTCGTGCGAGCCAAAGGCCTGGCGGTAGGCGAGCAGCAACAGCAGGGCGCCAAAGATGTAGAAGATCCACGAGAAGTTGGAAATGAGCGTTGCGCCGACG
>NZ_JANRKZ010000245.1:0-2033 GCF_033763155.1 Microcella sp.
CTCGCGCGGGCGCGTGAGCCACAGTTCGTCCCAGCCTCGAATGAGTCGCCCGGCCCACTCCGTGCGCACAAAGGTTTCGAGGGCAGCGGGCACGCTCGCCACCGGGCGCCCGAGTGAATTGCCATCGAGGTAGGCCACGAGGTCGTCGCCCGGCACGAAGCGCGCGACGTGCGCGGCCAGCGGGTCGGCGGCATCGAGCACGGCGGCGCGGGCGCGCAGCGCGGCGGGGTTGGCGGGCGTCGGGCTCTCAGCGGCACTGCTCATGCCGCGAGCCTACTCGCGCCCGATCCGCGTCAAGCGGCCGCGAACGCGAGGCCGGGGCGTTGCACCGCGAGGCGCAGATCGTCGCCGACCTCAGGCAGTTCAACCGCGGCCATGCGCATGAGCACCGAGGGGCCATCCACGAGATCGGCCGTAATCATGGCGTCGTGACCGGCGTACGAGATGCTCGCGACGCGCGCATCGGCGCCGGCGGCGGCCTGAGCGAGCAGGTCGGGGCGCGGAACGATCCACTCGGGCCGCAGCATGAGCCGCACGGTGTCGCCGTCGGTGGGCGTAAAGCCGATCGCTGACGCTTCAACCGAGCCGAGTGCGCACAGCACGCGACCACCGCGCCACTGCCCGGCGAGTTCGACGACGTCACCAACGAACGAGGCCACCCGGTCGGTGGCGGGCTGCTGGTAGATCTCTTCCGGCGTGCCAAACTGGGCGAGCTTGCCGTCGTGCAGCACGGCCACGCGGTCGGCGAGCGTCAGCGCCTCTTCTTGGTCGTGGGTCACGAGCAGCGAGGTCGTGCCCTGTGCGCGCAGCAACTCGGCGACCTCGCGCCGCAGGCCCGTGCGCAATTGCGTGTCGAGGGCCGCAAACGGTTCGTCGAGCAGCAGGAGGTCGGGTCGTGGGGCGAGTGCGCGCGCAAGGGCAACGCGCTGAGCCTGACCACCCGAGAGCTGGTTGGGGGCGCGGCCCGTGTAGTCATCGAGCCCCACGAGGTGGGCCAGCTCGGCGATGCGCTCGGCGCGCGCGGCACTACGGCCGCGCGGCACCGCGAATCCGATGTTCTCGCCGACCGACAGGTGCGGAAACAGCGAGGCCTCTTGCGGCACCCAGCCCACGCCACGCTTCTCGGGCGCCACCGTGCGGCCCGCACGCGAGATCTCGCGGTCGCCGATCGTGATCGTGCCCGACTGCACGGGCAAGAGCCCCGCGATCGAGAGCAAGAGCGTCGTCTTGCCACAACCTGAAGGCCCGAGCACCGCGACCAATTCACCGCTGCGGATGCTCAGCGAGACGTCATCGATCGCGAGCGTTGACCCGTGGGCCACACTCACTCCGTCGACGACGAGGTCGCTCACAACTCCTCCTTGGCTGAACTGCGTACGCCCGACAAGATCACGGCGGGCACCGCCGCGACGAGCACGAGCAGGGCCGCATAGGGTGCCGCGGCGCCGAACTCGAACACCGCCGTGCGGTTCCACAGTTCGGTCGCGAGCGTCTGCGTGCCCGTCGGGCGCAACAGCAGCGTCGCCGGCAATTCTTTCATGGTCGCAATGGCAACCAGCAGGGCGCCGATGCCCACGCTCGGCAGAGCAAGCGGAACCGTGACGCGCCACCAGGCTTGCCACGGCGACATGCCAAGAGTGCGAGCGACCGAGACGAGTCGCGGGGGCACATCGCCCAAGCCCGCCCGCATCGTGCCGATGGCCTTGGGCATGAAGAGCACGGCATAGGCGAAGACGAGCACCGCGAGGCTTTGGTAGAGCGCGGGCACGACCGCGAGCGAGAAGAACACGAGTGACAAGCCGACGACGATGCCCGGGAGGGCGTGACCGAGGAATCCGACCGACTCGATGGCCGTGACGAGCCGGCCGCGATAGCGGGCGGCGAGCGCCGCGATGGGCAACGCGAGCAGCACCGCGAGCAGCGCGGCTGCCACGGCGACGCCAATTGTTGAGCCGACCGCTTCGAGCAACCGGGGCACGTCGATCTCGCGCAGGGTGGCCGCATCGAGCAGGCGCGAGAACAAGGCGAGCAAG
>NZ_JANRKZ010000246.1:0-8881 GCF_033763155.1 Microcella sp.
CTCGAGCTTGCCGAGCGATTGGGCGCAGACACAGCCCCGCACATCGTCGAGTCGGTGAGGGGTGTGACGTCGGGTCATGCGCTGTTCGACCCGCTCGTGCGGGTCGTCGCCGACGCGCAAGACTGAGCCTCTAGGCGCCAGTCTCGCCGCCGCCGCCGACTGCCGCCGCCCGCTCGCCCGCTTGGTAACGACGCACGATCGCGCGCACGATCACCAGCACGATGACTCCGATGAGGCCGAGCGCCGCGAGCCACGGCAAGAGCACGCCGACGATGACGAGCAGTGCCGAGCCGAAGGTCACGAGCGCTTGCCAACCGGCGAGCAATCCTGTGAGGAAGGTGTCGGGCTCGTCGACGGGCGCGACTTCTTCTGAGCCGAGCGTCAGCGTGAGGGTCGAGAGGCCCACCTGGTCGGCGTAGTAGCGCTGCTGCGATTCGAGGCTCTCGAGCTCGGCCTGCCGCTGGCTGATCGCCGACTCGAGGTCGATGAGGTCGTCGACCGTGACGGCCGCGTCTTGTAGGGCCAACAGTCGCGTGATCGACGAGCGCAGGGCCGTCGCGCGGGCATCGATGTCTTGCACTTCGCGCGTCACGTCGGTCGAGCTCAGTTGCAGTTCTTCGAGCTCGCCGAGGGCCTTGAGCTTCTCAAGCGTGGCGGTCAGGCGGTCGGCGGGAATCCGCAGCACGAGTTCGGCACCGCCCGCATCCGTCGCATCGCCGAAGGTGCGCGGCGCGAACTCTTGCCGACCGTCGACGCGGCCGCCCGCGGCTTCGACGATCGCCACGGCATCGCTCGCGGCCTCGGAGGGAGCCTCGACCGTCAGGTAGAGAGTTCCCACGGTGATCACGGCACGGTTGTCGTCGCTCACCTGGCTGGCCAGGTTACCGCCCGATCCGCCGTCTGCCTCACCGACGGCGGGAGCTTCGGGGGCACCCAGCCCCGGCATGCCGCCCGAGTCACTGGCAGATTCTTGGGTGCCTGCGGCCGCGCATCCGCTCAGCAACAGGGCCGCGAGTGCGAGGGCGGGAATCGTCGAGAGCAATCGTGAGGTGCGCATGGCGCTCACGTTAGACCCGAAGAACTCTCGCCCACCACCCAACGTTTTCGGCTGAAACGCGATTGTGACCTGGGCGCCTGCTTGCACAACGCTGTGCCTCTGCCGAGAGAACCCAGAGCGACTGGCGGGAAGTCTGTTTCACGCGTCGCCTCGCGCCTACAGTCAAAACATTCCGACGCGACTAGGGGTGGACGCGGAGGTCGAGGGGGTCGGCTCAGCCGGCCCCCTTCTTTCTGCCCTCGGGGCCTGAATCCGCCATACTCAGCGCATGGCCTGGTGGCGGTGGTGGCGTGCGGATGCTCCGCTCTTGTCGATCACGCGCGACACCGGTTCTGGCCCGGTGGTCGTAATGATCCACGGCATCGCGTCGTCGTCGGTGACGTTTCTGCACCTGGTTCCTCTGCTCGAGAAGACGCACCGGTGCATCACGATCGACATTCTCGGGTTTGGGGATTCCCCGCAGCCCGACGGCGCCACCTACACCCTCGACGAGCACGCCGCCGCGCTCGATCGCACGATTCGCAGCCTGGGGTTGCGCGAGCCCTTCACGCTCGTGGGCCATTCGCTCGGCAGCCTCATTGCGGCGCGGTACGCAGCGACCCACCACCGCCAGCTTGATCGGCTCGTGCTCGTGAGCTCACCCATTTATCTGCCGCCCGCGGTGTTGGGTGATCGGCTCGATCGCGCGAGCATGGGCGCCTATTTCTCGGTCTATGAATACTTGCGCTCGAATCCGCGGTTCACGCAGCGCACCGCGGCGGCCCTCGCCGCCATTGCTCCCATCAAGAACGTGCTCGAGGTGACCGAGCGCAACTGGGTGCCGTTCATGCTGTCGCTGCAAAACGCGATCGAGTCGCAGACGACGCTCGCTGATCTCGCCCGGGTGCGCGTGCCCATCGATCTCGTCTACGGCGCGCTCGACCCGTTTCTTGCCCCCGGTGGGCTCGCCATCGTGCAGCAGCTGCGGCACGTGCGCGCCACGCGAGTGTCGGGGGTCGCTCACATCGTGCGACCGACGCTCGCTAAAGCCGTCGCGCGCGTCATCGAGGCGCCGCCCGCGCGGTGGTCGACCGCGAACGGAGCATAGGCTGACGACATGAAGACTTCGATTCTCGGTCGCACCGGCGCGACCGTTTCGTCTATCGGCCTCGGAACCTGGCAACTCGGTGCCGACTGGGGTGATGTGAGCGAGGCGGATGCTCACGCGGTGCTCGACGCCGCCGTCGAGTCGGGCGTCACGATGTTCGACACGGCTGACGCCTACGGTGATGGCCGCAGCGAACAGCTCATCGCTACCTACCTGAAGCAGCGCCCCGACGCGAAGGTCTTCGTCGCCACGAAGATGGGCCGCCGCGTGCCGCAAACGGTCGAGAACTATTCGACCGAAAACTTCCGAGCCTGGAGCGACCGCAGCCGTCGCAACCTCGGGGTCGACACGCTCGATCTCGTGCAGTTGCACTGCCCGCCCACTCCCGTCTATTCGATCGACCGCGTCTACGACGACCTCGACCAGTTGGTCGATGAGGGTGTCATGAAGAACTACGGCGTGAGCGTCGAGACCGCGGCCGAAGCCCTCACGGCCATCGCGCGCCCTAACGTCGCGAGCGTGCAGATCGTGCTCAACGCCTTCCGCCTCAAGCCCCTCGACGCGGTGCTGCCGGCCGCGATTGCCGCGGGCGTGGGCATCATCGCGCGCGTTCCTCTTGCCTCGGGCCTGCTGAGCGGCCGCTACACGGCCGACACCGTCTTCGCCGAGAACGACCACCGCACCTACAACCGCGATGGATCGCACTTTGACCAGGGCGAGACCTTCTCGGGCGTCGACTACGCCACGGGCGTCGAAGCGGCCGTCGAGTTCTCGGCGCTCGCCGCCGAGCACGGCCTGCAGCCGGCCACCGCCGCGCTCGCGTGGCTCGCACAACTGCCCGGCGTGAGCACGGTGATTCCCGGGGCGCGGTCGGCGGAACAAGCGCGCGCCAACGCTGCCGCCGGCGAGGTCGCTGAGCTCGGCGTCGAGTTCCACGCTCGGGTCGAGGAGCTCTACGACCGTCGCATTCGCGCATCCGTTCACGACCGCTGGTAGCGAGCGCGCGGTGACGGCCAACGGCGGCACGGCATCCGGTCGACAGGGGCTCGGCCGCACGTTCGCGACCGTGTTTACCGCCAACCTTGCATCGAGCTTGGGTGACGGCATCGCGCGCACGGCCTCGCCGCTGCTCGCGGCGCGGTTGACCGACGATCCACTTCTGATCGCGGGAATCGGGGCCGTGGCGATGCTGCCGTGGCTGTTTTTCGCGGTGCCCTCGGGCGTGCTCGTCGACCGCATGGATCGTCGCCAAGCCCTGGCGCTCGCAGCCGGAGTGCGCACGGCGCTCGCCGTCGTGCTCGTCGTGCTTGTCGCGATGAACGCGCTCACGATCTGGTGGCTCTACCTCGTGATCTTCGTCTACGGCGTGTGCGAGACGCTCTATGACGGGGCCATTCGCGCGGTCGTGCCAAGCGTCGTGCCGAAGAAAGATCTGCCGCGGGCCAATGCGCGCATCGAGGGTGCCGAGCTCGTCGTGCAGAACTTCGCCGCGGCACCCGTGACCTCGGCGCTCTTCGCCGTCGCGGTGCTGATCCCGATCGGAGGGCTCGTGGCGGCCTTCGGGCTTGCGGCGCTGCTCGCAGTTCTGTTGCCCGCCGTGGCCTCGGGCCGGCAGTTTCACGCGGCGGTGGCGACCGGCGAGGTCGCCGAGGTCGTGCCCTTCCGCCGCCAGCTCGTTGACGGCTGGCACTTCATCATGGGCAACCGCATGCTGCGCACGCTCTGGTTCTTCAGCATTCCCGTGGCGATTCTCTTCTCGGCTTCGGGAGCCACGCTCGTGCTCTTCGTGCTCGACACTCTCGCGGTTCCCGAAGCGGCGTTCGGGTTGTTCTTGCTCTCTGGCGCCATCGGCGGGTTGCTCGGCTCGGTCATCGCCTCGCGCTTGGCCCGCCGCTTCGGGCTCGGGCCCGTGATGGCGGCGGCGAATCTGCTGGCGGGCATCCTCGTGCTGCTCACGGGTTTGCTGCCGGTGCCGATTGCGGCGCTTCTGCTCTTTGGACTCGGTGCCACCACCACCACGGTGTGGAACGTGCTCATGATGTCGTTCCGTCAGGCGATTATTCCGGGTCGGCTGCTCGGGCGCGTGCACGGCACATGGCGCACGCTGTTGTGGGGCACGATGCCCATCGGTTCGCTCATCGGGGGCGCGCTCGCGCTCATCGACCTCACGGTGCCGTGGATCGTCGGCGGCGCGGGCATCACGGTGCTTGGCCTCATCGGGTATCGCTTCTTGATGACGTTGCCCAACCCCGAAGACATTGACAACGGGGATGCCCCACCGCCCGTCACCGGCACCATGCCGGTTGTGCCTGCCGCCTGAATCGAGCCGCCGTGCCCTACTCGCTCGCCCGCCATCCCTTTCCGCCCGCGGTGCGGCAGCTCGTGCTCGGTTCACGCACGGTGCTCGCGACGGCGGGTGACGACAGCCTTGTGCGCGTTCGGCTCGTCGAAGCGCAGCCGGGCGAACTCGCGGGGTTCATTGCTCCGGGTGGGGGAGACCACGTGCGCGTCGTCGTCTCACCCGAGGGCGGCGCGGTGCCGCTCGGCCCCACGAGCGAGCCGCTCGGCGAAAGCCGCACTGAGACGGTCGTCGACCACTCGGTCGACGAGGGGTGGCTCGAGCTCGACGTGCTCGTGCACGGCACCGGCGGCGGTGGGCTCATCGGCCCGTGGGCCGCGCGGGCCCCGCTGGGGTCGCCCGCGGTCGTCATGGGGCCCAAGGGTTCGGTCGTGCTATCCGGCGCACCCGGCGAGGTCGTGCTCGCGGGTGACGACAGCGCCCTGCCCGCTGTACGCCGTTACCTGCGGATGCTCGGTCCGAGCATCACGGGCCACCTGCTGCTCGAGACACGGTTCGAGCTCGCGCCGCTGGGCATTGAGGTGCCGGCGGGGCTGCGCGTGAGCATCCTCGAACCGGATTCTGCCCCGAGCGCCGCGCTCGCCGCCGCCCTGCAGGCGCTGCCCGCCCCGACCGACCCGCTCGAGCGCTTCGTGTTCGCGTGTGGCGAGCAGTCGCTCGTGTCGCCTGCGCGCGCCGTGCTCGGTGCGTGGGGCATCGACGTCGAGCGTGCCGTCGTCAAGGGCTACTGGAAGCGCTAGGGCGTCTCGCCGGCGCGCAGCCAGTCGAGCAGCGCGCGCACGGTCGCCTCGGGATCATCGCGATGCAGACTGTGGCCGGCACCCGCGATGACCACCTGCTCGAGCAGAGGGTTCATGGCGAGCACGCGCTCTGCGAGCTCGCCGACGAACATTGCCCCGTGGTCGGGGTCGGCAGCGATGACGAGCGTGGGCGCGGCGATGTGCGGCACGAACGCCGTGACATCCCAATCATGGTTGTCGAGCACCATGCGTTCGAGCGCGAATCGTGACGCGGCTTTCGCCGAGCGCACGCGAAGCTCGACGTCGAGCGGGTGCCAGCGCGGAAACTGCTCGGCAATGCTCGCGACGGTCGCGCCATCGTGGTTGGCGAGCTGGCCGGCCAAGACAGTCTCGCGCGCAGGCTCGTCGACGACGAGCGCGGGGTCGAGCAGCACGAGGCGTTCGGTGAAGCTCGCGTCGGTGCCCGCGGCCTGGGCAACACCGGCCCCGCCGATCGAGTGCCCGACAACGAGCCCCCACGTGTAGCCCGTGACCGGACGAGTGCCGAGCAGATCGGCCGCGATGTCGTCAATGCGGTAGCGGGATGCCCGCGGCGCGTCACCGTGCCCGCGAAGATCGACGGCCGTCGCCGACCAGCCCGCGTCAGCGAGCGCCTCACTGAGACGCCACGTGCTGTGGGCGGACGACCCCAGGCCGTGCACAATCAGCGCCTGGTGGGGGCTCGACGGGTCTCCCCAGTGCCAACGAGGCAGTGTCACGGTGCTCATGCGCACGAGCGTAGCCGTGCGTCGCAGCGAGCCGAGCTCGACCCGCGAATCCGCTGAGAGCGGGAATCGAATGCCGGGCACGCGGGTTGCCGAGAGCATGACGCGCATCATGATCATCATCGGTTCTGTTCGCCCCGGCCGCATCGGCCTTCCCATCGCTCAGTGGGTGAACGATCGCGTCACGGCGGCAGGGCACGAGGTCGACCTCGTCGACCTTGTCGAGCTCGCCCTGCCCTTCATGGATGAGCCCGAGCACCCCGGCAAGCGCGCCTACACGAAGCCGCACACGATCGCGTGGAGCGCGCGCGTTGAGCAGGCCGACGCCATCGTGCTCGTGAGCCCCGAGTACAACCACAGTTACAGCCCGGCGCTCAAGAACGCGCTCGACTTTCTCGCGCACGAGTGGCAGGGCAAGCCCGTGGGCGTCGTGAGCTATGGCGGAGCATCCGGCGGGCTGCGCGGAGCGGCGGCGCTGGATGCTGTGCTCACGACGATCGGACTCGTGCGGGTTCCCGTCGACGTCGCCATCAACGGCCCGCAGGCGCACGTTGTCGACGGCGTGTTTACGCCCATCGAGAAGAACGATGCCGTGCTCGCCCGCATGATCGATGCGCTCGAGCGCTATGCCGAGGTGCTGCGGCCGCTGCGCGCCTAGTGCGCACGGCGGGCCCTAGCTGACGACCTGCACCGGCTCGGTGTCGGGCAGCGGGCTCGCGTCGCGCCCGCGCAGGTCGGGGTGCCACGCGCGAAACAGCACGGCAACGAGCATCCCGAGCGCGGCGAAGGCGAGCGCCGCGACAAAGCCGCCGATCGGCCCCATGCCGTCGATGAGAAAGCCGGCGATGGCCGAGCCGAGCGCGGCGCCAATCAGTTGCCCCGTGCCGAGCCAGCCATAGGCCTCGGCTGTGTCGCTGAACTTCACGCTCGACGACACGATGGCAAACATGACGGCGAGCACGGGCGCGATGCCAACGCCCGCGATGACGAGCGCGAGCGCGAGCCACCAAAACTCGAGCGAGAACGGTGCGGCGGCCATGCCGACAACGACGATCGCGAACCGGCGTGCGAGCGCCCAGGGGCCGATGGGCAAGTGCCCCATCGACAGGCCGCCGACGAGCGAGGCCACGGCCCAAATGCCGAACAAGATGCCCGCCTCGGTGCCGCCCTCGCCGAAGACCGCGACAACTCCCACCTCGATCGAGGCGGCAGAACCGATGAGCAAGAAGCCGCACACCGTGGCGAGCATCACGGCGCGGTTCTTGAGCACGACCCCGAGCTTGCGACGGCTCTGCGGAATGCGCACTTTGCCCACTTCGGGGCTCGCGATGAACCACACGCCGCCGCCGACGAGAAACAGCCCGGCAACGGCGATCGCCGCGACGCTCGACACTTGCGTGGCGATGAGCACCGTGATGACGGGCCCCGTGACCCAGATGATCTCTTGCGCCGAGGCGTCGAGTGAGAAGAGGGGAGTGAGCTGCTTGCCGGTCACCATCTTGGGGTAGATCGTGCGCACGGCCGGCTGAATGGGCGGGGTCGAGAGTCCGACGACCAATCCCGCCACCATGTAGGCCCACAGGGGCAGCAGGGCGAAAGCAATGATGCCGATGCCGGCGGTGCACACGACGAGTGTGGCGATGAGAACCGGCCGCATGCCCCAGCGGCCCATCCACCGGCTCGTGAGCGGGCCCGCGATGGCCTGGCCAACGCTCGTGGCGGCGAGCACGAGCCCTGCCGCGCCGTACGAGTCGAAGATTCTCTCGATGTGAATGAGAAAGGCGAGCGAGATCATGCCAGAGGGCAACCGGGCGGTCAGCTGCGCCGCAATAATGCGCGCCACGCCGGGCGTCTTCAGCAGGTCGAGGTATCCACTCACAAGATGTTCAGCCTACGGCGTGCGCGGTGCCCCGGGCCGGGCGCGCTTTTTGGCACGGATGCACCGCTCGCACGCCCGATTCACGGCGTTTTTGCGGCATTCAGCGGCGTGTCGGTGCTTGCCCACAGGCTGTGTATAAGTCGCGCAACTTATGCACACCTGTGGACGACACGCCCACTACATCTAGGGTGTGAACTTTGTCAGACCCCCGATATATAGTGATGGGGCCGCGCGAGGGGAACACCGCGGTTTGCCCGGATTTCCGGGCTTTTTCTGACAATTCCGCGGCGTGAGCCGCACGCGAGAGACACGCGCCGACGACGGCGCACGAGGGAGAGTGGGCACGTGAGCATCACCGTTGTGAAGCGCGATGGAAGCCGTGAGCCGTATGACGCCAACAAGATCAACCTGGCGATCGAGCGCGCGGCCGAGGGTCTGCCCGACCAGGTCGCGTGGGTGACGCAAATCGCGAGCGAGCTTGAGCTCACTCTCTTCGACGGCATTACGACTCAGCAGCTCGACGAGGCCGTCATTCAGGTTGCCCTGCAGAACGTGAAAGACGACCCGGCGTTCGACGTCGTCGCCGCTCGCCTGCTGCTCAAGACCATCTACAAGCGTGTGCTCGGCGACTACGAAAACGAGGCCGAACTGCGCGAGCTGCACCGTGCGCACTTCGCCGGCTACATCCGCCAGGGTGTTGACGAAGCTCTGCTCGACTCGCGCTTCCCCGACCTGTTCGACCTCGATGCCCTCGCCGACGTGCTCAACCCCGCGCACGACGAACTGCTCAAGTACATCGGTGTGGTCACCCTCAACAACCGCTATGGCATCAAGGCGCGCAACGGTGAACCGCTCGAAACCCCTCAATACTTCTGGATGCGCGTGGCCATGGGCCTCTCGCTCAACGAGGTCGAGCCCACCAAGCACGCCATCGCGTTCTACGAGAAGATGTCGAAGCTCGAATACCTCGCCGCGGGCTCGACGCTCGTCAACGC
>NZ_JANRKZ010000247.1:0-7062 GCF_033763155.1 Microcella sp.
ACGCTTCGGCTCACGGCTCCGGTTCCCGGTGCCGCGACCGGGCGTCGGCCCGACGAAGACGCTGAGGCTGAGGCTGAGACTGAGACCGAGACCAAGACCAAAGCAGCCGAGAAGGGCTAAGCGACCGCGTCTCGGCCGCAGGGACGAGTAGTTGGCAGCATGCGGTTAGGAAGTTGTTGGTGCGCGGCTGGTTGGGTCGGGGTTACACGCTCTTTGTGACAAAGCGGATTTGAAGTGCTCGGGCCACGATGCAAAGGTGCTGTGCGCGTGTGTTTGCAAGGAGCAAATAACGATAGGCCCGACCTTGTGTTGCAGGTTTCAATCAGGCCGTCCTGCCTGACGGTTCTTGCGCGGCGTGCATGTCCGCGCGATTGGATAGGGACCCGTGCAGCATCACCGGATGCTGCACGGGCCTCAGAAGTCTTCACGTTTCAGCAGACCCTAAGGTCTAGCTGTAGGTCGCATAAGCCGTCGTCGGCGTGACCACCAAGTCAAGTCGGAACGGCGCGTTACCCCATCCTGCGGCGGAGAGATTCATCGAGTAACGGATCCTCCGAGAGTTATCCAGGGACTGTACGACCTCGTTGTTCACCGACAGCCATGTCACAGTCTGCGCCGTGCCTACGCGATACTGAGCCTTCGCGTTACCCGACCACCTCTGATAGTTGGCCCTGAAGCTGCTGCTCCAATTTATTCCGCTGTAGTAAACATGACAGTTGCTTGCATAATAGACGCCCGCGCTCGTCCCGTATGTGCATCCGGTAATGCCCGTTGCGAGCGGAGCCACTTGAAGGTCATCGGCAAGAGACCCACTGCGTCTCGTCTTGTCAATACCAAGAACGAATGGACGAGCCTCGGCGACGATGACGGCGAGCTGTTCGGGAGTTGCTGGAGTCCCGATCTCGACACCCGTTTCCAGACGAGAGCCGTCAGCGAACTCGCGAAGAGTCACCATGTAACCTTCACTCTCAAAGGTTGTCGTTGACGTCGGCGCAGCACCGGAAGCCGCCTTCCACTGACCTCCGGCGAGAGCAGTGCTCACAAGAGAGTCGTGAAACTTCGGATCAACTCCCGCATCGACGAGTTGGAGACGTAGCGTCGCTTCATCAACGATCGGATTGGGTTGGCTCTGAGCCGTGGCCGGCAATGCAGCCAAGGGCGCGATCAGGATCGCGGACGCTATCGCTGCGGTTGTCAAAGTCAAGAGCTTCATGTAGCTCGTCCTTCCATTAGTAGACTGAGTGTTCTACTATTTGGCGACGGGTTGAGAAAAGTCAAGAAAAACTTGCTTTTTGCAGCTTGGTCCGTCGAGATTACCCGTCTATTCGCAACCAGATTGGCGACGACTTTGGACAATCAGCTAGCACAGTTCGACATCCTCCTGACGATCTGCGTCGCTGCTGCAATCGTCATATCGTTAATTGCGTTGGTGCAGATCCTGCGATCTCCAGCGACACGAGGGCTTGAGGCCGCCGTGTGGGTCGCCGTCGTCTTGTTTGTGCCGATTCTCGGTTCTGTAGCGTGGTTTATTGCCACAGCACAACGCCGACCGCGCCGAACGACATCCAACGTTCAAGGTCGTTAGCGCCAAGTTCCCGTGGCAAGTCGCTAGACGCTCCCTTTGACGAGGTTAGGGACACCCTGCGGATGGGGTAGAGGCCTTCGATGCCCGGGCGGCGGGGTGCAAACCCCGTTTGTTTCGTCCGATGAGTTTCACCCGACACATGGGAGCAGGCCCGTGACACGAATAGTGGGCTAGGTAGTTGGTGACTGTCAAAGCTTCTGTAGAGGGCAGACCCGGCTCAGAACGATCTGACTGCGAAACAAACGCGCGCAACGATGGGCGGGCTGGCATACGTCGCTTCAGACTCTCGTTGTGTGCAGGATTCGGCGACGCTACAACACCTGTTGAACGTGAATCAATTAGCCGACTGACGCAGGCCTCTGATCGCCTTGAATCTAGGCGACTTCCACCTGGGTGGCGTTGGGCACCCTCAAGAATGGAAAGCTTGAGCTCAACAGAGGGCTGACTCTCGTCTAGCCTGGTATACCTACAACTCGGCGCGCGTGCGGAAGAAACGACGCACGCGCTCGCGCACCGTCGCGGGCGGCGGCTCGTTGTATTGGTCAACGTATTCCTGACCCGACATGCTCTGGATGCGCGCCATGATCGCGTCGGTCGCGTGACGGCGCGCGCGGCCCGATGACGCCGCGCCGAACGCGCTCACGTCCATCGGTTCACCAAATTCGATCGTGATGCGGGCGAGACGGATGCGCTTCGAGCCCACCGGCTGAAGGTCGTGCGTGCCCCGCAGCCCCACGGGCACGACGGGCACACCCGCCGTGAGCGCGAGCCAGGCAACACCGGTCTTGCCGCGGTAGAGCCGCCCGTCGCGCGAGCGCGTGCCCTCGGGGTAGATCGAGAAGGCTTGGCCCGCCTGCAACTTGGCAAGACCCGCGTCGAGGGCATCTTGTGCCGCCTGGCCGGCCCCGCGCTTGACGGGAATCGCCCCGACCCCCGAGAAGAATCCGCGAGAAATCGCGCCCTTGAGGCCTTTGCCCGTGAAGTACTCCTCTTTCGCGAGAAAGCTCACGGGCCGCCGGGCGAGCAGGCTGATGACGATGCTGTCGATGAACGAGAGGTGGTTGCTCGCGACGACCACTGCACCCTTCGCCGGCATGTTCGACCGGCCAATGACAGTGGGGCGCCAGACCAGTCGCGCGATGGGGCCGAGAAACGCCCGGGCGAAGAAGGTCAGCACCGCCCTATCGTGGCACGGTTTCTATTCCGCCGCGGGAATGTCGAGGGCGGGCGGCTCGTCGCCGCGCACGATCGCGAGCACCGCATCCCCGAAATTCTCCAGCTTGGCGGCACCCACACCGCTCACAGTCGCGAGTTCGTCGAGCGTCGACGGCTCGGTGAGTGCGATGCCGCGCAAGGTGGCGTCGGCGAAGACGACGTAGGCAGGGGCCCCGAGCGCTCGCGCGGTGGATGCTCGCCAGGCACGCAAGCGCTCGAAAAGTGAACTCGCGGCCGCGGGAAGGTCGGAGGGCGCGGCACGCCGAGCCGACCGGGTAGGGCGGGCGACCTCGCGGCGCAACCGCACCTCTCGGGTGCCGCTCAACACGGCGCCGCTCGCCTCGGTAAGCACGAGGGTTCCGTAGCCGTCGCCGTGCACGGCGAGCAGGCCCTGCGCGAGCAGCTGCCGCACAACGCCCCGCCACTCTTGATCGGTGAGCTCGGTGCCGATGCCGAACGTCGCGAGGTCGGCATGCCCCAGCTGCTCGACGCGCGGCGTGCGCTTGCCCAGCAGAATGTCGATGAGTTGCCCCGCCCCGTAGCGCTGGCGCCGCTCGCGCTCGAGTCGCACGATCGTCGAGAGCAGCTTCTGCGCCGGCACGGTGCCGTCCCAACTCTCGGGCGGCGCGAGGCACGTGTCGCAATTGCCACACGCGGTCGAGCGTTGGCCGAAGTACGCCAGCAGTTGAACCCGCCGACACTCGACGGTTTCGCACAGCGCGAGCATCGCATCCAGCAGCTGACTCATTCGGCGCTTGTAGGCCGCGTTGCCCTCGGAGCGATCGATCATCTGCCGCTGCTGCACGACGTCTTGCAGCCCGTAGGCGAGCCACGCCGTCGAGGGCAGGCCGTCACGACCCGCACGCCCGGTCTCTTGGTAGTAGCCCTCAACGCTCTTGGGCAAGTCGAGGTGAGCGACGAATCGCACGTCGGGCTTGTCGATGCCCATGCCAAACGCGATCGTCGCGACCATGACGATGCCGTCTTCGCGCAAGAAGCGCGACTGGTGGTTCGAACGCGTGGCCGCATCGAGACCGGCGTGGTACGGCAGCGCCGGGATGCCGTGCTCGGCGAGCGCGATCGCGGTCTTCTCGACGGATGCCCGCGACAAGCAGTACACAATGCCCGCGTCACCCGGGTGCTCGGTGCGGATCAACTGCAGCAGTTGCTGCACAGGCTGGTTCTTCGGCTCGATGCGGTACTGGATATTGGGACGGTCAAAGCTCGCCACAAACCGCCGGGCTTGCCCGAGGTCGAGCCGCTGCACGATTTCGGCAGCCGTCTCGGCCGTGGCCGTGGCGGTGAGCGCAATGCGCGGGATGCTCGGCCAGCGCTCGTGCAGCAGCGACAGCGCGAGGTAGTCGGGCCGAAAGTCGTGGCCCCACTGCGACACACAGTGCGCCTCGTCAATCGCGAAGAGCGAGACGCGGATGCGGTCGAGCAACTCGGCGGTGCTCGGCACGGTGACGCGCTCGGGCGCCATGTAGAGCAGATCCACCTCGCCCGCGAGCAGGGCGGCTTCAACGGCCCGCCGCTCGTCGGGGCCCTGGGTTGAGTTGAGGAACGCGGCGCGCACGCCGACGGCCTCGAGGGCATCCACCTGATCTTTCATGAGGGCGATGAGGGGCGAGATGACGACGCCGACGCCCTCACGCACGAGCGCGGGAATCTGGTAGCAGAGGCTCTTGCCGCCGCCCGTGGGCATGAGCACGAGGGCGTCACCGCCGCGCACGACGTGGTCGATGATGGCCTGCTGCTCACCACGGAAAGCCGGGTAACCGAATACGCGCTCGAGCACCTGCTGGGGGCTGGGCGCGGTCGTGGTCACTCGCCCCAGGTTAGTCGGCAGGGCTGACCGTGCCCGCCGCCTGCTCGCCATTGTGGAGAGGTGCCGTGGCGGTGACAAGGTGGACTGATATCGTTGACGTACTCCCCCGGGCGCTTCGGCCACCGGGTACGGGGCCCCTCCGGGGGCCCCTGTTTTTGTTAGCGCACACGTAAGCGGCGCTCTCACTGCCACTCAGCAGGCCGGTAGACAGTGTTGT
Source organism: Microcella sp. (assembly GCF_033763155.1). Classification (GTDB taxonomy): domain Bacteria; phylum Actinomycetota; class Actinomycetes; order Actinomycetales; family Microbacteriaceae; genus Microcella. The sequence continues at coordinate 4,846 of NZ_JANRKZ010000247.1, forward strand.
CATCAGGTGTCACGACGGCCGACGGCAGCTGCGATGCGAGCAACACCGCTCTGCGGATGGGCTTGATGAACAACGGCCGCTGCTGCAAGAGACGCGCGGCAGGCGACTCGACGGGCGAGAAAAGCCCGAACCTCGCATCCAGCTCGTTGCTCAGCAGGCCGAGCATGTCAGCGAAGTCGGAGTCGTTCGACACGAGAACGTAGACGTCCGCTCGATCGTGGCTCGCATCGAAAACCATCCGTGCGGCGAGGTTAACGTCAGAGCCTTTCTCCTCCGTCTTTCGCACCTTCACACGACGCGGCACCCCCTCATCGTCAAGCTCGATCGGGATGACGGGGAGCCGTCGCGAATCGTGACGAAACTGTCCGAAGTGCTGACGAAGTGTGGGAAGCGATGCGAGTGCTCGAAGGTACGTTTGCTGACGAATGGGGGCCTGGGGGTCAGTGCCGAGCGCCGGCTTGACGAGGGCCGTGAAATATTCAATGCCGACGATGTCGTGCGTCGGGAGCAGAAGCTCAGACATGCGATTGAGGTCGAGCCACTTGGTGTCGGGATGGTGCTGCAGCTTTTGGCGGTAGAGGTTTAAGCCGTCGACATAGATGACCGCCCGGAGTCTGCTCACCACAACCGGAGCATCTCAGTGTGGCGACCTCGTCGGTCACGGCTTTCCCCAGGAGGGTGAGCAACGCCAGGGGGCGGCGGGGCCTACGACCCCGTGCCCGTCGCCTGCTCGCGCGCAATGTGCGAACGGGCGTGCTCGACGGCATCGTCGAGGGAGGCGACGAGGTGGTTCGGGTGCCGCAGCGCACCGACGACGCCCACCCGGGTCGCGAGCCGCAGGTGCCGCTCTTGAATGCCCTTGATGATCACGGTGATGCCGCGGCGTTCAAGGCCCTCGATGAGCTCCACGATGACGCGCGCACCCGTGGCGTCGAGGTCGCGAATCTGCGAGAGCCGCACGATCACGACGCTCACGCCCGCCGTCTCGCTGATGGCATCGGTCAGTCGTTCGGCCGCGCCAAAGAACAGCGCGCCGTCGAGGCGGAACAGCGCAATGCGCTCATCGCCCGGCTGCGGCTCGCCCGGCAGCGGCTCACGGATCACGCCGCTCGACGCAGCGAGCGTGCGCAGCGCAATGACGCCCGCCGCGAGAATGCCGATGCCCACGGCGATGATGAGGTCGAACGCGATCGTCACCACGGCCGTGGCGACGAAGATGAGGGCGTCAGACCGGGTGGCCGTGACGATGCGTCGCACGGTCGGCACCGACACCATGCGCACGGCCGTGACCATGAGCACGCCCGAGAGCGCCGCGAGCGGAATGGTCGCAACGATCGTGCTGGCCAGATACACAACACCGACGAGCACGAGCGAGTGGATGATCGCCGCGAGCCGTGACCGCCCGCCGGCCCGCACGTTCACGGCCGTGCGGGCAATGGCTCCCGTCGCGGGCATGCCCCCGAATAATCCCGAGGCGACGGATGCAAGCCCTTGCCCCACGAGCTCACGGTCGGGGTCGAGGCGGCCCGTGTCGGCGAGCGAGGCACCCACGCGGGCCGAGAGCAGAGACTCGATGGCGGCGAGCGCCGCGATCGTGGCAGCCGGAATCAGGAGGGCCGCGACATCCACCCCCGACAGGCTCGGCAGACCGGGAGCCGGCAACGATGCGGGCAGCGTGCCGATGGTGTCGACCGGCAGGGCAAACCAGGTCGCGGCGACCGTCACGATGATGATCGCGATGATCGAGCCCGGCACCCACGGCCGCACGAGTGGCGCGAGCACCATGATGACCGCGACGACGGCGACGATCGCGAGCGGCACGAGCGCGGCGGCCCAATCGGTCGCGGCGACCGTCTGCACGGCGGCCACGAGCGAGTTGGTGCTCGGCCCCGCGGGAGCCCCGAGAGCCGACGGCACCTGCTGCAAGAAGATGATGACGGCAATGCCGAGCGTGAAGCCCTCGATGACGGGCCACGGAATCACCGCGACCGCTCGCCCGAGCCGCAACACCGCGGCAATGAGGACCAAGACGCCCGCCATGATCGTCACGAGCGCGACGACTCCCGCGCCTTGCGCCGCAACGATGGGGCCGAGCACGACAACCATTGCGCCGGTCGGGCCCGAGACCTGGATGTTCGAGCCACCAAACACGGCCGCAACGAGCCCGGCCACAATTGCCGTGATGAGCCCCGCGTCAGCACCCGCGCCCGAGCTGAC
>NZ_JANRKZ010000248.1:0-17593 GCF_033763155.1 Microcella sp.
TACACCTCGAACGAGGCCCGATCAGCGACCTACGCTGACTGGCTCGAGGAATACAATCGCCGACGACCCCACAGCGCCCTCGACGGTCACACGCCCGCTTGCCGCGTTCACAACCTCACGGGTCGTTACACCTAGCGGCCCTTCTTCTTCTCTTGGGCGCGGCGCTGGGCGCGGTTGACCGGCGCGGGGCCCGCGGGCGCCGCGGGGGTCTTCTGGCCGAAGGCTCCCGTTGCTCCGCCCTGACCTTGGCCAGCCTGCGGCTGGCCCTGAGGGGCTCGACGCGTCGGCGCGGCCCCCGGGGCCGCGGCCGGGCCACCGAATGCGGCAGAGACCTGGGGGGCCGCCTGGCGGGCCGCATCCGTCGGCGCTTGCAGCACTTGGCCGCGCTGGTTGCGCACCTCGACGTCACCGTCGGCTGACGGAGCCGTGTAGCTGAGGTTCTGAGGCGTCTGCGGCTGGTTGAGGCCCTTAGCCGTCACCTGCGCGGTGCCCTTGCTGCCCGTCACCTCAACCTCGAGGTTGAAGAGGAAGCCCACGGCGTCTTCGCGGATGGCGCTCATCATCGACTGGAAGAGCGCGAAGCCCTCGCGCTGGTATTCGACGAGCGGGTCACGCTGCGCCATGGCGCGCAGGCCGATGCCGTCTTTCAGGTAGTCCATCTCATAGAGGTGGTCGCGCCAGCGGCGGTCGATCACGCTGAGCACGACGCGGCGCTCGAGCTCGCGCGTGGCCGTACGGCCCAGGCTCTCTTCGCGGCGCTCGTAGGCGAGCTTGGCGTCGCTCACGATCTCGCGCACGAGGAAGGCCGAGGTGAGCTTGGTGCCGCCCTCGCTGATGACCTCGTCGATCGTGAGGCTGATGGGGTAGAGCGTCTTGAGGTCGGTCCAGAGCTGCTCGAAGTCCCACTCGTCGCTGTGACCCACCGAGGTGTGGGTGTCAACGATTTCGGTGATGACCTGCTCGATGAACTTCTGCACGCGGTCTTTGAGGTCGTCGCCCTCAAGAATGTGGCGGCGGTCGGTGTAGATCGCCTCGCGCTGGCGGTTGAGCACGTCGTCGTACTTGAGCACGTTCTTGCGAATCTCGGCGTTGCGCGCCTCGACCTGTGACTGTGCCGAACGAATGGCGCGGCTCACGACCTTCGACTCGATCGCGAGGTCATCGGGCATGCTCGCGCGGCTCATAAGGGCCTCGGCGGCACCCGAGTTGAACAAGCGCATGAGGTCGTCTTGCAGCGAGAGGTAGAAGCGGCTCTCACCCGGGTCGCCCTGACGGCCCGAACGACCCCGCAGCTGGTTGTCGATGCGGCGCGACTCGTGGCGCTCGGTGCCCAGCACATAGAGCCCGCCCACGGCGATGACCTTGGCAGCCTCGACGGCGACCTGCTCTTTCACGCTCGCAAAGACGGCATCCCACTCGGCCTCGTACTCTTCGGGAGTGTCGACAGGCGAGAGGCCCTTGGCGTTCATGGCCGTGACGGCCAAGAACTCGGCGTTGCCGCCGAGCATGATGTCGGTTCCGCGGCCGGCCATGTTGGTCGCGACCGTCACGGCGCCGAGGCGACCCGCCTGAGCGATGATGGATGCTTCGCGCGCGTGGTTCTTGGCGTTGAGCACCTCGTGCTTGACACCGCGCTTGGCCAGCAAGCGCGAGAGCAGCTCGCTCTTCTCCACGCTCGTCGTGCCCACGAGCACGGGCTGGCCCTTGGCGTGACGCTGCACGATGTCTTCAGCGACCTGCTCGAACTTGACCTGCTCGTTCTTGTAGACGAGGTCAGGGTTGTCGATGCGCTGCATCGGCAGGTTGGTCGGAATCGGCACGACACCGAGCTTGTAGGTGCTCATGAACTCGGCGGCCTCGGTTTCGGCCGTACCGGTCATGCCCGAGAGCTTCGTGTACAGGCGGAAGTAGTTCTGCAGCGTCACGGTGGCGAGAGTCTGATTCTCGGCCTTGACCGTCACGCCCTCTTTCGCCTCGATGGCCTGGTGAATGCCCTCGTTGTAGCGGCGCCCCACCAAGATGCGGCCGGTGTGCTCGTCAACGATGAGCACTTCACCGTTCATGACGACATAGTCCTTGTCGCGCTTGAACAGGGCCACAGCCTTGATCGAGTTGTTCAAGAACGAGATGAGCGGGGTGTTGGCCGACTCATAGAGGTTGTCGATGCCGAGGTGGTCTTCGACCTTCTCGATGCCCGGCTCGAGCACGCCGACGGTGCGCTTCTTCTCGTCGACTTCGTAGTCGACACCGGGCTCGAGGCGGCTCGCGATGCGGGCGAACTCGGTGAACCACCGGTTGGCCTCGCCCGACGACGGACCCGAGATGATGAGCGGCGTGCGCGCCTCATCGATGAGAATCGAGTCGACCTCATCGACGATCGCAAAGAAGTGGCCGCGCTGCACCATGTCAGCGGTCTGCCACGCCATGTTGTCGCGCAGGTAGTCGAAACCGAACTCGTTGTTCGTGCCATAGGTGATGTCAGCGGCGTATTGCGCGCGACGCACCTCGGGCGTCTGGCCCGAGAGGATGCAGCCGGTAGTCATGCCGAGGGCGCGGTACACGCGACCCATGAGCTCGCTCTGGTAGCTCGCAAGATAGTCGTTGACCGTGATGACGTGCACGCCGCGCGAGGGGATGGCGTTGAGGTAAGCGGCGGTCGTGGCAACGAGGGTCTTGCCCTCGCCCGTCTTCATCTCGGCGATGTTGCCGAGGTGCAGTGCTGCGCCACCCATGAGCTGCACGTCAAAGTGACGCATGCCGAGGGTGCGCTTTGCGGCCTCACGAACGGCCGCGAAGGCCTCAGGCAAGAGGTCGTCGAGCGACTCACCGTTGCCGTAGCGCTCGCGCAGCTCGGCGGTCTCGTTGCGCAACTCATCGTCGGTCAGATCGCTGAAGTCGTCTTCGAGGTGGTTGATCGCTTCGGCATAGGCCTTCAGTCGCCGAAGAATTCGACCTTCGCCGACCCGCAGAACACGCTCGAGAACATTCGCCACTTCGGTCACTCCACTCGTCGGGCCACACACGGTGCCGTGCGGCCAGGTCTGGGCATGCCGCAGACCGCCGCAGAACACGGCCCGCCCATGCTAGCAAGTGCGGCATGGACGGCCCGTGTTCATTGGTGAACAGCAGGGATACTGCGCTGATGAATCAGCGGCGCAGCCTCAGCGCCCGCGTCGCCCATTCACGACGGCAGCGGACTGTTCGGCCTCGAGGCCGATGACCCCGTAGTTCCAACCCTGACGGCGATAGACCACGCTCGGCCGATCGGTTGCGGAATCGATGAACAAAAAGAAGTCGTGCCCAACGAGCTCAAGCTGGTCAACCGCGTCGTCCACGGTCATGGCGACCGCCGGAAACACCTTTTGCCGCACCACGATGGGCGAATAGACCTCGTCGGCGTCTTCTGCCGCGGGCTGCTGCACCGGAATCGAGCCGGTGGCGACCTTCTTGATGATGTCGGGGTCGGCGGGAGTGATGTCGATCACCCGAAACCCGTCGGCCGAGGCCTCGTGCAACGACACGGGCCGGTGATTGCCGCGGTGCACCTTGCGCTTATCTTTTGCGCGTCGCAGTCGCTCGAGAAGCTTGTCGATCGCGAGATCAAACGCCACGTATTTGTCGCTGCCGGCCGACTCGGCGCGCACGACGGGGCCTGCACCGATGAGAGTCATCTCGACTCGATCATCGGCCGCTTTGCCGGCGCTTTTCTCGTGATGACGAGAGACCTTGATCTCGAGCACCTGGGCACGATCGGCGAGGTGCTCGATCTTCTCGGCCTTCTCAGTCGCGTAGTCGCGGAACCGGTCGGTGATGCCGATGTTGCGTCCGGTGATGGTGATGTCCACGTCAACCTCCTGAGCCGAGAGCGTGTCGCCTGTCGGTCAGGCGATGGTCACGCCTCCTTTCCCTCACGCTAGTCCTCCCCGCGCTCATTGTCATCGTGACTTTCGTCATGATCGGCAAAGAATTTCCAGTGGATGCTCGAATCACCCCATCGACGCATCGTCGCGGCCATGGCGGCGCAGCCCGCTACCTCGGCTCCTGCCGCACGAAGGGCGCGCGTGGCCGCGCGCAGCGTGGCTCCGCTCGTCACGACGTCGTCGACGAGCACCACTCGGCGGCCCGCCACGCGGGGGCTCGCACGCCAGCGCCGGGAGCCGGTGGCGAGTCGCTGCTCGAGACGCAGCGCCTTTTGCGCGGGGCCAGCGGCCATCGGCCGCAGCGCGTGAGTGACCGCGAGCCCAGCACGGCGGGCGATGAGTGCGACCGGGCCAAAGCCGCGCTGCGCGGCCGCCGCGCGCGAGCCGGGAACCGGCACGAGCGCGTAGGCCCCCGAACCGTGCCACACCGCCGTGACCGCCGCGAGTAACACCGGGGCGAGCGGACGCGCGAGTTCGGTGCGCCCCTCGTGCTTGAGAGCGAGCAACGATTGCCGCGCGACGCCCGCGTAGGGCAACGCCGCAACGAGCGGCACAGACGAGCCGTCGACTTCGAGCGTCGCGTGCATGAGCCGCGATTGCAGGCCGGCGACACACACCGAGCACAGCGCGCGATCGTGAGCACCGCATCCGGCGCACTCGACGGGCGCGACGAGCGCCCACGCGTCGGCGAGCGCCGTGGAGACGAGCGACAGCACGGTCATGTGTCGAGCGTGCCGCGGGCGAGCCCCGCGTGCCGCACGCTCACACCAATCGGTGGAAAAGCGCTATTGCTGCGTGCCCAAGAACGAGGCGCTGAGTCCGGTGTTTTGCCAGCCCGAGCCACGGGGTTCGAAGACGACTCCCGTGGCACCGAGCACGCGGATGCCGTCAACACCGGCGTTGCCGCCCACGATCTGAATGGCCTCCGGGGGAAGCCCCAGCGGGCGGCTGCGGCCACCCAACTCGTGCAGTTCGACGAGCGACTGTTCGCCCGTGCGCGTAATTGAGGCGACGCGCACCTCGTCAACCCACGCGGCATCGACCGCGGAGTCGCCATTGAGCGGAAGGTCGCGCAGCTCACCCAGCCGCACCGGAACGCCCGACGCCTCGTCGCGAATGATGCCGGCGTAGACCAGGCGCGGCCCACCCGAGCCGTCAAGCATGAGCAGCACGCGGGCTCCCTCGCGCGAGACCTTGAGGCTCACGATGCGCGAGCCACTCGGCAGCGCGGCTTCAACCACGTGCACGGCGCCGTCGAGCTCGGTCGCGCGAATCACTCCGGCCCCGCCCGTGCCCGTTGCCGGCACCGACCAGACGAACTGATAACTGTCGATGCTCGGGGCGATGAGACCCGCGCGATCATCGAGCAGCACGGGGGGAGCATCCCCCGTCGGAACCGCCCAGACGCCGTCGGGCGCGAGCACTGCCGCCAACGTGGTGCTGCGCGCCAGGGCAACCGCCGAGGCGCCGAGGTCGACCACTCGGGGGCTCAGTTCGCCGAGCGGTTCGATGTCGCTCCCCGTGGCGAAGCCAAAGCCGTTGTCGGTGCTCAGCAAGAGTCGGGGGTCGACCTGCGGCACGATGTCGGGAGCGCCCGACGTCCACTCGGGAATGCTCACCGCGTTTTGGTCAACGGTGATCTGCACTCCCACGACACCGCTCACGGCACGCAGGCTGGCGGCAAGCTGCAACCGCACGCGTTGGCGCTCGAGGTCGGTGAGTGAGAGCACCTCGCTCGTCAGGTCGACTTGCGCGATACCGGCGTCAATGGTGACCGGCGCGAGGGCGAGCTTGGTGCCCTCCGGGATCGCAGAGACGGTTGCCCCCTGCGCGAGCCAGCTGGTCGGCTGGTCAAGCACCGCGCGCACAATTCGCGTAGCGACTTCTGATCGGGAGGGGAACCATCGCAAGTCAGGCACGAGGTTGCGGAAGGCGGAATCCCAATAGAACAGCGTGTGCTGACTGAACGCGCTCGGAAATGCCTGCTGTGAAATGAGAATGCCGTCGCCCAGCTCGGCGATGCGCCACTCTCCCCCCTCTTGCACGAAGCGGAAGGCCGGAAGGGTCTGCGTTGCCGTGTCTCCCGCGACCGAGTAGCGACCGACGGCGTCGACCGAGGCAACGATCGGAACACTGTAGGTAAGGGTGGTCTCGTCGATCTCGTCGATGGTGCCTTCACGCGCGCGCACGAGCGTGCTCGCATAGGGATTCCAGACATCAGCGACCTCGTCGGCGAGATATGACCGAGCGATGCGGTAGTTGTTCTGCGCGGCCGTCGTAGCGGCCAAGAACCCGTGGAGAATCTCTTCGGGGGTCGCTCCCGGGCTCGGGCCCGACGGGAGAAAGTCGAAGTCGACGGCCACTCCCGTGTCGAGGTCTCCCCCGCGTTCGACGTCACCTGAGAACGGCACCGAGACGCACGCCGAGAGCAACAGCGCCGGAACCATCGCGAGCACGGCCCAGCGCCGCCGCAGGCGCTCGTGAGCCTTAGGCACGGTCATCACCTCCCGAGAGCTCGAGAAGGGGTTCGTCGGGGTCGACGGGAGGCAAGTCAATGGGTGAATTCTCGACCGACGATCCGCCCTCGCGGGGAAGAGTCAAGCGAAAACACGTGCCTTCGCCGGGAACCGACCACACGTCGATGTTGCCGCCGTGCAGTTGGGCGTCTTCCGTGGCGATCGCGAGGCCAAGGCCCGTGCCCCCGGTCGAGCGTTGGCGCGAGGGGTCGGCGCGCCAAAACCGGTCGAAGACGCGCTCGAGTTGCGCATCATCCATGCCCACGCCGTAATCGCGCACCGCAATGGCGACGGCATCGCGGTTGCTGTCGACATAGACGACGATCGGCCGACCTTCGCCGTGATCGACAGCGTTGCCCAACAGGTTCTGCAGAATGCGACGGATGCGGCGCGACTCGACATCGGCCTCGAAGTAGCCCCCGGGGGCCACGAGTCGCAGCTCACTGCCCTTCTCGATCGCAAGCGGGCGAATGGCTTCGAGCGACTCTTCGACGAGGCGCACGAGGTTGGTCGGTTCGGTGTCGAGCTCAACGGCCCCAGCGTCATACCGGCTCATCTCGAGCAGGTCGGCAAGCATGACTTCGAAGCGGTCGACTTGCGTTCGCAGCAGTTCAGCGGTGCGGGCCGTCGTGGGGCTGAACTGATCGCGTTGCTCATAGAGCACATCTCCGGCGAGGCGAATGGTCGTGAGCGGCGTGCGCAACTCGTGGCTCACATCACTCACAAAGCGCTGTTGCACGCGCGAGAGCGCGGCGAGCTGCGTGATCTGACGCTGCAGGCTGTCGGCCATGCGGTTGAACGAGCGCCCGAGCGTCGCGATGACATCTTCACCCTTGACCGGAATGCGTTCTTCAAGCTGGCCGTCAGCGAGCTTCTCGGCGGTCTCTGCCGCGACGCGCACCGGGTTGATGGCGAGCCGGGTCACCAAAAACGTCACCAGGCCAATCGTCGCCACGAGCAAGAGCGAGCCGATGATGAGGGTTTGCTGCACGAAGTCGAGGGTCTGCTGCACGTCACGAACGTTGTAGATGAGATAGAGCTCGTACTGCCCCGCGGTCGGCACCTCGAAGACGCTGCCGACGACCAGGCCGGGGTCAGCGCCCTCTTCGCCAGCGATGGCGACCGCTTGCGCAAAGATCGTGCCACTGTTGGTCGACACCTGGTCGCGCAAGTCGTCAGTGATGACCGTGACATCGAGTTCACGCGTGGTACGCGGCGTCATGGTCACCGAGGTGCTCTGGCCCGGCGTGCGCAAGATGGCGAACTGGGTGCCGCCCGGGCTCGACGTTGACGCAAGAATGGTGCGTTGGGCTGTCTCGCTCACCGACTCGACATCGATGGTTCCATCCGACGAGACGGAGTGGTCGAAAAGTTCTTGCGTGCTCACCGTCGCCTGCTGCGCCTCGGCGATCGCTTGTGTCTTGCGCGCGTCGTAGAGGTTCGTCGCGATGCTCAGCGACATATAGCCACTGATGATCGTGACGGCGATCGTCGAGAGAAACACCGTGATCGCCACCGTGCGCAACTGCAACGAGCTGCGCCAAAGATGGCGCGCCCGTCGCACCAGGCTGCGCCAGGTGTACGGAGGCATGAGGGTCGTCGCGCCGCTCTCAGCGGGCGGCGCCGGCGCGGTAGCCCACTCCACGCACCGTCATGACGATGCTCGGGTTGTCGGCGTCGAGCTCGACTTTGGCGCGCAGGCGCTGCACGTGCACGTTGACGAGTCGTGTGTCGGCCTTGTAGTGGTAGCCCCACACTTGCTCGAGCAGCATTTCGCGCGTGAACACCTGGTTGGGCTTCATTGCCAGGGCCAGCAACAGGTCAAACTCGAGCGGGGTGAGCGAGATGGGCTGGCCATCGCGCGTGACCTCATGACCCGTGACGTCGATGATGAGATCACCGATTGCAAGGCGTTCGACCTCTGATTGCGCGGTCGGGCGCAGTCGGGTGCGGATGCGCGCCACGAGTTCTTTCGGGTTGAAGGGCTTCACGACATAGTCGTCGGCGCCGCTCTCGAGCCCGCGAACAACGTCGGTTGAGTCGCTCTTGGCCGTGAGCATGATGATGGGCGTTCCGCTGGTCTCGCGAATGCGCGTGCACACGTCGATGCCGTCGATGCCGGGCAGCATGAGATCGAGCAACACGAGGTCGGGTTTGACGCTCGCGAACGCGTCGAGGGCGGCAGGCCCATCGAACGAGAAGTGGGGCTCAAACCCTTCGCCCCGCAGAACGATGCCGATCATCTCGGCGATTGCGGCGTCATCATCGACGACCAGGATGCGCGCAGTCATGGGGCAGCCTCCGCTTCTTGTTGGCTCCAGCCTAGACGAGTGTGACACCATACGTTTCGAGCCGACCTCAGGCACTGACGAAGGGTAAGCACGTGAGCGATTCGACCTCGTGGGCCTCGCCGGGTGGCCCGACTCCCGACGCCCCCCACGGTGCGCCCGGGGCGAGCCCCTACGCCCCTGCGGCACAGCCCGTCAGCCAAGGGGCTTCTGCGTCGGCACCCTTCGGCGTCGTGCCGCCCTCACCGGGCTGGACTCCCCCGCCCAAGCCCGGCCTCATCCCGCTGCGGCCCATCGAATTTGGCACCGTGCTCGGTGCAAGTTTTCAGGTGTTGCGCCGCAATCCACGCCCCACGTTCGGGGCTGCTCTGCTGCTCAACGCCCTGGTCGTGTTCTTGTCGAGCGGCATCAGCACGATCATCTTGCTCTCGGGGGTCGATCGCGCGTCGCGGGCTAGCCTCGCTGACGCCGACACCATCCTGGCGGGTACCGTCGCTCTCGCGGTCGTGGCAACGTTGCTCGCGATCGGCATCTCCGTGGTCGCGCAGGCTCTCTTGCAAGGCATCATCTCGGTCGAGGTGTCACGAGCGACGCTGGGCGAGAAGCTCACCCTGCGCCAACTGGTGCGCGTCGGTCGCGGGCGCTGGTGGGCCCTTATCGGCTGGACAGCTCTCGTGGGGTTCGCGGTGGGCCTGGGCGTCGCCGTGCTCATCGCGTTGAGCCTCGGATTCTTCATCGTGGGCCAACCGGCCGCAATTGCGGGCGGCATCGTGTTTCTGCTGATTGGCGGGCTCGGCTTTCTCGTGCTCGCCGCATGGCTGAGCACGAAGCTTGCCTTCGTTCCCGCGTCGATCATCATCGAACGACTGCCCCTCAGTGGCGCGCTACGCCGTTCATGGTCGCTCGTTCGGGGAGCGTTCTGGCGCATCTTCGGCACCCTTGTGCTCATCACGGTCATGGTCAACCTGGCGGCGAGCATCGTGACAACGCCCGTGCAGTTCGCTGCCACCTTTGCTCTTCCGCTGGCGAACCCGGCCGGAGAACTCGAAACCGATTTCAGCCTCTTCATTATTCTCAACCTCGTGGTGATTGCCATCACGTCGGTGGTCGGTGCGATCGGCGCCGTTCTCACGACATCCGCCACCTCCCTGCTCTATATCGACCGTCGCATGCGCACCGAAGGCCTCGACCTTGAACTTCAGCGCTACGTCGAGTTGCGCGCGAGTGGCGCCGCGGGTGCTGATCCCTATTTGACGGCACCGTGACCCTCAGCGTTCCGGTTGAGCCCGATGCTCCGGATGCCCGCGAGTTGCTTCTCAACGAACTCACCGACCCGGCCTACGCCGAGAGCCAACCCACGTGGTTCGACCTCGTCACGCAGGCCGTGCTCGACTGGCTCGGCAGCCTGCGACTGGCCGGCGGAGAAGGCCCACCGGCTCTCGCCTTCGCGATCGGCGGCATCGTTCTCGCGGCAGCCATCATCGTGGCGCTTCTGATCTATGGCGTGCCTCGCTGGCGCACACGCAGCAGACTGCAGGTCGGAGACCTTCTCGGTGAGAACGACCGGCGCACCGCACGGCAGTTGCGACGCGATGCCGAGCGCGCCGCAGCGGCGAGCGACTGGCCGCTCGCAATCGCCGAACGCTATCGGGCAATCGCGCGCTCCCTCGACGAGCGCACGATCGTCGCGGCGCTTCCGGGTACGACGGCGCACGGCTTTGCCCGAGCGGCCGCCCGGCAGTTTCCCGACCACCGCAGCGAACTCAGCGCGGCCGCCGACCGCTTCGATGAGGTGCGCTACCTCGGCCAGCCGGGCTCGGCCGATGGCTACGCGTTCGTTCGCGCCCTCGACGAAACGCTCGAGGCCGCTCGGTCTCCCCTGCCCGCTGTCGATGCATTCGCCGCCGCGGGGGCATCGTGAGCACGCCCGCGACCGACATCAACGCCGAACTCTCGGCCGTCATCACAACGCCGACCGTGCGGCGCGTCGTTCGTCGATCGCTCTACTGGGGCGGTGTCATCGCTGGCCTGCTCGTGCTCGGGTTCATCATGATCACCATCAATGGGGCCTCGCGCTTCGTGGAACGATGGGGCGCTGACGAGACGGCGCCGCTCGGCTCGCGCGCCGTCGTTGAGGTGCTCCGCGATGCCGGGGTCGACGTGGTCGTCACGGGCGAACTCGACCAAACCTTGGCCGCGCTCGACGAGCCCGGCACGACGTTGTTCGTGGGCGACGTGCGCGGCATCCTCGACGACGAACAGTGGCCGCAACTGTTGGGCGTTGCCGACCACCTTGTTCTGGCCGAGCCGTCGCAGGCGGCACTGGATGCCCTGCGCATCGACGCCCTCACGGCAGCGCCCCTCAGCACGGGTCAGGCGCTCGAGCTCGTCGCCGAATGCCGTGTGCCGGCCGCGGTGCGGGCCCAGAGCATCCGCGCGACCGGAATCGGCTACAGCACGATCAGTGGCGAGGTCTGCTTCGACGCCGGCGAAACGGGTGCGGGCCTCATCGAGCTCGAGGTCGACGGGCGAATCGTGACGGTGCTGGGCGCGGGGTCAGTGCTGGAGAACGGCGAGATCACGCGCGCGGGCAACGCGGCGCTCGCGCTCGGGCTGCTGGGCCAGCACGAGACACTCGTCTGGTATCAGCCGACCCCGGCCGATTTTGCGGCACCCAGCATTGCCGAGCTCACCCCCGACTGGGTGAATCCCGTCGCGTGGCTCGCGATCATTGTGGGGCTCGCCGCGGCCTTCTGGCGGGGGCGTCGCTTTGGTCCGGTCGTGATCGAGAATCTGCCCGTGGTCGTCAAGACGACCGAAACCATGGAAGGTCGCGCGCGGTTGTATGCCCGCGAGGGCTCGCGGTTGCGCGCTATCGACGCGTTGCGCGTGGGCACATTGCGCCGCATCGCTGACGGACTCGCGCTCGGGCGGGGAGCCGGAGTCGACGACATTGTGGGCGCGGTCGCGAGCATCACGGGCCGTGACGCTCATGCCGTGCGTGACCTGCTGGTGGGCCGGGAGCCCGCCAACGACCGCGAACTGGTTGAACTGAGCGACCGATTGCTCGAACTCGAGTCGTTCATTGCGCGCCGCGTCGGGCTCGACGGCGCCACAGCATCCCCCGAAGCTCCCACCGACCCCTCCTCGACCGGAAGAATGGACGCATGACCACCACAGACCTTCGCGACGCCTTCGGGCGTGTTCGTTCTGAAGTCGGCAAGGCCGTCGTGGGCCAAGACGGAGCCGTGAGCGGCCTCATCGTGGCGTTGCTGACAGGCGGTCACGTGCTGCTCGAGGGTGTGCCCGGCGTCGCCAAGACGCTGCTCGTGCGCTCGCTGAGCGCCGCGCTCGACTTGCGCACGACGCGCGTGCAATTCACTCCCGACCTCATGCCGGGCGACGTCACGGGCTCGGTGGTCTACGACGCCAAGGCGGGAGACTTCGAGTTTCGGCAGGGGCCCGTGTTCACGAACATCGTGCTGGCCGACGAAATCAACCGCACGCCGCCGAAGACGCAGTCGGCTTTGCTCGAGGCCATGGAAGAGCGTCAGGTGACGGTCGACGGCACCACGCACCCGCTGCCGCACCCCTTCATGGTCGCGGCGACGCAAAACCCGGTTGAGTACGAGGGCACCTACACGCTGCCCGAAGCGCAACTCGACCGCTTCTTGCTCAAGCTGGTGCTCGATCTTCCGGCGCGTGACGCCGAGGTCGAGGTCATGCAGCGGCATGCCGATGGCTTCAACCCGCGCGATCTCGCCGCCGCGGGCGTCACGGCCGTGCTGAACGCCGAACAGATCACGCAAGCGCGAGCGCTCGTCGGCGAGGTGCGGGCGTCAGCAGAGTTGCTCGGGTACATCGTCGACCTCGCGCGCGCGACGCGTCAGAGCCCCTCGGTCAAGCTGGGCGTGAGCCCTCGCGGCACCACCGCATTGCTCGCGGCCGCCAAGGCCTGGGCCTGGTTGCAAGGTGCCGAAGCCATCACGCCCGACCACGTTCAAGCGATGCTGCTTCCTGTCTGGCGGCACCGCATCGCCTTGCGACCCGAGGCCGAGCTCGAGGGCGTGTCGGCCGACACCATCTTGCGCGCGATCGTGCAGCAAGTGCAGGTGCCGCTGTGATCGTCGCCCGCTGATCATGGCCATCACGGGGTGGTTCGTTCTGCTCGTCGCCGCCGGCGTCGTGCCCGTCGTCGCGCTGTCTGATGCCGTGCCCGCAGAGCTGACACTGCTGGGTTGGCTCGTGCTGTGCGCCGTGCTCGCGAGCATCGACTTGCTCGTGGCGGCCTCCCCCCGCGCTCTCATCCTTCAGCGACAGACGGATGCTCGCGTGCGTCTCACCGAAACAGCACGCGCGACGCTCTTCGTCACGAACCCTTCGCGGCGCACGATGCGGGGAGCTATCCGTGACGCGTGGGAACCGTCGGCGGGAGCCTCGCCGAAGCGGCAGTCGCTGCGGGTTCCGCCCGGCGAACGCCGGGCGATCGTGACGCAGCTCACCCCGTGGCGGCGCGGCGAGCGCCGCACGGCTCTCGTGACGGTGCGATCGCGCGGCCCGTTGCGGCTTGCCGAACGCCAGGCGAGCATCCGCGTACCCGGTGCCATCACGGTGCTGCCGGAGTTTGCCAGCCGCAGGCACTTGCCGTCTCGCCTTGCGCGCTTGCGCGAACTCGACGGCCGCACGAGCGTCATGCTGCGCGGCCATGGCACCGAGTTCGACAGCTTGCGCGAATATGTGCGCGGCGACGACGTGCGATCGATCGACTGGCGCGCCACCGCTCGTCGATCGGGCGGACCCGGCACCGGCAACGGCGCGGGTCAGACGCTCATGGTGCGAACGTGGCGCCCCGAGCGCGATCGGCATGTCGTGGTGATCGTCGATTCGGGGCGAACGGCCGCGGCTCGCATCGCGAACGAGACGCGCCTCGACACGGCGTTCGAGTCGACCTTGTTGTTGAGCGCGCTTGCTGACCGAGCGGGCGACCGGGTGGATGTCGCCATCTACGACCGCCGGGTGCGTGGCCGGGTGCAGGGCGCCCGGGGAGCCGATCTGCTGTCGAAACTTGTCGAAACGATGGCTCCGGTTGATCCCGAACTGATCGAGACCGACTATTCAGCAATTCCGGGGCTCGTGCGGTCGATGACCACCCAGCGGTCGCTCGTGGTTTTGTGCATGCCCCTCGAGTCGCCCGGCGCCACGCGGGGGCTTCTCACGATGCTGCCGCAATTGACGACGCGACACCTCGTGCTCGTGGCGGCCGTGACCGACCCGGCCTTGTTCGAGGCTGCGGGCGAACGCGACAATCGCGCCGAAGTCTATCGGGCCGCTGCCGCCGAGCGCGCCCTGCTCGATGCCGAGCGGGTGGCTGCCGCCGTGCGACGCCTCGGCGGCGATGTTGTGACGGGCGCGCCTCTCGATCTGCCTCCCGCCGTTGCTGATCGTTATCTCGCCTACAAGGCGGCCGGTCGCCTGTAGTCAGGCACTCGTGCGGCGATACAGTGCTCTCACTCACCGTTCGCCGCATCAAAGGAGCTGTTCATGGCGAAAGTAACCGCGTCGACCCCCTCTACGGCTCAGCGCCTCACCGCTGAAGCCTTCGGAACCTTCTTGCTCGTCGGCGGTGTCATCGGCACCGCGTTCTTCTCCTCGGCCAACACCGGCCTGCTCGGCCCCGCGCTCGCGGTCGGCCTCGCTGTCATGGGTGGCGCCTACGCCGTCGGCCACATTTCAGGGGCGCATTTCAACCCTGCGGTGACGATCGGCGCGGCGGTTGCCGGGCGCTTCGCCTGGAAAGACGTGCCCGGCTACGTCATCGCGCAGTTCGTCGGTGGCCTGCTCGCGACGAGCGTGCTCGTGCTCATCGGCTCATTCGGCCCCGCCGGAGCCCTCGCCGACGCTCAGGCCGGAGGTTTCTTCTCGAACGGCTTCGATGAGGGTTCGCCCGCCGGCTATGGCCTCGTCGCGGTCATCGTGGCCGAGCTCGTGCTCACGGCCGTGTTCCTCGTCGTCATTCTCGGCGTCACTGACGGCCGTGCGCCGGCCGGCTTTGCCCCGCTCGCGATCGGCCTCACGCTCACGGTGCTGCACCTCGTGGCTATTCCCGTGTCGAACGCCTCGTTCAACCCGGCGCGCTCGCTAGCGACCGCTGTCTATGGCGGGCCGGATGCCCTCATGCAGGTTGCCGTATTCCTCATCGTGCCCGTCGTGGGTGCGGTGCTCGGCGCGCTGCTGCACCGCGGAGTGTTCGCGCAGAAGTAGCCGAACTAGTCACCAACGACGACGCGGGCGCCTCGACTGATCGGGTCGAGGTCGCCCGTTTCGCCGTCTCGGAAGGCACGACCGCCGAGCATCCACTGATACAACACAAACGCGACGAGTGCGACGGTGCCGATTCCGATGCGAATCACGTCGGGCCACTCTTGCCGCGTGACGTAGCCCTCGATGATGCCGCTCACGAGCAAGGCAGCCACGAGCCCGCCGATGATCGAAAACAGGGCGCGGCCGTCTTCGGCGAGCGCCTGCAACCGCGTGCGTGAACCGGGCGCCACCCACGACCAGAAGATCATGAGGCCGCCGGCCGCAGCCACAAAGATCGCGTAAATCTCGAGTTGGCCGTGCGGCAAAATGCTCGCGAAGAACACGTCAAGGCGGTCGAACTCGGCCATGATGCCCGCGCTCAGCCCCAAGCCTTGCGCGTTTTGGAACACGACGAACGGCACGTACACGCCCGTAACGCCGAAGGCCACCGACTGCGCGGCGATCCAAGCGTTATTGCTGAACACCTGCAGGCCAAAGACGGCCTCGCTTGACTCGCTGTAGTAGCCCACGAAGTCTTCTTCGGCAAAACGGCGCAGCTCGTCATACGGCCCCAACGCGGCGAGCACGCCCGGGGTCGTCGCCACCCACACGGCGTAGAGGCTCGCGACGATGACAAAAAACGCAGCGACGACGAGCGTCAAGAATCGAATGCGATACAGCGCCGCTGGCACTTCGCGCGTCGCGTAGCGCGCCAATTGCGCGAGCGGCTCGGCGGTTGCGCCCGTGAAACGCAAGCGTGCGCGCGAGAGCAAGACACTGAGCGATGCCGCTTGAGGCACCTGGCCCGCGCTCGTCGTGATCGCCGACAGGTGCGAAGCGCCCGCTTGATAGTGCTCGATCAGTTCATCGGCGTCGCGACCGGCAAAACGCCGACGGCGCGACAACGAGCGCAGCCTCTCCCATTCGTCGGCGTGCGCGTTCGAGTAAGCGTCGAGATCCATCTGTTTAGATGATGGCATGCCGGGCGCTGAGAACCTGTCGACTGATTACGACGTCGAGCGCGAACTCTTGACGGGCGAGGCCGTTGCCCTCGAACTCCGCGCGACCAGCGTGGTGCTGCGCATGGCGGGCGGCATCATTGACTACCTCGTCTATGGCGTGAGCGCCGGGCTTCTGGTTTGGCTGTCACTCTCGGCCGCCGCATCACTGGGTGTTCCTGACGCGCTGTTTGCCGCGATCGTCATCGGCTGTGTTGTGCTGACACTCGTGCTGCTTCCGGCGGCGGTCGAGACCGCGACCCAGGGCAAGTCTTTGGGTCGGCTCGCCATCGGTGATCGCATCGTCCGCGACGACGGTGGCGCCGTCGCTTTCCGGCACGCCTTCATCCGTGCCCTCATGGGCATCTTTGAGATCGTGATGACGTTGGGCGGGCTCGCCGTGGTTGTCGCCATGCTCAACACCCGGGCAAAGCGTCTTGGCGACCTCCTGGCGGGCACCTACAGCCAATACGAACGTGTCGGAACGCTCAACGCTCCGGTGTTTGGGGTGCCGGTCGACCTCGTGGAGTGGGCAGCGACGGCCGACGTCGCGCGCATGCCCGACGCGCTCGCACGCCGTATCGCCCAGTTCTTGCGCCAAGCCGCCGGCCACACACCGTCGTCGCGTGACCGCATTGCGCGCGGGCTCGCGACTGAGGCCGCGCTCTATGTGTCGCCGGTGCCGGGCGGCGACCCCGAGCTGTTTCTCGCGGCGGTGGCGGCGATTCGGCGCGGCCGCGAGGCGACTGCCCTGCAGCTCGAACGCGCACGGCTCGACGATTTGCGCCCGACTCTCTCGGCATTGCCGCACGGGTTTCCTGACCGCGGGTGACCGCAGCACCTGGCGCGTCGGACTGAGCCACATTCTTGTTTAGAATCCGTGCAGACGTATTGATTGCCGCGAAAGGCCTGCTTCGCCCGATGTCTCGATCGATCTCGCCGTCGCGCACGGATGCTCGCTCTTCTTCTGCGCTCCGCCGCGCTTTCGCGATCGTCACGATCGCCTCGCTCGGGCTCACGGGCGTGCTCGCGAGCGTGCTCATCGATGCCCGGCCTGCGTGGGCACTGCCGTTCTCGTTCGACATCAACCCGCCGTTTGAGGGCACCCTGTTCTCGTTCGCTGAAGACGGCTCGCTCGCGTACACCCTTCAAGGAGTCGGCGACCCCGGCGACACGGTGCAACTCACGACGAGCGACTTTGCTAACGGCGGTAGTGGCGTGCTGTGCACGACGGTGGTTCAGCCCGACGAGACCTGGGCATGCACCTTCTCGTCGGGGCCCAGCAGCTACGGAACGATCACGGCGACGGTCACCGCGGGCGACCAGTTGGGTTCGAGCGAGGGCTGGGAGTTTTACACGCTGGCCCCACCGACCGTCAGCACCGCGAACCGGCCCGCCAACGGCATCGCGACGAACAGCATCACGACGGTGAGCGTCAACGGCGCAGCCTATGACGACACCGGGTTCTTTGGCGGCTCGAGCGTCACGGTCACGGCCGCGGGTCTCGGCGGGTGCCTTACGAACGTCGCGGCCGGTCAATACTCGTGCGACATCAACGTCGCGCTCGCGAC
>NZ_JANRKZ010000249.1:0-3192 GCF_033763155.1 Microcella sp.
CGGGCATTGCGCGCTTCGCTGTAGGCAACTGGCGCGGCGGCGCGTCAGAGCGGCGGCAGGCGCAGCGCCCAACGTCAGCGTGGGGTGGCAGGCATGCGCCGCACGTCGGCGACACGCTCGGCGATCGCCACTTGTGCGGGCGGTCGCAGCAGCACCCACGCCACGGCCATGACGACGACCGACGCCGCGAACACGACGACCCCCAGCCAGCTCTCGGCGTCGTCGATACCGACGTACATCGCGTTGAGGTTGCGGCGTGCTCCCGTGAGCAGCACGAGGCCCACGTGCACGACGGTGAACGCGAGGTAGAACCAGAGCACGAGTGAGTGGGTTTGGCGCGCCCAGGCGTCAGACAGGGGGCCGTGGTTGCGCATCCACCGCTGCGGCCAGACGGGTGAGAGGCGCAGGCCCGTGACGAGCGCGAGTGGCGCGGCGACGAAGACCGTGGTGCCGTAGAAGAGCACTTGCAGGGCGTTGTAGTAAGCCCAGCTGGTGTGCTCGGGCCAGTCGAGCGAGAGGTATTGCAGGCCGGCCGACACGGCATTCGGAATCACCGACCACTCGGTTGGCACAATGCGCGCCCAGTGCCCGCTCACGACCAGCAGCGTCACATAGACGAGCCCGGTCGCGATCCACAGCGTCACGACCAGGAGGTGCCACCACGTGTGCAGCCCCAGTCGTTTCGGTGCCGTGGAGGTGCGCAGCCAGCGGTTGCGGCGCGTAACGAACGCGGGCGGACGCGCGCCGGCCCGTAGGTGAAGCGCAGAACTCACGATGAACAGCAAAAAGAAGGCGTTGAGCGCGTGGGTCCAGCTCAGCCACGCGGGAAAACCCACGGGCGTGCCCGCCGGGGGAGTGACACCACCGGGGTAGCTCGCGATGAACGCTGCCCCATCACTGGTGTCGCGCCACCACTGTGCCGCGACAACCGCCACGGCGAGCACGAGGAGTGCGCCGACCGCGGCAAACACGACAGGGCGCAGTCGTCGGCGGGGGCTCGCGTCGTGCACCCTCCTACGCTAGACCCATGATCGATGAGTTCTCGCGCCGACCCGAGTGGGTGAAGTGGATGCCCGCGGCGCTGCTCAGCGCGATCATGCTGGGAGTTGTAGTGTTCGGCATCGTGGGCCTACCCGAGGTCGCGTCGGGCCCCGGCCCCGCAGAAACCGATCAGGTCAACGACCTCAACTGGTCGGTGTTCACCGACGACGGGCTCGCCTACATCGAGTCAGCACGCACGCCGCGCATCGACTTCAGCGAGCCCCCGGTCAACGCGTCATCGTTGGGTCTGCCTGCCGAGGGCTCGCTGACGGTCGGGCCGCACGCGACCGACCTTGACTATCGGCTCGTGCTCATCGCCACCGACGAGCAACCCAATGGGGCTCTCTTCACGACGCCGCTCTTCACGATTACGACGAGCGACGACCACGTCGTGTCGGTGCGCATCGACGAGCGCGGCGCGGGCGACTTTCGCGAAACCTACCAATTGCTCGCCGAGCGCTCGGTTGCCTATGGCTACCGGCCCCCGAGTGCCACGAGCCTGGCAGCCGCCGTGAGCGAGGCCCGCGACTCGGGCGAGCCCGTGACGGTGCGGTCAAACCGAGGCCTCACGACCGGAATGCCCATCACGGCCGAAGCGGTGTGCTTTGGCGGCGGGTTCTGCGCCATCTCGTACGTCGTCACACCGCCTGTAGGGTAAACTCGCTACTCGGCCCGCTCGCGGGTCACCCAGCTCGGCCCCGGCCGCGCTGATGGGGTGTGGTGTAATTGGCAACACGGCTGATTCTGGTTCAGTTGTTCTTGGTTCGAGTCCAGGCACCCCAGCTATATTGCTCATTCTGATCGCGTGCGATCGCCGCGGCTGCCGCGTGCAACCAGCGATCCGGCTCGCTGACAGCGGCGGCGGGCGACCCGGCGAGCTCGCTGAGCGTGAGCACGCGTCCGAGGCCGTGGGCCTCGGCATCCCGGGCCGCAGTGGGGTCGGCCTGGCCTGCCACGACCGCCACGGCGACCCCGGCGACGGATGCTCGCTCGAGCACGCCGCCCACAACCTTTCCGGCGCGACTCGTGGCGTCGAAGCGGCCTTCGCCCGTGATGACAAGGTCGGCGCCCTCGAGTGCCGAGTCGAGGCCGGTCAGCACCGCGATGGTGTCGGCGCCCGACTGGATGCGCGCGCCCCAGTACCGCGCAAAGCCCCAGGCCGTTCCGCCCGCGGCGCCCGCGCCGGGAAGGAGGTGTTCGTCGCCGCCGGCAATCGCCGCGGCGCGCGCGAGGGCGGCATCGAGCGTGGCCACCTCATCGGCTGTCGCGCCCTTCTGCGGCCCGAACATCAAGGCTGCCCCGGAGGGGCCGGTTAGCACGGCAGTCGTATCGGTCAGCAGGGTCATGCCGCCAGCGGGCGCGGCTCGAAGGGCTGCGGCGTCGAGCGTGCCCGCCCGCGAGAGGGCGCCGCCCCCGTCGGGCAGTGGCGCCCCCGAGCCGTCAAGCACCCGTAGCCCCAGCGCGCTCAAGGCCCCGAGCCCACCATCGGTTGACGCCGAGCCGCCGAGGGCGAGTGTGACGTGCCGGGCGCCCGCATCGAGCGCCGCCGCGATGGCCTCGCCAACTCCACGGCTCGAGGCCGCGAGCGGTGCGAGCGCGAGCTCGCCCGCGTGGGAGCGGGGCAGCAGCGTGATGCCGCAGCACTCGGCAAGTTCGACGACGGCATGGGTGCCGGGCAGCAGCAACCACCGAGCATCGTGCGGTTCGCCCGTGGGGCCGGCGACGCGCACGCTTCTCCACTGCGCCCCGGGGGAGGCCTGCGCGATGGCGTCGAGCGTGCCCTCGCCGCCGTCGGCCTGGGGCACGAGCAGCACCTCGTCGTGCGGACGCTCAGACTGCCAACCGCGGGCAAGGGCGAGCGCAGCATCCGTCGCCGAGATCGTGCCCTTGAACGAGTCGGGGGCAATGACGATGCGGCGGCGCATGCCTTGATGATGCCAGCGGCACGGCGTCGTGAACATGGCAGAAAAATATAGACACTGGCACTATCGATAGTGTTAGTATCCATCTCATGAGGATGTCCGAGCTCAGCGCCACGACCGGCACGCCCGTGCCCACGCTCAAGTTCTACTTGCGCGAAGGCCTGTTGCCCGCTGGTGAGCGCACGAGCCCCAACCAGTCGCAGTATGACGACTCCCACGTGGAGCGTGT
>NZ_JANRKZ010000250.1:0-2336 GCF_033763155.1 Microcella sp.
ACATCGACACGTCATCAATGAGCGACGGATGCCCAATGACGGTTCCGTCGGGCAACGCCGTCACGGCGCTCTTGAGGTGCAGTGCTTTCGTCACGGGCACCGCGACGACGTCACGCCCGTGCCGGCGCGCGATGGCCCGCAGCTGCCGAATACCCTCGGCGTTGGTGCGACCCCCGCGGCCGACGTAGAGCACGTCGCCGATGGCGAGCACGTCGCCACCGTCGAGCGTGCCGGGCTCGACGATGCGCTCGATGCGCAGCCCCAGTTCGCGCGCGGTCTGCTCGGCCGCGTCGATTTCGGGGCGACGCGACTCGGCGCCCGGGCGTGTGACCACCGCGGTGCCGCCGATCATCACGAGCGCGTCTTCGATGAACACCGAGTCGGGCAGCTCATCGGCCGGAGGCACATCGACGGGCGTGAAGCCTTCGGCGCGCAGCGCCTCAACGTAGGCCTCCCACTGGGCGTCGGCGAGGTCGATGTCGACCGGCACGCGCTCTTGGTGGGTCAACTCGCCATCGGCGAGGCGCGAGCTCGGCATGCGCACGATGGCCACGCGGCGGGATGCCGCGGCGCCCGCCTGGCGCGCCATCCACACCCGACGGCCCACCGTGACCACCGCGAGTACGGCGACGACCTGGAACAGCAGGTTGAAACCGAACACGCTGATCCACAGGTAGTCGATGAGTTCGCCGCTGATGGGGTTGCCCGCCGCCACGATCGCGAGCAGGGCGCCGAGCCACGACGAAACGAAGGCGGCGAGCACGGCCACAGCGAGCGCGATCCACCGGTTGTCGAGAACACCCGCGGTTCCGATGATCGTGATGAAGATGAAGAGCAGCATCGACGAGAACCCGAAGACGCCGTTGACCTGCGCGAGCACCTCGACCGTCGCGCCGTTGATGGCGGCGAACAGCACGACCGTCACGACGTGCGTCACCAGGGCAACCGCGAGCGCGGCGAGGGCAGAGTCGAGCAGGCGGCGTGCGAGAGGGGTCATGCCCTCCACGCTACTGCGGGTGCGGGTCAACGAATTCCGACGTCGATGAGAACTCCGATGAGTAGCACTACTCCGACCACCGCACCCATTACGCCGAAGGTTCTGACGGCCACCGCATCCGATGCGAAGGCCCACTATCGACGTGGCAGAACGCGCGAGACCCGAGTGCGGTAAAAGTCGGCAACGGGTCTGGCACAGAGACTGAGCACCAAGCCGAGAATGATCAATCCGCCCGCGGCAACGAGAAGTAGTTCACGGACGTCGTTCATGTTGCCGCTCCGCTTCGTGGCGACTGGAGAACCCGCTCCAACGACGCGCGGATCTCTTCACGGCGACCAGGATGCGAAACAGGGCGCAGGCCAGAGCGAATGTCGATCCAGAGGAAGTCGAGAAACGGGTCGACGGCAATCCCGTCATGAGTTGCTGGTTCACGCTTTAGCCGGAAGAAGAGCTGCTTGCGCCCTGGCATGTTGACTAGCAGTACGTTCGTGACGCTCGCCGAATCGAGTGAAGCGAGGTGCTGGCGTGTGCTGCGGACAACGACAGCCTCTGGAGAGACGACGAGCACTCGGGGGTAGCCGCGTGGCCACACTCGCCAGGCACGTTGGCCCTGCTGCAATTCGGCGAAGGGCGGAGGCTGTGAATGGGACTCCGGCAGAACAAGCAAAGCCAACGAGTCTGCGCGCAGCGTCAGTGCGGCCTTCGCTAGAGATCTCGCGAGCAACAACTGGTAGCCGCGGATCATCGCCTCGGCAATGAACGCCCCGATGACGGCGCCAAGCACGAGAGCCTGAAGCCCCGCCGCGCGTGAGATTGACGGCGAACTCTGCCGGCCATAGCCGTCAAAGAGCGGAAAGACGAACACGAGGGGCAACAGAACGAGACCAACGATCAAGAACCACGGCACTCGACTCATGGTTCGAACCCTATCCGGGGCCTGAGGTCGGTTGTGCGTGGCCATCCGAGTCTCGAGGAGCGTTTCACCAGCCCGACTACCGAAAAGACATCACGGTCGCACTGACTACAGATTCGTAGTCAGTGGTAGTGTGATGTGGAATCTGTAGTCAGCAAGAGGAGGCGGTCGTGCAGGCGGAGATCGGATCGCAACGAGACCTCGGCGCGCTCATCCGAACGATTCGCGAGCGACATGGCTACACTCAGCGCGAGCTCGCCGCAGCACTCGGCACGACCCAGCGGTACATCTTTGAGATCGAGAAGGGCCTGCCCAAGCGGGTCGACGACAACTTCTACGCGCTATTGGGCAAGCTCGGTATCTCGCTGATCGCTGAGGTCGCCGATGACTGACCGCGCGATGCCGGTCAGCCTGCACGGCCAGCCG
>NZ_JANRKZ010000251.1:0-5814 GCF_033763155.1 Microcella sp.
CAGCAAGCATTCGCGGTGCCTCCTAGAACGTCATGGTGAGACCGCCGTCGACGGTCACCACTTGCCCGGTTGTGTAAGTGTTGTCGCGCGAGGTCAAGAAGTCGACCACGGGAGCGATCTCGGCGGGCAGGGCAGCTCGGCCGAGCGGCAGCTTGCCGCTCTCCACCTACTGCTGACGGAATGCGTCGGTGTCGGTCTCGTCGGTGCCGTCGGGCAGCAGGCTCATGCGCGTGCGCACGAAGCCCGGGGCAACGGCGTTGGCGAGCACGCCATGCGCGGCGAGGTCGAGAGCGGCCGAGCGGGTCGCGGCTTCGAGGCCAGCTTTCGACACGTCATAGGCGAGGCAGCCGGGCTGGGCTTGCCGAGCATGCACGCTCGTAATTGTGACGATGCGGCCGAACCCCTGCTCGACCATGCCGGGCGTGAGCAGGCGCATGAGGTCGAGCGGGGCATCCAGATTCACGGCCCACACGGCGCGCCAGTCGTCGAAGTCGCTGTCGTGAATCGATCCCTGCCGAAAGATGCCGGCCACGGTGACGAGCACGTCGACGCCGCCCAGTCGCTCGGCCGCGATGGCGGCACCGCGCGCGCGGGCAGCGGGGTCAGCGAGGTCGGTGAGCACAACATCCGTGCCCTCTTCGCGGTCGAGGCCGATCACCTGGTCGCCGCGGGCGCGCAGCCGGTCGGCGATGGCCGCACCGATGCCGTTGGCCGCGCCGGTCACGATCGTGCGCAAGTGCGGGGTCGCGTGCGTCATGCTCTGTCTCCGTCGTTCGCGGTGGGTGAAGCAGATGAGGGGGCGCCGGATGCCCACCGCACGGTCAGCGCCACGCTCCAGTCGAGCGTGCCGCCCGGCGGCAGTCGCACGAGGTCGCTGTCGAACGCGGTGCCGGCGCCGTGCGGGGTCGACGTGGGTTCGATGCCGAGGGCGCGCACCTGCCCGTTCCAGGGGTGCTCGGTCGAGACGCCGAGCTCTTGCCAGAGCAACGCGTGGGGCAGGGCGGAGCCCTGCCACTCGACGAGCACGTCGACGTGCGAGCCGCGCGCGCCCACGCGCTGGGGCTGCACGCCCGCTAGCCCCGTGACGCGCGCCGGCGTCGCCCGGTCGACGACCGGCCACCGCTCGGCGGGGTCGCCCGGCCACGCAACCGGCGAACCGTCGGGCAGTCCGGCGTAGTCGAGCGGTCGCAGCCACGTGCCCGCGGGCACGTCGAGAAACAGCGGGCCGGCGAGCACATCGCCGCCCAGAATCAGGTGTTCGGCAATCACGAGCATGCGAGTGTCGGCGCCGGCGTTGTGCACGCGCGTGCCCACGGTCACACCCTCGTCGCTAAGCCGCCAGATGCGTTCGGCGCTCAGGCCCTCGCGGTCGGCCCAGCCGAGGGCGATCGTGTCGGCCGTCTGCGAGACCGCGAGCCAGGGGGCTTGCGAGGCCGCGCCGTGAAAACCCTCGCGCACGGCGGCCAGGGGGTTGGGTTGGCCTGCGGTCGGAAAACACAATTGCCAGCCGCCGCGCCAGCGCTCAACCCAGAGCGCTTCAGAATCCGCGGGCGCCGAGCCGGGCACCACAGCACTGGCCCAGGGAGTCGCGCTGAGCACAGGGCGCCCGTGCACGAGCAACTCGGTGAGCACGCCACCCTCGTCGGGCAGAACCACCGCGCTGATGCCGCCGCGCTGGAGGCGCACGGCCGGTTGCGCGGTCATCCCGAAACCTGCGAGAGGTTAGGGCGCGGCCACACCATCGCGCTGCTCGCTGAGGGCTTTGATGAGCGCGTTCTTGCCGTCGAGCACGACGTGCAACATGGCTTCGGCCGCTTTTTCGCCGTTGCCACCATTGATGGCACGAAAGACGGCGGCGTGGGTTTCGGCATCTTCAGAGAAGAGCTCGTCGTCGGCCGCGGTCGCTTGCTGCACCGTGAACGACGCATACATGAAGTCGGCGACGACGCTGCCGAACTGGCGCAGCAGCACGTTGTGCGAGGCGGCATAGACGGCGAGGTGAAACTCGACGTCGGCGTGCGCGTAGCCTTCGCGATTGGTCGAGTTGGCGACCATGTCGGCGAGGGCGTCGTCCATGCGCCGGAGGTCGTCCATCGACGCGCGGCCGGCGGCGAGGCGAGCGGCGGCGGGCTCCATGATCTGGCGCACCTCCACGAGGTTGCGCATGATTTCGTCGCCGCGGCCCACATCGCTGTGCCAGCGCAAGATGTCGCTGTCGAAGACATTCCAGTTCTCGGGCTGGCGCACGCGCGTGCCGATTTTTTGACGGATGTCGACGAGGCCCTTCGCGGCGAGCACCCGCATGCCCTCCCGCACCGAGGTGCGCGACACGCCAAATTGCTCGGTGAGTTCGGCCTCTTTCGGCAGCAAGTCGCCGGGAGCGTATTGCCCGCCAATGATCTGCCGGCCGACACCATCGATGACGCGGGCCTGCAGCCCGCGCATCGAATACCCCGCACCACGATCGAGGTCACCGCCCAGCTCTGCCATGCGTCGACCTCCTCGTGCCTAAACGGTTTCACTCACCTTATGGGGCACGTCGGGGCTTGTGTAAACACGCTCGTGGTCGATCGAAATTTCGACGTGACGCATGTAGGGCGCGAGGCCCTCGAGGTCGACCTCGATGCCCAGGCCGGGGGCATCCGGAGCCCGCACTTCACCGTTGGCGTCGGGGCGAATGTGGTTGCTCGAGATCGCGAGGGCAACCTCTTTGGGCTCGACCGGGTATTCGCAGATGCGGTGGTCGGCGAGCCCCGCAAAGGGCTGCATCGAGGCCGAGAGCGCGAGGTGCGAGGTGAACGTGTGGTTCACGTAGGTGGTGCCGTGCTGCACGGCGTGATCGGCCACGGCCTTCGACGGGCCGATGCCGCCGATGCGCGCCGCATCCACCTGAATGAAGCGCACGCCGCCATAGTCGATGAGGTTGGTCGCCATGTGCACGGTGTGCGCACCCTCGCCACCCGCGATGCCGACGGTGCGGGCGCGTGACGCGAGGGCAGCGTGAGCCACATAGGCGTGCGGCACGAACGGCTCTTCGAGCCAGGTCGCGTGAGCCTTTTCGAGGGCGTCGAGCCGCGCGATGGCCGCGTCAACGTCGTCGCCCCAAATCTGGCCCGCGTCGATGAGCAGCTGGGCGTCGTCGCCGAGCCCCTCGCGCGCGGCGGCCACGTGGTCGGCGTCGGCCGCGGCCGTGCCGGTGCCGTAGCTTCCCCAGCCGAACTTCACGGCGCGAAACCCGTTGCTGCGGGCGAGGCGCGCGCGGTCGAGGGTTTCTTGCGGAGTGTCGCCCATGAGCATCGAGGCGTAGGGCAGTTTTGCGTGGCTGTGGGTGTAGCCGAGCATCCGCCAGACCGGCTCGTCACGCATCTTGCCCAAGAGATCCCACAGGGCGATCTCGATGCCCGACCATGTGTGGCCCGCTTGCAAGAGGTCCATGCTGTTGCGGCCGACGAGTCGCGCCATGCGGTGAATGTCGTCGGGGCTGTCGAGCGTTTCGCCCATGACGGATGCCGCCACCGGTTGACACACCCCGTGCGACCGGGGGGTCACGAACGCGGCAATAGACGTGAGCGGCGATGCCTCGCACTCGCCCCAGCCCTCGTAGCCGCCCGCGGTGACACGAACGAGCAGCGCGTCTTGACTGCCGTCTGCCTCGAGGGTGATCTCGGGCATAGCAACGTAAAAGAAGTCGACGGATTCGATGATCATGTGTCGGTGGCCGCCTTCGCGATGGTCAGAGGTGCGTGCTCTCCGCCCGGGGGATCGGGGCTGAGCCCGTGATCGCCACCGTGCGATGCATCGTTACATCATACGTTACACCCCGACGCAAGCCCGCTCACGGTAACGATTGCATATACGATCTTGCGCACATTGCGTCTAGGTATGATGTAATGGCTTCACGACATGGCTCGGGCCATAGTGCGAAGAAACGAGACGATGATGTCGCAAACGCTAGAGAGCACCCTGGCCACGGCCGGGCGAGCCTCGCGTGCGCACGCTTGTTTCTCGCACACCTCTCGACCTTCGGCGGGTCTATTCGCTCGCCCGAAGCTCGCCGCATCACCGACGGCCCGGCGACGTGCCGTCAACGAGCGCGCGATTCCCGAAGCGGCCGGGTCTTCCCGGTCGTGTGCCCCGATAGGAAGGACACAGCAATGAAGACACGGAAGGTAGCGGCAATCGTCGCGACCGTCGGCCTCGTCGCCGGTCTCGCAGCGTGCGCGCCCGCCGAGCCGGCGGAAGAAGTCGGCGGCGAGCTGCTCGTGTGGGACACCGGAATTCTCGGGCGCACGCTCGAGAACGGTGACCCCGACCTCGAGAACTCGTTCATCGACCAGATGGCGGCCAAGTTCATGGAGGCCAACCCGGGTGTGACCATCGAGGTCGTGCAGCAGGGCGGCGACATCACCGCCAACAGCGCGCAGTTCCAAGCTGCCGCGATCGCCGGTGACGGCCCCGACATCCGCATTCAGTACGCGGGTGGCCCGACCATCTCGTTCGCTGACTTCTTCACCGACCTCGACCCGCTGCAGGGCCCTGAGGTTCTCGACAACCTCGCGGGTGTCAACGTCAACCGCGAAGGCTTCTCGGCCGACGGCCGCTTGCTCGGTATGCCCTACGGCGCTGGCAACCTCTTCACGGTGTTCCAGAACCACGCCGTGCTCGAAGAGGCGGGCCTCGACCCGAACGACCCGCCCGCAACGTGGGAAGAGATGCTCGCGAACGGCCAGCAGGTCGTCGACAACACCGACAAGAACGGCTTCTGGGTCGCGAACCTTGAGGGCTATGTCGGTGCGTGGGCCATCGCGGCTCTCGTTGGTGGTCAGCTCGGTGAGTCGGTCTTCACCCAGATGTACGCGGGTGAGATTCCGGTGGATGACCCCGCCATGGTCCGTGCCTACGAAGCGTTTGCTGAGTGGGGCGCCAGCGGCCTGACGAACCCCGACGCCGGCCAGGTGTCGAACGGTGAGTCGACGGCTGGATTCGTCAACGGCTCGAGCGCCTACTACCTCGTCGGTAGCTGGGAGAACAACAACATGCTCGACGCCTTCGGCGAAGACGGCGTGAGCTCGTTCTTCATCCCCACGCTCGAGGGCTCGGACTACCCGGCCATGGGTGCGGGTGGCCCTGAGATCGCTATCTCGATCTCGGAGACCTCAGAGAATAAAGAGCTCGCCGCTGAGTTCTTGAAGTTCTTGGCCCAGGCCGAGAACCAAGACGTCTTCGTTGAGCTCTACCAGACGCAGGGTTCGAACCACAAAGACGGTGACCCGTCGAAGATTCAGAACCCGCTGCTGCGTCAGCAGTTCGAGCAGCTGGCCCAGGCGACCGATGGCGTGACCTTCGCCTTCGACTCGGTCATGCCGCAGGCCACGATCGACCTCTTCTACCGCGTGAACGCCGGAGTCTTCCTCGGCAGCATCACGCCTGAAGACGCCGTCGCTCAGCTGAAGGCATCGTACGAAACTGAGATCGCAAACCAGTGAGCTCAGCTTCTCTGACCTCGCGCGTGGGCGCCGCTTCGGCGGCGCCCACGGGCGGGGCCCCCTCGCCCCGCAAGCCCGGAGGAATCCGCCGGCGTGACCGCATTGTCGGTCTGCTCGCTGTGCTTCCGGCCTTTCTCATCGTGGTCGGCTTCATGGCCTTCCCCGTCGCCTTCGCCCTGTTCATCTCATTCACGAAGACCAACGGTCTGAAGTATGAGTGGCGCTGGTTCGACAACTACATTGCGCTGCTGAACGACCCGATCGTGCACCAGGTGTTTCTCAACAACCTGAAGTTCCTCATCTCGGTGCCGCTCGTCATCTTCGTCGC
>NZ_JANRKZ010000252.1:0-22231 GCF_033763155.1 Microcella sp.
CGATCAGCGACCTACGCTGACTGGCTCGAGGAATACAATCGCCGACGACCCCACAGCGCCCTCGACGGTCACACGCCCGCTTGCCGCGTTCACAACCTCACGGGTCGTTACACCTAGCGGTTGAGTCGGCGCCGCACGAGAGCCACCGCACTCGTCGCATCGGGAACGCGCATCGCGAGGAGCGCTCCCGCGTAGATCGCGATCATCGGTAGGCCGATGATCGCGATGCTCGCGGCTGCGCCGCCGACCGTGTCGCGGGCGAATCCACTCTCGCCGAACGTGCCGAGCGACCACCCGATGAGCAGACCCGTGAGCAGGGATGCCGCGCCGGCAGCGATGAACTGGGCAGTGCGGCGGGCGATGAGCGGGGCATCCAGAGAGCCAATACGGCGGCGCAACGCGAATCCGCCGATGATCATCTGGAAGAACGCCGCCGCCGACGTCACCAGACCGATGCCGGGCACGATCCATGCTGTGGGGAGCAGGCTGCAGAACACGGCGCCAATGATGAAAAACAGGGTGTGAGCGGCCTGGAGCCAGAAGGCGGTGCGGGTGTCGTCGATGGCGTAGAAGACGCGCTGCATCACGAAGTAGACGCTGAACGGCACGAGCCCGACGACGAACGCGATGAGCACGATCGCGATCTGATCGATAGCCGCGGCGTCAAAGATGCGCCCGAAGGGAACCGCGACGGCGACGAGCCCGACGGTCGCGAGGATCATGAACAAGACCGTGAGACGTGTTGCTTCGGTCGTGTCGACGCGCACCGATTCGCGGTCGCCGTCTCGGGCGTGCGTGCTCATGCGCGTGAGGTATGCCGTGACCAGCGAGACGACCACGATCGAGTGCGGGAGCATGAAGAGCAACCACGCGGTGCGCATCACCATGAGCGAGGCATCGTCGGGCGTGGCCGCGATGGACGCGACGCGGGTCTGCACGACGCCCCCCGCCTGCATCACGATGATCATGGCGAACACCCAACCCGCCGCACGGCCCGTCGCGCCGAGCCCGGATCCCCGCCAATGGAAGTCGGGCCGGTACTGCAGGCCAGCGCGACGCCAGAAGAACGTGAGCACAAAGGCTTGAGCGGCGACACCCAGAGTGGCGGTGCCCGCGAGTACAGCGATCATGGCCGGCGTCCACGCCGTGGCGTCGCTGACGTCGGCATCGAACATCAGGCCGAAGGCGACCATTCCGCCGATCGCGACCAGGTTGTTGACGGCGGGGGCCCACGTGAACGGCCCGAACACACGACGGGCGTTGAGAACCTCGCCAAACAGCGTGTACAGGGCATAGAACAGCACTTGCGGTAAGCACCAGTAGGCAAACGAGACGGCGAGCGACACTTCGTCAGGCGTGAACCCGCGCGTTCCCGATTCGTCAGCCGATGCCGTGTAGAGGCTGACGAGAAGCGGCGCCGCTAGTGTCGCGACGATGCCGGCAATCAGAAATACCACGATGCCGATCGTGACGAGCCGGTTGATGAATTGCTGACCACCGTCGGCGTTGACACTGGCCCGAACGATCTGCGGAACGAGCACCGCGCTCAGCACACCGCCCGCGACGATCGCGTAGATGTTGTTCGGTAGCTGATTGGCGAGGGCGAAGGTGTTGGCACCGGAGCCGAGCGCGCCGAGGGTTGTCGTGAGCATGACCGCGCTGATGAAGCCGAGCACGCGTGACACGATTGTGCCCGCCGCCAGAACAAGGCTCGCGCGGCCGACGCTCTGCCCGTCAGCGGTCGTCACGCGTGTTCCGCCCGAAGCCGCCGACGCTTGCGAACGTCCCGAATGATTCCGAAGCCGAGCAAAAGAATCAGCGCGACGGCCATCGCGATCGTTCCCGCGGTCTCCCAGCCGGCTTGCAGGTTGAGGGCGACCCGGGTGGGGTTTCCGATGATGGCGCCGCCGGCATCCCGAACCGTGACAGTGATGTCGACCTGGCCGTTCGTGAGTGATTCCACCGGAACCCGCGCGCGGGTTTGCGAGCGGGGTTCGACGAGAGTCTCGACACGCGTGTCGAGAACGCGCAACTGAGTCGTGTCGGGCTCAACCTTGACGAAGACGCGAACCGCGACATCAAGATCGTTCTGAACAGTGACCGGCAACGAGGCGCGGTCAGCGAGCAACGTAATGGTGCTGCTCTCGACGACTTGCACCGATGACTGCAGGTCAGCCGATTCCCGAACGAATTGCTGCAAGGCGTCAACGGATTGATCGCCCCAGCCCACCGACAGCGCGGCGAGCAATTCGAGGCGACGTAGATCGGTGATCGAGGCAGGTGTCACGGCGATCGATGCAAAGGCGCGGTCGGCGGCTTCGGCTTGCAGCGCTGCTCGCGCAGCGGCAACTCGCGTGTCGTCGACCGCCGGCTCGACCACCGCCGAGCTTGATGCCGAGCGGCTCAAGGCGTCAGAGGCCAGCGCACCCGTCGCCCACGGCAACGCCACCGTTTGGGCGATGGTGTCGAGCAAACGACCAGTGCCCGCCAACTGATCGCGCTCGAGGGGAATGATCACCGGGATGCCCGGCTCGGCAGCAGCGGTCGACGCCAGCACGGCAGACACGCGTGCCATGGCGTGATCGAACCGCTGTTGAGAGACTGCGAGGCTCGCTGCTCGCGCCGCAGAACTCAGCACGTCGTCAGTGCGGAGAACCCTCACATCACCGACCTGTTGCACCGGCGCCATGCTCTCGAGAGACGAACCGGGGGCGATGAGCACCGACGTTCCGTCATCGCTCAGCACCGGCACCGCCGCCGCTGTGAGCAGCCCGGCCTCCGCCCAGGCGATACCGCCGAGAGTCGCGGGCCACTGGGCAAGCTCGTCGATCGTGACGGCATCGCTCGGGTCGGGGCTCGGGGCCGGAGTCTCGTCGACCGCGCCCGGGGCGACGGTGACGACGCCGGTTCCTTCGGGGCGTGGCACGGGGCGTGAAGCCGCCGCGATCGTCACGAGTGGGTCAGCGTCGGCCCACGGCAAGAGAAAGCTCTCGTTCGGCGCGGCGAGCAGT
This sequence comes from Microcella sp., assembly GCF_033763155.1. Lineage (GTDB taxonomy): Bacteria > Actinomycetota > Actinomycetes > Actinomycetales > Microbacteriaceae > Microcella. Next base: position 3,012 of record NZ_JANRKZ010000252.1, read on the forward strand.
CGGTCGAGAAACACCACCGCGTCGGCGGGGGCGTCGTCACCCAGCAGTCGAATCGAGGCGACGACGCGCGGGTCGACCGCGAGCAGCACGGGTCGACCGGCAACGGCGTCGAGCGTGCGGGTGAGTGCGCCGCCCGCTGCGGTGTAGCGAGCGAGAACGTCGGCGGAGAGGAATCCTGCCGACTCGCCCGGTGTTGCGATCGCGGCCACAAAAGTCGTGGCGGCGACCGGGGCGGTGGTGCCATCGGGCACCCACACGACCGCGGTGCGGTCACGCGCGAGAGGGGAGCCGTCGGCGGGGGCATCCGCACCGGTCACCGTGATGGCAGCGAGCCGAGCCCCAAACGGCCCAGCGAAGACGGTTCGGGCATCCGACACGATCAGATCGAGCACGGCGCTCGCCTGGGGGTCGAGAGCAGAGACCGGCGCGGTCGCAGCCGGCACGGTCTCGATGCTGACGGTGGCCCCGCCAAACCACTGGGTGAGGTCATCAGGGGTCGCGACCGTCGAGCCGTCGATATCGAGCGACACGACCATGTCGCCGGTGCTGACGGAGCCGGTGTTAGTGATCGTCACGCGAACGCTCGCTGATCCGTCTGGCCTCACGATTCCCGAGTTCGCGGGAGCCGCGATGAGCTCAATGGCCGGCTCGTCGCTCGTGGACGTGGTGGAGGCCATCGCCACATCGGTGATCACTGGTTGCGATAGCGACACCAGCACGAGGCCCGTGATCATGACCACGCCAGCCCAGCGGCGCCCCATGAGGGGGAGCGCGAGGCGACCCCCTCGTTCCCGCTCGGCCGACATGGGGGAAGTCTAGACTCTGGTGACTATGGAGAGCGTGGCCCAGGCCGTCACCCGACTTGAGGCCCTCGCAACATCGGAGCCGCTGGCCACGCTCGCCGAGCGGTTCGCGTCGGCCGGCCACGAGTTGGCACTCGTGGGTGGGCCGGTTCGCGACGCGTTTCTCGGCCGGCCCGTCAACGATCTTGACTTGACCACCTCGGCCCGACCTGACGACATTGTTCGCATTGTTGCTCCCGTGGCGACGGCGCACTGGGACATTGGGCGGGCGTTCGGAACCATTGGCGCTCGCCTGGGCGATCACACGGTCGAGATCACGACCTATCGCACCGATGCGTATTCACCCGACTCGCGCAAGCCAGAAGTGGCGTTTGGCGACACGCTCGAAGGCGATCTCATTCGCCGCGACTTCACGATCAACGCGATGGCATTGCGATTGCCTGCCCGCACTCTCGTCGACCCCTCTGGGGGCCTCGATGACCTGTTCGCCCGCCGACTCATGACGCCGGGAAGCCCCGACGATTCCTTTGGCGATGATCCCTTGCGCATGTTGCGGGCCGCGCGCTTCGCCGCTCAACTGCAGGTCGACCTCGACCCGTCGGTCATCGACGCCATGCGACGGATGCGCGACCGCTTGTCGATCATTTCTGCCGAGCGCATTCGCGATGAGCTCGTGAAGCTTGTCAGCACGACTGCCCCTCGGCGGGGGTTGGCACTGCTCGTTGACACAGGACTCGCGGAACACGTCGTGCCGGAGCTGCCCGCCCTGCGCCTCGAGGTTGACGAGCACGCCCACCACAAAGACGTCTACGAGCACTCACTCACGGTGCTGGAGCAAGCAATCGAGCTTGAGTCAGAGCGCACTCCCGACGAGGCGCCTGATGTCGTTCTGCGCCTCGCCGCCCTGCTGCACGACATTGGCAAGCCGGTCACGAAGCGCGTGGAGCCGGGGGGCGCGGTCACCTTCCACCACCACGATGTCGTGGGTGCCAAGCTTGCCCGCAAACGACTCACGGCTTTGCGTTTCGACAAAGACACGATTACCGCCGTCAGCCGATTGATCGAGTTGCACTTGCGGTTCTTCGGGTACAGCGATGCACCCTGGACCGACTCCGGGGTGCGTCGTTATGTTCGCGACGCGGATGCTCTGCTCGAGCGCCTGCACATTCTCACTCGAGCCGACGTCACGACCCGCAATCGCCGCAAAGAGGCGCGGTTGCGCGGTGCCTACGACGAGTTGGAGCGCCGCATCGCTGAACTTGCGGAACAAGAAGAGCTGCAATCCATTCGTCCCGATCTCGATGGCGAGCAGATCATGGCGCTTCTGGGACTGCGCCCAGGCCCCGTCGTTGGAGAGGCCTACCGGTTCTTGCTCGAGCAGCGCCTCGATGAGGGGCCGCTGGGTGAAGCAGAGGCGGAGCGTCGGTTGAAAGCCTGGTTCGCAGCTCGCGCGTGAAACCCGTCTCGTGGTTTGAGGCAGAGTCGGTGTGCGACTAGACTCTGCAGGTTGCCCCGCCGCATGCGCGCGGGAGCACACGATGCCATAACCCTCCTGCTGCAGACCGTCTGCAGCCGTTCGAGTCCGAAGGAGGTGGGTGAGTCATGCATCAGTACGAATTGATGGTCATTCTCGACCCGGAGATCGATGAGCGCACTGTCGCTCCGAGCCTGGACAAGTTCCTTGGCGTGATCCGGAACGATGGCGGCTCTATTGAGACCGTCGACATCTGGGGCCGTCGTCGCCTTGCTTACGAGATCAACAAGAAGACCGAGGGCATTTACGCCGTCGTGAACTTCACGGCGAACCCCTCGGCAACGCAAGAGCTCGACCGTCAGCTCAAGCTCAGCGAGGCCGTGATGCGCACGAAAGTTCTGCGCACCGAAGAGGCCGTTGCTCGCGCCGCGTCGATCGAAGCCGACAACTCGGCTCGCGCCGAGGCGAAGGCTGCTCGCGCTGCCACCAAGGCCGCGTCGAACGCCACGGCTGCGGAGTAGTCGTGGCCGGCGAGACGATCATCACCGTTGTCGGCAACCTGACTGCCGACCCCGAACTGCGGTACACGCAGAGCGGACTCGCCGTCGCGAACTTCACGATCGCGTCGACTCCCCGTTCGTTCGACCGAGCGTCGAACGAGTGGAAAGACGGTGACGCCCTCTTCCTGCGCGCGAGCGTGTGGCGCGAGTTCGCCGAGCACGTGGCGAGTTCGCTCACCAAGGGAAGCCGGGTTATCGCTCAAGGTCGACTCAAGCAGCGGTCGTACGAGACCAAAGAGGGCGAAAAGCGCACCACTATCGAGCTGGAGGTCGACGAGATCGGCCCGAGCCTGCGGTACGCGACCGCTCAGGTCACCCGCAGCGCCGTTGGCGCTGGTGGTGCCCCGATGGGTGGAGGCCGTGGAAACGGCGCCCCGATCGCCGACGAACCGTGGGGTGCACCGGCGTCAGCCAGCGCTCCGTCGGGCGGCGACGTGTGGAACACCCCCGGCTCGTTCTCGGACGACACTCCCTTCTGATTCGCCCGGCTTCGGCGCGATTCACTTCTGAACATCCCGTAAGAAAAGGACAACCACATGGCTGGCAAGAGCAGCGGCGACCGCCGCAAGCCTCGCGGTGGCAAGGGCGCGAAGAACGCCGCTCCCGCGAAAGCGATCCGCGTTGGCGTCATTGACTACAAAGACGTCGCGACCCTCCGCAAGTTCATCTCCGAGCGCGGAAAGATCCGTGCTCGTCGCATCACCGGTGTCTCCGTGCAGGAGCAGCGCCTCATCGCTCGCGCCGTCAAGAACGCGCGCGAGATGGCACTGCTGCCGTACGCAGGCGCGGGCCGATAGGAGCACCTGATGTCGAAGCTCATTCTCACGCAGGACGTCACCGGTCTCGGTGCTCCTGGCGATGTCGTCGAGGTCAAGAACGGGTACGCCCGCAATTACCTCATTCCTCAGGGTCTTGCCGTGGCGTGGAGCCGCGGTGGCGAGAAGCAGGTTGACTCGATCAAGGCCGCCCGCGCTGCGCGCGAGTACGCCACGATCGAAGAGGCCCTCGACCTGAAGGCTCGCCTTGAGGCGAACCCCGTCACGCTGTCGGTCAAGGCGGGCGCTGAGGGTCGTTTGTTCGGCTCGGTCAAGACCGGCGACGTGGCAGATGCTGTCGCGGCGGCAGGTCTTGGCTCGATCGACAAGCGCCTGCTCGAGCTCGTCGCGCCCATCAAGGGGCTCGGCCAGCACGAGGCCATTCTCAAGTTGCGCGATGGCGTTGTGGCCACGATCACGATCTCGGTCGTCGCCGCCAAATAGTCACGCTCAGCACCACACAGCGGTACTCGCGCTTCGGCGCGGGTACCGCTTTGTGCATTCTCCTGTCAAGGGGGTGACGGCGTGTTCGTCCACAGACGACGCCGCGCGTGCATCAACCCTCAGGGGTCGGTTGAAGGCTGTTTCTCCACACACCGTGTGAATAGTTAAATCCCAGGTCAGAGCCGTTTCGCGCAGAAATATTCCGAGAGAGTGCACATGTGTTTCCACATGTTCCCCACATCGTCTCCGGCGTTTCTCCGCAGAATTCCACATTGTTATCCACAAGGGGATTTGAGGCCGGATGCCCGCCGTTTCTAGGGTGAACCGTCGCACTCAGGGCCATCGCGAGCGGGATGCCGCATCCCGTGTCAGCGGTGGGCGGTAGACCTAAGTCACGGCATGAAACGGGGGGTTGGCTATGTCGATTGCGCACATCTCAGCGGCGACCGACCCGCGGGCGGGTGCCGAACAGCGCAGCACGAGCGACTCTCGCAACCACGACCGCGTTCCTCCGCACGATCTCCTGGCCGAGCAGAGCGCCCTCGGTGGCATGTTGCTCAGCAAAGACGCGGTTGCCGACGTCATCGAGAGCGTGCGCGGCGTGGACTTCTACGTTCCCAAACACGAGGTGATCTTCGAGGCAATCCTCACGCTCTACTCACACGGTGAGCCCACAGACGTGATTGCGGTCACTGACGAGCTCACCAAGTCCGGTGCCCTCAGTCGCGCCGGCGGTGCTGATTATCTCCACACCCTGACGGCGATCGTGCCGACCGCAGCGAATGCGGGGTATTACGCGTCGCTCGTCGCCGAGAAGGCTGTTCTCCGTCGTCTCGTCGAGGCCGGTACCCGCATTGTGCAGATGGGCTACGCCTCTGAGGGTGAAGTCACTGACCTCGTCAACAACGCGCAGGCCGAGATTTACCAGGTCGCCGGTGGTGTCGAGGCGGAAGACTTCATTCCCCTCACCGAAGCGGTGACGACCGCGATTGATGAAATCGAGGCGGCGAAAGGCCGCGACGGGTCGATGACCGGTGTGCCAACCGGATTCGCCGATCTTGACGAACTCACCAACGGTCTTCATGGTGGGCAGCTCATTCTCGTTGCTGCTCGCCCGGCACTGGGTAAGTCAACGCTCGCGCTCGACTTCGCGCGTGGCGCCTCGATCAAGAACAACCTGCCGACGATCATCTTCTCGCTCGAGATGGGGCGCAGTGAGATCGCGATGCGCCTACTCTCCGCCGAGTCATCGGTTCCCCTGCAGGCGATGCGCAAGGGCACGATCGACTCGCGCGAGTGGACGACGATCGCAGCCACGCGCGGACGCATCAACGATGCTCCCCTCTACATCGATGACAGTCCCAATATGACGCTCGTCGAGATTCGCGCGAAGTGCCGCCGCCTTAAGCAAAAGGTGGGGCTCAAGATGGTGATCATCGACTACTTGCAGCTCATGACGAGCGGCAAGCGAGTTGAGAGCCGCCAACAAGAAGTGAGTGAGTTCTCGCGCGCACTCAAGCTCATGGCCAAAGAGCTTCAGGTTCCGGTCGTTGCGCTGTCGCAGCTGAATCGTGGCCCCGAACAGCGCGCCGACAAGATGCCGGCCCTGAGCGACCTCCGCGAGTCGGGCTCGCTCGAGCAAGATGCCGACATGGTCATTTTGTTGCACCGTGACAGTGCCTACGAGAAAGAGAGCGCTCGCCCCGGCGAAGCAGACCTGATCGTCGCGAAACACCGCAATGGCCCGACGAAGACCATCACTGTGGCGTTCCAAGGGCACTTGTCGCGCTTCGCCGATATGCCTCGCATCTAGGCTGCCGTCGCGAACTCACGATCATCGCAGGATGCTCACGGGCGCCGCGCCGTACGATAACCGCATGACTTCCGCGCCTGTGTCGACCGACGCCACCGCCGCGCGCGTGTCGTGGATCGGACCCATACTCCGAGCGCTTCCGGCGGCGGTTGTCGGACTCATCATCACCTTCACGGCGAATCACTCACCCGCACTCGGGCTGACGATGCTCAGCGTCTTCGGTATCGCAACAGCCGTCGTGGCCGGGGCGTCGAGCGTGTGGCTCGGCCCCGCCGACGAGCTTCGGTCGTTGCACCGGGGCCTCGCGATCATCGCGGGAGTCGCTGGCGCTCTCGCGGCCGTGGTGCTTCTCGTGATGGGGGCTGGGCTTGCGATGCTGCTGCTGCTCGTGGGTGGGTATGCGGTCGTCGCGGGCGCATTCGAGCTCGTGTGGGGCATCCGTCATCGCGGTCGCAGCGTTTTTGCGCGCGACGCGCTCGTCATTGGCGGCGCAACGCTCGCCCTTGCCGTCGTGCTTGCCCTGGTGGGTGACCCCGTCAGTGCTGTGGGCTTCTTCGGCGCCTACGCCGTGATGCTCGCCATCTTCTTGTTGATTGCCGGCTTTAGCCTCAAGTGGTCGTCCCCCGTGAAAGAGAGCACCGACGCATGACCGAACCCCGCACGCGCATCACCCTGCGCCCCGCTGAGCTCGTCGCCCTCGCGGCGCTTGTCGCCGTGTTCGTGGCTCTCATCACGCTCATGGTGACGCGCGAGTTGGTGTTCTCATTGATCGTCTTCGGTGCAACCTTCGTGCTCGATCTGGTGGTGCTCGCGATGCTCATGCTCGCCATCACCCCCAATCGCCCTGCCGAGGGCGAGCGAGAGCCCGACACCAAGAACGACTAGGTCGTCGTCACTCAGGCGAAGCGCCGCTGACGTAGTCGACGAGACGCGAGGCAGCACCGACGTAACTGTGCGGCGTCAGTGCGGCGAGCCGGGCTTTTGCCTCGGCCGAGATGTCGAGGGCGTCGACGAACGCACGCAACTCGTCGGCTCCGACGCGGTGGCCACGAGTGAGCTCTTTGAGCAGCGCATAGGGGTCAGCGATCGAACTGCGGCCGGCCGTGACTTCGGCGCGAATGACGGTCTGGATGGCTTCGCCGAGCACTTCCCAGTTGCCGTCGAGATCGCGAGCGAGAGCATCCGGATCGATCGCGACGTCGCCGAGGCCCTTGATGATGTTGTCGAGCGCAAGAAGCGAGTGGCCAAGCGCGACGCCCACATTGCGTTGTGTCGTCGAGTCGGTGAGATCGCGCTGGAGGCGTGACGTCACGAGCGTAGCCGCGAGCGAGTCGAGCAGAGCGCTCGCGAGCTCGAGGTTCGCCTCGGCGTTCTCGAATCGAATCGGATTGATCTTGTGCGGCATCGTCGACGAGCCCGTGGCGCCCGCCTGCGGAATCTGGCGGAAGTAGCCCATCGAGATGTAGCTCCACATGTCGGTGCACAGGTTGTGCAGCACGCGGCCGACATGGCTGATGCGCTGGTACAACTGCGCTTGCCAGTCGTGCGACTCGATCTGCGTCGTGAGCGGGTTCCAGGTCAGGCCGAGTCCCGTGACGAAGTCGCGGGATGCGCTGATCCAGTCGTGGTCGGGATCAGCGGCGAGATGCGCCGAGAACGTGCCCGTGGCACCCGAGAACTTTCCTCGGTACTCGACCTCGTCAATCGAGGCCAACAGCACCTCGAGTCGGTGCACGGTGACCGCGAGCTCTTTGCCCATTGTTGTCGGCGTCGCCGGCTGGCCGTGCGTGTGGGCGAGCATCGGTTGGTCGCGCAGACTGACGGCGAGGCCGCGCACCGCGTCGACCAGCGCGCGTGCGCGGGGCATCCACACATCGTGAACGGCCGCGCGAATCGTGATCGCGTAGGCAAGGTTGTTGATGTCTTCGCTCGTGCACGCGAAGTGCGTGAGTTCGGCGATCTCGGTGAGGCCGAGCGCGGCGAGCTTGTCGCGAACGAAGTATTCGACCGCCTTCACGTCGTGGCGGGTCACGGCCTCGCGCCGCGCGAGGTCGGCCGTGTCGTCGTCGTTGAAGTCGGCGACGATCGCTCGCAACTGCCGGGCTTGCTCAGCCGTCAGGGGCTGCGACCCGAAGAGGCCCGCATTGGTGAGGTGAATGAGCCACTCGACCTCGACCTGAATGCGCGCGCGATTGAGTCCTGCCTCACTCAAGTGCTCGCCCAGGGCAGAAACCTGTGCCTGATACCGCCCATCGAGGGGGCTGAGGGGTTGGATGCTGAGCGGGCTCATGAGACGACTCCCTGTCGGATTCCGGGTTCGAGTTGGCGGAAGAGCGCGGTGCACGACCGCTCGATCATGCCGAGCACAGCGTCGAACATCGCCGCGTCGGAGTAGTAGGGGTCGGGAACGTCGAGTGCGCCCCCGGCCTCGGGGTCGAAGCTCAAGAGCAAGTGAACCTTCGCGCGCGCGTCGTCATCGGGCGCCCACGACTTCAAGATGCGCTCATGGGTGCGGTCGAACGCAATGATGAGGTCGAGGCTCTCGAACCACGCCGTGTCGAACTGACGGGCACGGTGACCGCCGCCGTCATAGCCGCGCGCCCGCAGCGATGCCACCGTGCGCGGGTCGCTGCTTTCGCCAACGTGCCACTCACCGGTACCTGCTGAGTGAACGCCAACGTGGCTTTCCCACCCGCGCGCGCGAATGAGTTCGCGGAAAACGGCTTCGGCCATCGGTGAACGGCAGATGTTTCCGGTGCAGACAAAGCAGATGCGAAACATCCCGGGTGCGTCTAAGACCCGGTCGAAGCTCATGCCCCCATTGTGTCCCAGTTCCCCCTCCTCCACACCCGCGCCCCCGTGGCCGTCAACGAGCCGAGCGCGCCCGCCACCCACCGACGTGACGACCGAGGGCGCACGATGGCGGCGACGGATGCGGTGCGCCCGCAGAGAGGAGTTCGTGCGTGTACGCCACCTCCCCCCTCGATACCTGCTCGCCGTCGGGGCGAGGCCTCGACCCTCACGACGAGGTGCGCCGGCAGATCGTGCTCGTCGATGACCTGATCGACCGGGTCTCGATGGTGCTCACGGTGCTTCCCGAGAGCGGTGCGTTCCACGACTGGTGGGGCCCGGCACGGGAGGCCTTTGAGCAGTCGCTCGGTATCGAGCGGGCGCGCCTCTCTCGGCAGATTGAGCGCCTCGACGCCGTGCGCGCGCAACTGGAGCGTGTGGTGATTCAGGGCGTGGGGGTTGTGCCATGACCGGAACCCTTGCCGTCGGGGTGGGATCGGGGGTGGCCGTCGACGAACTCGAGAGGCTGAGCCGTGTTCTGCAGTCGGCCGCCGAGCAGTGTTTCGAGATCACGGTGCGCATCCCGCCGCTTCGCACGGGCGTGAGCCATGGCATCGATGCCGACCTCTGGGAGATCGAGAGCGCGGTCGTGCGGGCGCGCGATCACGTTGGCGAGCTGTCACGAGCCCTGTGGTCAGCAGCGAGTCTGTATGAGTCGAGTGAGCGAGCGGCGGCGCGCGCGGGTGAATTGGTGGCATCGCACCTTGCGGCAACCGCTGGTCTCGTGCTGTCGCGGTTGGGCCTCATCGTGGTGCCGGGCGTTGTCGTCGCGGCGAGCAGAGTGACCGCGATTGCCCAGCTGCTTCCCGAGCAGCAGCGCGAACTGATCACACACCAGCTCGTCTCGGCGCTATCGGCCCTGGCACCCGCACTGCGGGAGCCCACGGTGCTCGAGGCCATTCGGGCGGCCCTCACTCTGGCTGATGACGCCGTGCTCGGCACGGTGGGTGTGCCGCCGACCGTGGTGGCCACGCTCGGCGAAGCCGGGCTCGATGTCACGGGCATCGACTCGGCCGCCCTGGCGGTGGTCGGGCTGGCCGCGCTCGCCGGAGCAAACGGCACCGATCCGGTGCGTGTCGACCGCGCCGGCTCTGACCTGCGTCGAGGCGGAGAGACTCGCCCGGTGGCACCCCCCGACTCGCTCGCCGACCGGGTGGCACGCATTCCCGATGCGTCGACCCCTATCGTCATCGAGCGCTATGCCTTGCCCGATGGCAGCGTGCACGTTGAGGTGTACATCGCCGGCACCGACGCCCACGCCCCAATGGGCGGCGAGCAACCCTGGGACATGGCGAGCAATGTCGCGATCATCGCGGGCGTCGAGGCTTCGTCGGTGCAAGCGGTGCGTGCAGCACTCGCTGCCGAAGGCGTCACGAGCGACACCTCGGTGGTCTTCACGGGCTACTCACAAGGCGGAGCGATTGCGACGGTGCTTGCTGAGTCGGGCGACTACCGCACAACGGGCTTGGTGACCGTCGGGGCTCCGAGCGGCGCAATGCCCGTGCGTGGCGACTACCCGGCCATCGTGATCGAGCATCGTGATGATCTCGTGCCCACCCTGTCGGGCATTCGCCGCGAGACGACGGCAGTGGTCGTGCGCGGTGATGCGATCACCTCGGGCGAGCATCCTGAGGGGTTCGTTCCCGCTCACGACCTCGACCGCTACCTGCGCACGGCGGCCGAGGCCGATGCGCATGACAGCGCCGCGCTGCGCGCGGCGATCGAGGCCCTGCCGCGCGTGCCGCAGTCGGGAATCGCGAGTTCATACACGGCGACGCGCATCCCGAGCTCGCCGCAGTGACCGCGGCTGCTTACGAGCGCTTGCGACCCACGAGAGGGCGCAGCAGCACCCCGATCAGCCAGCTGAGCAGGCCGAGCACGACAGCACCCAGCACGCCCCACCAGAAACCGTCAACCGTGAGGCCGAACCCGAGCAGGCTCGAAATCCATGCAACGAGCAACAAGAGCAAACCGTTGACGATGAGTGCAATCAGTCCGAGCGTCAAGATGTAAATCGGAAAGGCGACGATGCGAATCATGTTGCCGATCACGCCATTGACGACGCCAAAGATGAGACCCACGAGCAGATACGTGAGCACAAGAGCAACCGTGTCGCCCTCGGCGCCATACGACACGACCTTGACGCCTTCGACGAGGATCGTGGTGAGCCACAGCGCAATGGTGTTGATAATCAGGCGAATCAGAAAGCGTCCCATGTCTCAACTATGCCCACTGCGGCGCCGTCGCGGCAATTGACCACCGGGTGAACAGCCGTCGCGAGATCAGCAAATGCGGGTCGACGTAGGCTGAAGGGGTGACTGAGTTGCCGACCTCGAGCAAGCCCGCCGTGCGCCTTCGGCCCGAAATTGTGTCGTTGCCCGCCTACAAACAGGGCAAGCCCGCATCGGCCAACGCCTTCAAGCTCTCGAGCAACGAGAATCCCTTTCCGCCGCACCCGGCCGTGCTGGCGGCGATTCGCGATCTCGACATCAATCGGTATCCGGATGCCACGGCGCTCGCCGTGCGCGAACGACTGGCCGAGCGGCACGGCGTCACCCCCGACGAGATCATCGTGGGGGCCGGATCCGTCGCGCTGCTCGCGCAACTCATCAGCGCAGCCGCCACCGTGGGCGACGAGGTCGTGTTCGCCTGGCGCAGTTTCGAGGCCTACCCGGGGCTCGTCACTGTCGCCGGCGCAACGGGCGTGCGCGTGCCCCTCACCGCTGATGCCCGACATGACTTGCCTGCGATGGCCGCGGCCGTGACCGATCTCACGCGCGCGGTGATCGTCTGCACGCCCAACAACCCCACGGGCACGGTGGTGACGGCGGAAGAGTTCGAGACTTTCATGGCAGCCGTGCCGAGTGATCTGCTGGTCATTCTCGACGAGGCCTACGCCGAGTTCGTCGACGACCCGACGGCAGTCGACGGCGCCACGCTCGTGCGGCGCTACCCCAACCTCGTCGTGCTGCGAACCTTCTCGAAGGCGTACGGGCTCGCGGGCCTTCGGGTCGGCTACGCCATTGGTCCGGTGGACGTGCTCGACGCGGCGCGCAGCACCGCGATTCCCCTGAGCGTGACCGAGGCCGCGCAACGCGCAGTGCTCGCGGCGATGGAGGTTGAGCCCGAGTTGCTCGAGCGCGTGCGATCCCTGGCGCAGCGCCGCGATGAGGTGCAGGAGGCACTGCGCGAGCAAGGGTGGCGCGTGCCCGCCTCGCAGGGCAACTTCGTGTGGCTGCCGACCGGGCCGGCCACGGCCGCCGCGGGCGAGACCCTCGCCGCGGCCGGGATTGTGGCGCGCGTGTTCCCTCCGGAGGGCATCCGCGTGTCGATTGGTGAGGCCGAATCTGTGGAAACTCTGTTGGCCGCCACGAGTGAGGTTGTGCGCACCCTCTGACCAGTGGCCGCACGCGCGGCCCTAGAGTGGAATCCATGTCGTACACCCCGGAGACGCTGCAGCTGCTCGCGCCCGACGGAAAGCGCGTGGCCAGTGAGGCCACCGAGGCGTACCTGCCGTATGTGGATGCCCTCACTGAGCAGCAGTTGCGCGAGTTCTATCGCACCATGCGCGTAATTCGCCGCTTCGATATCGAGGCTGGCAACCTGCAGCGCCAGGGCCAACTCGCCCTGTGGATTCCGAGCCTCGGCCAAGAGGCGGCGCAAGTCGGATCGGGGTTCGCCGCCAAGGCGCACGACCACATCTTCCCGGCCTACCGCGAACACGCGGTCGGCCACATTCGTGGCCTCGACGTCGTGCAGATCATCAAGATGTTGCGCGGCCTTACTCACGGTGGCTGGAACCCGGCCGAGACCGGCAACTTTCACATCTACACGCTCGTGATCGGGTCGCAGACCTTGCACGCCACGGGCTACGCGATGGGCCTGCGGTTTGACGGGCTTGTGGGCACGGGCGATGCCATGAAAGACACGGCGGTGCTCGTCTACTTCGGCGATGGCGCGACGAGCCAGGGCGATGTCAACGAGGCGTTCGTCTTTGCGCAGAGCTACCAGACCCCGCAGGTCTTCTTCTTGCAGAACAACCACTGGGCGATTTCGGTTCCGGTGCGGGTGCAATCGCGCACGCCGCTTTTCCACCGGCCCCGCGGCTTTGGGATTCCGAGCGTGCAGATCGACGGCAACGACGTGCTCATGAGCTATGCGGCGACGGCCGCAAGCCTCGACGCGGCTCGCGCGGGCGAGGGCCCACAGTTCATCGAGGCGCTGACCTATCGCATGGGTGCGCACACGACGAGTGATGACCCCACCAAGTACCGCGACGATGACGAACTGCACTACTGGCAAGAGCGTGACCCCATCTCGCGCTTCGAAACCTACTTGCGGGGTCTCGGTGAGAGTGAGGCGTTCTTCACGGAGGTGAACGACGAGGCCGAGCAGTTTGCCGCTGATGTTCGCGCTCGCACGCTCGCTCTCGAGCCCCCGCCCGCCGAGTCGATGTTCGCGCACGTCTATAGCCAGCCGCATCCGGTCATGGATGCCCAGCGCCAGGCGCTCGCCGACTTTGAGGCGTCGTTCGAGGGGGGTGCGTGATGGCGACCGAAACGTTGACGATGGCCAAGGCTCTGAACCTCGGCCTCGCGGCAGCCATGGAGGCCGACGACAAGGTCGTGCTCATGGGCGAAGACATTGGCCCGCTCGGTGGAGTCTTTCGCGTGACCGAAGGTCTGCAGAAGCAGTTCGGGGCGAACCGCGTTCTTGATACCCCGCTCGCCGAGTCGGGCATCGTGGGCACGGCGGTGGGCCTGGCGATGCGCGGCTACCGGCCCGTCGTTGAGATTCAGTTCGACGGCTTCATCTTTCCGGCGTTCGACCAGATCACGACGCAGCTCGCCAAGCTCACGGCGCGCCACGAGGGCGCGCTGCAGCTGCCCGTCGTCATCCGTGTTCCCTACGGCGGACACATCGGCGCGGTCGAGCACCACCAAGAAAGCCCCGAGGCCTACTTCGCCCACACTGCCGGCTTGCGGCTCGTGAGCCCGGCGACGCCGCACGATGCGTACTGGATGATTCAGCAGGCCATCGAGAGCACCGACCCGGTCATGTTCTTTGAGCCCAAGAGTCGCTACTGGCCCAAGGGCGAGGTCGACCTCGCGTCACCCGGCGCCGAGCTGCACGCGTCGCGCATCGTGCGCGAGGGAACCGACGTCACGGTGGTGGGCCACGGAGCCATGGTGAGCATGCTGCTCGACGCGGCGGCGCTCGCCGCTGAGGAGGGCACGAGCATCGAGGTCGTCGACCTTCGGTCGCTCTCGCCGATCGACTACGCCCCTCTGCTCGACTCGGTGCGTCGCACGGGCCGCCTCGTCGTGGCGCAAGAAGCACCCGGGTCGGTGAGCATCGGCTCCGAAATCGCCGCGACGGTCACCGAAAAAGCCTTCTACTCACTCGAAGCCCCCGTGTTGCGCGTCAGCGGTTACGACACCCCCTTTCCCCCTGCCAAGCTCGAGGGCGCGTACTTGCCCGACGTCGACCGCATCTTGCACGCGGTTGACCGCGCGCTGGCCTACTGATCGCACTGGAGGAATCGTGAGCATCTCCGAGTTCCCGCTCCCCGACGTCGGCGAGGGTCTGACCGAGGCCGAGATCGTGTCGTGGCGCGTCAAGCCCGGCGACACGGTCACCATCAACCAGGTGCTCGTCGAGATCGAGACGGCGAAGTCGCTCGTCGAGCTGCCGTCGCCGTTCGCGGGCACGGTCGATGCCTTGCTCGTCGACGAGGGGCAGACCGTCGAGGTCGGCACGCCGATCATCACCGTGCGGGGCGACGGCCCGGCCAGCGGACCCGGGGCGACGGATGCGGGGGTCGCCGATACGGCATCCACGATCGTCAGCGAGGCCGAGGCCGAGAAGCCCGGCGCCGTGCTCGTCGGCTACGGCGCCAAAAGCCACGTGGCCTCGCGCCGCACGCGCGGCAAGGCGGAATCCCCGGCTGCGGCCCCGGCCGCCGCCCCCCGACTCGCGTCGGTGCCCGCCGCCGACTCGGGCCCCGTCATCGCCAAGCCCCCGATTCGCAAGCTCGCCAAAGACCTCGACGTTGATCTCACGGCCGTGACGGCCACGGGCCTCGCGGGTGAGATCACGCGCGACGACGTGATTCGGCACGCTCAGCAGGCGAGTGTCTTCCGCAACATTCAGACGCCCGAGTGGCCCAACGAGCGCGAAGACCGCATTCCCGTCAAGGGCGTGCGCAAGGCGATCGCCGCGGGCATGGTCAAGAGCGCGTTCAGTGCTCCGCACGTGAGCGTATTCGTCGACGTCGACGCGACGCGCACGATGGAGTTCGTCAAGCGCCTCAAGGCAAGCCCTGACTTCGCCGGAATTAAGGTGTCGCCGCTGCTCATCATGGCCAAGGCCATGATGTGGGCCGTGCGCCGCAACCCTACGGTGAACTCGACGTGGACCGACACCGAGATCATCGTGCACCACTTCGTCAACTTCGGATTCGCCGCGGCGACCCCGCGCGGGCTTGTGGTGCCGAACATCAAGAACGCGCAAGACCTGAGCTTGCGCGAGCTCGCCCAGGCAATCGAGCTCATGACCAACACGGCGCGCGACGGCAAGCTCCAGCCGAGCGACATGGCCGACGGCACGATCACGATCACGAACATCGGCGTTTTCGGTATGGACACCGGTACGCCGATCTTGAACCCGGGTGAAGTCGCCATCGTTGCCCTCGGCACGATCAAGCAGAAGCCCTGGGTGGTCGACGGTGAGGTGCGCCCGCGTTTCGTGACGACGATCGGCGGCTCGTTCGATCACCGCGTTGTTGACGGCGACGTCGCGAGCCGATTCCTTGCCGACGTCGCGAGCGTCATCGAAGAGCCTGCGCTGCTGCTCGACTAGTCGGTGGCGGGTTCGAGAATCACCACGGGAATCTCGCGCTGAGTCTTGCGCTGGTAAGCGGCATAGCCGCGATACGAGCGCACGGCGAGGGGCCACAGGCGCGCCCGCTCGGTGGGGTCGGCCGTGCGCGCGATGTAGGGCCGTGGATGCTCGCCGACCCTCGCCACCTGCACCGTGGGCTCGGCCACGAGATTGAGGTACCACGCGGGCTGCGCGTCGTCACCACCCCGGCTCGCGATGACGATGAGGCGTTCGCCGTCCCCCGGCAGAGGCTCGCGGTGGGGCACGGTCAGGATCGTCGTGCGCGGCAGGCCGCTACTGCGTCCGACCGTGGTCAGGTCAATCACGGGCATGCCCCCGAGTGATCGCCCGATGCGCCCCCCGGTCAGACGCAACACGGCGCGGTGAAACCCGGTCATCGTGAGCATGGCGCGGCGGTTCGACATGGGGCGACCGTAGCGGGGCATCCTGACCGCCCGCCACTCGAGCCGAATGCTTATTGAGAATGCTTTTGACAATCATTCTCGATAACACGTAGCATCGGGGCATGATCGCACGCACGACCACGACCGCCATCGTTCTCGCCGCCGCTACCGCCGTCACTCTCACCGGTTGCGCCGCTCCCGCATCCACGACCGAGGGGCTCTCGATCGTTGCATCGACGAATGTCTATGGCGACATTGCGGCGACCATCGCCGGTGACCTCGCGACCGTCACGAGCATCATCGACTCTGCCGCGCAAGACCCCCACAGCTACGAAGCAAGTGCTCAACACCAGCTCGCTATCGCGACCGCCGATCTCGTCATCGAGAACGGCAGCGGGTACGACCCGTTTATCGACGTGCTCGTCGAGGGTTCGGGAACGAGCGCGGTCGTCGTGTCGGCCGCGTCAGTGGCGGGCCTCGAAGACGAGCACGCTGACGACGAGGCGCACTCCGACGACGAGGCGCACGCTGACGACGACGGTCACGGCCACCTCGAGGGTGTCAATGAGCACGTCTGGTACGACCTGCACGTGATGGGTGACGTGGCCACGGCGATTGCGACCGAACTGGCCGAGATCGACGCTGCGAACGCTGCCACCTACGAAGAGAACCTGACGGCCTGGCTCGCCGAGCTCGAGGCGTTGGAGGGTGAGCTTGAGTCGGTCGCCTCAGCGCTGGGCGGCGGTGTGGTCGCGACGACCGAGCCCGTGCCGGCCTACCTGCTCGCCGAGCTGGGGCTTGACGACGAAACCCCCGCCGAATTCGTCGAGGCGATTGAAGAAGGCGCCGACGTTCCCCCGCTTGCGCTGCAGCAGACGCTCGACCTCATCGCCTCGGGCGAGATTCGACTGCTCGCCTACAACGAGCAGACGGCGAGCCCCGAGACCGAACGGGTTCGTGCGGCGGCCGAAGCAGCGGGCATCCCCGTCGTCTCGTTCACCGAGACCCTGCCCGACGCGCAAGACTATGTCTCGTGGATGCGCGCCAACATCGAAGCGGTCGCCCAGGCGTTGACGCCGGCGTGACCTCGCTCGGCGACGATCGTTCCCCCGCCCCGGTGCTCAGCATCCGGGGCGGGGCGCTCGTCTTCGGCGATCGCGTCGTGTGGAGCGGCCTCGAGCTCGACGTTCAGCCGGGTGAATTCATTGCCGTTCTCGGGGGCAACGGCACGGGCAAGACGAGCTTGTTGCGCGCCATGCTCGGCGAGCAGCACCTCGACGCCGGTGAGGTGTTCGTGGGCGGGCATGCCGCACATCGCGGGCATCGGCGCATCGGCTACATTCCGCAGCAGAAAATCGTCGCGCCCGGCACGCCCCTTCGCGGGCGAGACCTGGTCATGCTCGGCGTCAACGGTCAGCGTTACGGGCCGCCCATCACGACCCGCTCTGATCGCGCGACGGTGGATGCCCTGCTCGCCGCCGTCGGAGCCACCGGCTACGCCGACCGCCCGCTCGGCAGTCTCTCGGGCGGTGAGCAGCAGCGCTTGCGGGTTGCTCAGTCTCTCGCCGACGACCCCACACTGCTGTTGTGCGACGAGCCCCTCATGAGCCTCGACCTGCAGCACCAGCGCGCGGTGAGTGAACTCATCGACGCGCGCCGACGTGACCACGGCACCGCCGTGATCTTTGTCACGCACGACATTAATCCCGTGCTTCCGATGGTCGACCGCGTGCTGTATCTCGCGCAGGGTCGCTTCACCGTGGGCACTCCCGATGAGGTTTTGCGTGATGACGTTTTGTCGCGCTTGTACGGAACGCCCGTCGAGGTCTTTCGCTCGCATGGCCGCGTGATCGTGGTGGGCGCACCCGAGGCAGAGCACCACCACGAGGTGATCGCATGATCGGCGTCGATTGGGCGACCTACGTGCAATTGCTCGCCCTCGTGCAGAACTCGATCGTGGCCGCGGCCGTGCTCGGAATCGTGGGCGGCCTCATCGGTGTCTTCGTCATGCAGCGCGATATGGCGTTTGCCGTTCACGGCATTAGTGAGCTGTCGTTCGCGGGTGCCGCGGCGGCCCTCCTGCTCGGGCTCAATGTCGTTGCGGGCTCGATCGTCGGCTCGCTCATCGCGGCCGCTCTCATCGGCGTGCTCGGCGCGAAGGCTCGCGATCGCAACTCGATCATCGGCGTCTTGATGCCGTTTGGCCTCGGGCTGGGCATCTTGTTTTTGGCCCTGTACCCCGGTCGAAGCGGAAACAAGTTCGGTCTGCTTACCGGCCAGATCATCAGCGTTGACCTGCCTCAGCTGGGGCTGCTCATCGCGATCAGCCTCGTCGTGCTGATTGCTCTGTTGATCGTGTGGCGACCTCTGACCTTCGACAGCCTCGATCCGGAGGTGGCGAGTGCGCGCGGCGTGCCCGGCCGCGCGCTGAGCATTGTCTTCATGACGTTGCTGGGCCTGACGGTGGCCGTCTCGGTGCAGATCATCGGCGCCTTGCTCGTGCTCGCGCTCCTCGTCACACCCGCGGCGGCAGCCCTGCGCGTCTCGGCGTCACCCGTGCTCGTCCCCGTTCTGAGCATGATCTTTGGGTTCGTGTCGGCCGTGGGGGGCATCCTTCTCGCCCTCGGTGGTTCGTTGCCGATCAGCCCTTACATCACGACCATCTCGTTCGGCATCTACCTCGTGTGTCGCCTCGTCGGTCAGCGAACTGTTCGGCGCGCCGAGGCCTCACGGTGGGCACGGAGTTCAGCATGAAACGCAATACCTGGCAGCGCGAGGCGGTGCGCACCGCCCTCGCCGGTTCTGAAACGTTTGTGAGTGCGCAGGCCTTGCATGGCGCCCTGAAGGATGCGGGCTCGAGCATTGGCCTGGCCACGGTGTATCGGGCTCTCGCCGATCTTGCCGACGAGGGCGAGGCCGACTCACTGCAGCAAGATGGTGAGTCGCTCTACCGAGCGTGTACTCCCGGCAGCCACCATCACCACCTCATTTGCCGCAACTGCGGACTCACGGTGGAAATCGAAGCGGAAGCAATCGAACAGTGGGCGCGTGAGGTGGCAAACCAGCATGGTTTCGTGCAACCCCATCATGTTGTCGATGTATTCGGGCTGTGTCGTGAGTGCGCGACGACGGGGAGCTCTCAACCAGGCCAGAATGGTGCATGAACCGAGTTCGC
>NZ_JANRKZ010000253.1:0-7188 GCF_033763155.1 Microcella sp.
GCCCTGCGCGAGCACGTGCCCGACCTCGCCTCGCGGCGCGGGTACGTCTCCGGCGCGCCCGCGATCGTGGCCGCAGCCCGCACGGCTCTGCGCCGGGGTGGAGTGCGGCGCGTGCACACCGACTACTTCGCGGGCTACTAGACCCCACCGTTGTCGTCATAACCCGGGCTGACCGGGTCTTTCGCCGTGCGCGAACTTCTGGCACTCGACCCACCCGAGTGCTAACATCGTGATTGTTGAGCCACCATGACTCAACTTTCAGCCATCGCAGCCGCTGATCCGGCGGCCGACGTGAAGGAGACCGTGATGATCATGAACCTCGACCCGTTTCGCGAGCTTGACCGCGTTGCCGCGAGCCTGCTCGACCGTCGCGAGAGCCCGCGCGTGATGCCGATCGACCTCTACCGCGACGCTGACCACTATGTGCTCACCGCTGAGCTTCCGGGAATCGACCCGGGCTCGGTCGATGTCGATGTCGACGGGCAGCTGCTCACTCTGCGGGCCGAGCGCACGCCCCGCTCGCAAGAAGGTGTGCAGTGGCTCGCCCGCGAGCGCGCGGCAGGGTCGTTCTTGCGCCAGCTCACCCTTGGCCGTGACATCGACACCGAGAACATTTCGGCTCACTACGAGAACGGGGTGCTGAGCGTCATGATCCCCGTGTTGGAGAAGGCCAAGCCGCGCAAGATCGCCGTCGCGACGACGAGCGACCGCACCGAGGTGGCGGCTTAGCCAGCGCCTCGCGCAACCCTGTGCGCTGACGGGTTATCCGTCGCCCGTCACAGGCCCCGTGCCGGTAACGCCCACAGCGACCGGCACGGGGCCTGTGCGTGTGCGGGGGCCTGCGAGCGGAGCATCCAGACCCGGCACGGGCGCAGCCCCCGCGCGCACTGCGCGCAGTGCACCGACGATCGCGATGAGGTCGACGACCTCCTGCAGGGCGGCTCCCGCAATGGCGGGCAAGAGGCCCACCGCGGCGACGAGCATGAGGGCGATCGAGATGGCGATGCCGAGCCAGATGCTCTGCAGCGCGATGCGCACCGTGCGCTGGCCGATGGCGATCGCACGGGCCACGCGCGCGAGGTCGTCGATGAGAATCACGACGTCGGCCGACTCGCTCGCGGCGGTGGAGCCCTTGGCCCCCATCGCGATGCCGACGTCGGCCACGGCGAGCACGGGTGCGTCATTGACTCCGTCGCCCACCATGACAACCGGGCGGGGCTGAAGCTCGCGAATGATGCGCACTTTGTCGTCGGGCAAGCACTCAGCATTCACGTCGGTGATGCCGAGACCCGCGGCGATGGGCTCGGCGGTCGCGGCGATGTCGCCCGTGACCATGAGGGTGCGGGTGACTCCGAGGGCGCGTAGCGCGGCGAGAGTGTCGGCGGCATCGGTGCGCACTGCATCCCTCAGCACCACGACGCCGGCGAAGCGCCCGTCGATGGCCGCGTAGATCACGGCTTCGCCACTCGCGCCCGGGTGCGCGACGACATCGGGGGCGTGCTCGGCAACGAAAGCCGGTTTGCCGACGACGACGACACGGCCGGTGATCGTCGCGATGACGCCGTGCGCCGGCACCTCGCGCGCATCGCGTGACTCGAGAAGCGGCAGCCCTCGGTCACCAGCGGCGCGCTGCAACGACTCGGCGAGCACGTGCGATGAGTAGCGCTCGGCCGATCCGACGAGCTGCACGAGCTCGCTCTCGGTGAAGCCGGCCTCGGCGTGCGCGCCGACAACCTCGGGTCGGCCCACCGTGAGGGTGCCGGTCTTGTCGAAGGCGACCGTGCGGGCGCGCGCGAGCTTCTCGAGCGAGCCGGCGTTCTTCATGACGATGCCGCGTTTCGCTGCGCTGCTCATGCCGCCCATGAAGGCAACTGGGGCCGCGATGAGCAAGGGGCAGGGCGTCGCGACGACAAGCACCTCCGCAAAGCGCACGGGGTCGCCGCTGAGAGCCCAGGCCAGGCCAGCGATGCCGAGCGAGACGGCCGTGAAGGGCAGGGCATACCGGTCGGCGAGGCGCACGAGCGGTGCCTTGCTACTCGCGGCTTCGCGCACGAGTTCGACGATGCGCTGATACTGCGAGTCGGCGGCGAGCGCCGTAGCGACCACCTCAACCGCGACCGGCCCGTTGACCGAGCCGCTCAGCACGGCGTCGCCGGCGACCTTGTCGACGGGCAGGCTCTCGCCCGTGAGCGACGACTCGTCGAAGCCGCCGAGCGCACTCGCGAGCTCAGCATCCACGGGAACGATCTCGGCGGGGCGCACGAGCAATCGATCACCCACACGCACCTCGTGGGCGGGCACCTCGACCACGTCGCCGTTTGCCTCGATGCGGTGTGCCAATTGCGGCACGCGATCAAGCAATGACCGCAGCTCGCGCTGGGCACGACCCACGGCCGCCACCTCGAGCGCTTCTCCGCCCGTGAGCATGAGCACAATGAGCAAGCTCGCCCAGTACTCGCCCACCACGATGGTGCTCACGATGGCCGTGACGGCAAGAATGTCGAGGCCAAACTGCTTCGACAGCAGCCCGCGAATCATGCGCACGGCTTCGACCGCCGCGATCGTGAGGGCGTAGAGCGAAATGACCCAGCGAGCGGCTGGCTCGAGCCCCGTCGCAACGAGCACCCCGGCTACGACGCCGATGGCGATCGTGACCGCCACGAGCGGAAAGCGGCGAACGAGCACGACGACACGGGTCATAGTGCTAGGTCTACTCCCCCGCCCTGCTTCGTGCCAGTGCCCTAGGGCCCCAGCTTTCGCTACTGCTGAGGCAAACGCCGGCGGCGCACCAGAACCAGTGCAATACCGATCGAGAGCAGGATGCCCGCGAAGAGCGCTGCTGCCTCGAACGGCGCTGCGCCGGTGTCGGCAAGTTCTGGCTGCGCAGCATCCAGCGGAATCGCGGCGTCGATCAGAATTCCCGTGATGGGGTCGTACTCGAGGGTGAAGAACACCGCTTTCGCGTCGCCGGCTGCGGCCGGAGCAAACTCGTCGGCGTCAACAGCTCGCGCCTGGTCCGTCGACAATTCGCTCGACACCGACACCAACCCCGCTGTGGGGTACACCAGGTCAGTGTTCCCGAACACAATGCGCAAGATGTGCGGCCCGGCCGGCAACGGGTCAGGAGCAATATCGCTTCGCACCTCGAATGTCATGTCACCCGTGAGGGTCAAGGGGCTCGTGATCTCGAAGGTTCCGACGGTCTCTGCGTCGCGAACGTACTCTTGAAACCAGAGTTGCGAGAACGTGTCGTTCGGAACATCAGCCGCATCGACAACCAGAGTGGCCTCAGCAACGTCTGACGGAACGAAATCGCCGAAGAGCGCTGCCGTGCCTGCAGCGAATCGCAGGGTACCGGTCGTGACGCCGTCGACGGTCGATTGCGAAATGATGTCGAATGGCCCGATTCGCACCGTGTCGGGGTTGAGCGGAGCGGCGAGCAACAAATCAGGGGCGAGAGCGGGGTCTGACGCTACCGTCTCCACCTCCCCCGACGTGAGAGCCGTGTCACACGACACCGCCACAAAGGCCGACGCCACCTCAGCGATGATCGTTCCTTGACTGAGCTCCAGGTATGCATTTCGACCATCGAGCAGCTCGTCGATCGTGCCCGTGAACGTCGCCGTCAACACTCCCGCGTTGTCGCTCGAGACCCATCCGGCATCGCTCGCGGGGTCAAGGCGGAGCAAATACGCGGTATCTCCCGGGGGCGCGCTCGCCGACGATGACTGGGAGTATGCGTAGGCGCCCGTTGCGGCCGCTTCGGGAATGTCTTCGACCGAGTACCCGTAGGTAAACACCACGGCGAGCTCACTCGGGCCCTCGTAGTGAATCTCGAGTTGCTCACCGCTGGCGTCTTGACTCGTCTCAAGCACGACGGGCCGCGTGTCACTGGGGCAGGTTGCGACCGAGCCGGGGTTCAGAACCACCAACTCGCCACACCCTGACAGAGCGAGCGTGAGCGCAGCGAGACCGCCGATGGCAAAAGCTGAGCGACGAAGATGAGTCACGGAACCACTTTTCAGTGAGAGGTACGGAAGATCCGCCGAAAGCCCCCGAGTATGTGCCAGCTTTCGTCGGTATGCCGATACTAGGCCAGTCGCGACTTCAGGTTGTCGTCGATCGCCGCCAAGAAGTCTTCGGTCGTGAGGTAGGGCTGCTCGGCGCTGATGAGAATCGCGAGGTCTTTCGTCATCCTGCCGCTCTCGACCGTCGTGATGACGACGTCTTCGAGGGTCTCGGCGAAGGTGATGAGGGCCTGGTTGCCATCGAGTTTGCCGCGGTGCATGAGTCCGCGGGTCCACGCGAAGATTGACGCGATCGGGTTGGTCGAGGTGGGCTTGCCCTGCTGGTGCAAGCGGTAGTGCCGCGTCACGGTGCCGTGCGCGGCCTCGGCCTCAACGACCTTGCCGTCGGGGCTCGTGAGCACGCTCGTCATGAGGCCGAGCGAGCCATAGCCCTGCGCCACGGTGTCGCTCTGCACGTCGCCGTCGTAGTTCTTGCAGGCCCAGACATAGCCGCCCTCCCACTTCATGGCCGAGGCGACCATGTCGTCGATGAGGCGGTGCTCGTAGGTGATGCCCGCGGCCTCGAATTGGCTCTTGAACTCGGCCTCGAAGACCTCTTCGAAGAGGTCTTTGAAGCGACCGTCGTAGGCCTTGAGAATCGTGTTCTTCGTCGAGAGGTACACGGGGTAGTTGCGCGCGAGGCCGTAGTTGAGCGAGGCGCGCGCGAAGTCGCGAATCGACTCGTCGAGGTTGTACTGCACCTGGGCCACACCGCTACCGGGCGACTGGTAGACCTCAAACTTCATGGGCTCTGAGCCATCTTCGGGCGTGAACTCGACCGTGAGCGTGCCCTTGCCCTCGAAGCGGAAGTCGGTGGCACGATACTGGTCGCCGAAGGCGTGACGGCCAATGATGATGGGCTTGTTCCAGCCAGGCACGAGGCGCGGGATGTTCGAGATGACGATGGGCTCGCGGAAGATCACGCCGCCGATAATGTTGCGGATCGTGCCGTTCGGGCTCTTCCACATCTGCTTAAGGCCGAACTCTTTCACGCGCGCCTCATCGGGCGTGATCGTGGCGCACTTGACGCCCACGCCGTGCTTGATGATGGCGTGCGCGGCGTCGATCGTGACCTGGTCGTTCGTGGCATCGCGGTGCTCGATGCCGAGGTCGTAGTACTCGAGCGTCACGTCGAGATAGGGGTGGATGAGGCGGTCTTTGATGAACTGCCAGATGATGCGAGTCATCTCGTCGCCGTCGAGCTCGACGACCGTTCCTTCGACCTTGATCTTCTCCACGAGAGGTGCCTTTCCGTCAGTGATGTATCGCCGGTCAGCCTATCGGTTCGCTCCGGTTGTCTCGATGTCGAGATAGATGCGCGCCCCCGAGGTCGGACTCACCGTCTACCCTGGGGAGCATGGGGACGTTAAGACTCGAAGAGCTCTCGGCCAAGACCATCGTGGCGGCGAACCGCCTGACGTTGCGGCCGGGCCAAGAACAGTTCGTCACGCCCGTGTCGTATTCGGCCGCCGACGCCTATGTGAACCCCACGACCACGTGGGCGCGCGTCGTGCTCGACGGTGACGACGTCGTTGGCTTCATCCGCGGCAATTTCGACGCCGACAACCCCAAACCCGAGTTTCGCAGCTGCATTTGGCGCATCAATGTGGATGCCACGGCGCAAGGCCGAGGCATCGGCAAGTTCGCCGTGCACGCCCTCGCCGACGAAGCTCGTCAGCGCGGATTCCACACCGTGACCGTCATCTGGGAGACCGGAGACGACGGCCCGGGCGAGTTCTTCCGCCACATCGGCTTCGTCGAAATGGGCGACACCGAATACGGCGAGAAGATCGGCGCACTGACCATCTGATGTCGGCGCCGCTCGACTTCGGCGGTGCCGTGTTGCTCGTCGTCGCCGACATTCCCGCCGGGCGCGTGATGACCTACGGCGATGTCGCGGCCGAGCTCGGGTCGCGCGGCGCCCGCGCGGTCGGGCGCGTCATGGCAACGGAAGGCTCGAGTGTGCCGTGGTGGCGAGTGGTGCGGGCCGACGGTCGCCCGCCCGAGGGTCACGAGGCCGAGGCGCTCGCCCACTATCGGGCAGAAGGCACGCCCTTGCGCGGGGGTGCGGCCGAGCACGACCCGCACACGTATCGCCTCAACCTGCAGGCGGCACGCTGGGCGCCTTCCTAGCCCTCGACCCGGCGCGGCGCTACTGTGCGGGTGAGCGGCGAGCGCCGCGCATCCCGAACCCCGGAGGTTCTCGTGACCGACTCGTCCCCTAACGCACCGCGCACGCGCAACTCGAAGACCGCTGCCGCGCCCACCACCGCCAAGGCCGCCAAGGCCCCCGCTGCCACGGCGCCAGCGGCCGCTGCGCCGACCACTGCGCCCGCCGCCGCGCCCGCCGCGGCCGCAACCCCGGCCCCACTCGCTGACCAGCTCATGGCACTCGACTTGAGCGCCGCGCCCGGCTTCTTTCGCGCGCTCGTCGACTTTCGCTTCACGACGTTCATCACGCGCCGCATCGCGGGCTTCATCTACGCGATCTTGCTCGTCAGCATCGTGCTCTCGGGCCTCGTCGCGTTTTTCAGCGTCGTCGTGACGGGTGTCGGCCTCATGACGGGCGGGCAGCCCGTCCCGGGCCTGCTGACAGTGCTCGCCGCCATCGTCGGCGCACCGATCGCCACGCTCGTCGCCGTCGTGCTCGCGCGCATGATCGTCGAGGTCAACGTCGCGCTCGTGGCGATCGCCGAGAACACCGCGGGGCTGCGCCGCCGCTAGCGCGTGCGGGGCGGATGCTCGCGCGCGGTCACAACGCCGCCACGAGCATCCCGCCGCCTGCGCCGACCAGCACCACGGCCCACGCCGGCACGCGCACGACCATGAGCAGCACCGTGCAGAGCACCGCGAGCGCCACAGTCGGAGCGTCGACGAGAGCGCTCGTCGCCACGGGGTCGTAGAGTGCGGCGGCGAGCACGCCCACGACCGCGGCACTCGCACCGCGCACGAGGGCTTGCACGCCCGGCCGTGACTGCAGCGCCGACCAGAACGGCAGCACGCCCACGATGAGCAGCAGCCCGGGCACGAAGATCGCCACGAGCGCTACGCCCGCGAGCAGCAGGCCCTCGACGCCGGGCGCCATCGCCGCTCCCAGGTAGGCGGCGAACGTGAAGAGCGG
>NZ_JANRKZ010000254.1:0-2682 GCF_033763155.1 Microcella sp.
TCTTCGATGGATACCGCACGGCCTTCATTGTCGAACTCGACGACGCCGTATGCCTCGGGGTTCGACACTTGGTACGCGAAAATCAGGCCACCCTCGATGTCGGTATAGCCCCGCAACGCCGAGCCCAAGCCTGACCCGTGAAAGATGTTGTCGCCCAGCACGAGAGCAACACTGTCGTTACCGATGAACTCTTCACCGATGATGAACGCTTGCGCGAGTCCGTCGGGCGAGGGTTGCTGCGCGTAGGTGAGTGAGATGCCCAGGTCGCTGCCGTCGCCGAGCAACGCCTCAAACTGGGCGCCATACTCGGGCGTCGTGATGATCAGAATCTCGCGAATGTCGGCCATCATGAGCGTCGACAGCGGGTAGTAGATCATGGGCTTGTCGAAGATCGGCATGAGTTGCTTCGAGATGCCCTTGGTGATGGGCCACAACCGCGTACCAGAACCTCCGGCGAGAATGATGCCCTTCATCGGCTGCTCCAGCTGTCATCGAGTGAGCGCGTGAAGGCCGTCGTCGCCTCCCACGTCGGAAGGAGGCCTGATGCCGCGGCCTCCAGCAAGGTCGGTGCGTCGAGGTCTTTCTGCGAGAGCAGCAACTCGTCGCGAGCAAACGGCATGGGCAGCGCGACCGTCTCGTCGAGGGGAGTGATGCCGTGTTCGCGACCCGGTGCGAACACCTCACTCACCAAGTAGGTGACGGTCGCGTCGTCGGTCAGGGCCACGAAGCAGTGCCCGAGGCCTTCGCCGACGTAGATTGCTCGACGGTCGACCGTGTCAAGCACAACGGAATCCCACGAACCAAACGTGGGCGAACCGACGCGAATATCGACGACAAAATCGATCACCGCGCCGTGCGTGACCGTGACGTATTTCGCCTGGCTCGGGGGAACATCCGCAAAATGGATGCCCCTGACGACCCCTTTGCGTGAGACCGAGGCATTGCCCTGGCGCAGCGCGAGGGGATGGCCGACGGCCTCCGCGAGGGCATCAAATCGGTACCACTCCCAGAACGTTCCGCGATCATCGGGAAACTGCCGCGGGGTGACTTCGAAAGCACCCGGCACCGACAACTCGCGAATTTGCACGAGCCAGAGCCTAGCAACGCGGGCGCGGGCGGCCTGCAGTCGGTCAGCACGTCGTGTTCCACCACAACCGCGCTCCGCCGGGGCCTCGAGCCCCCGTCGCTAGAATCGGGGGGTGAACCTTCTCGTCACCGGCGGCGCCGGCTTCATCGGCTCGAACTTTGTGCACCATGTGATCGAGCACACCGACCACCGCGTGACGGTTCTCGACAAGCTCACCTACGCCGGCAACCGCGCTTCGCTTGCGGGGCTTCCGGATGCCCGTCTGACGTTCGTGCAGGGTGACATCTGTGACGCTCCGCTCGTCGATGAGCTCGTCGCGGCCGCCGACGCCGTCGTGCACTACGCCGCCGAGAGCCACAATGACAACTCGCTCGACGACCCCCGCCCGTTCGTCGACACCAACATCATCGGCACCTTCACCCTGCTCGAGGCCGTGCGGCGCCACGGCACGCGTTTTCACCACATCTCGACTGACGAGGTCTATGGCGACCTCGAGCTTGACGACCCGGCACGATTCACCGAGTCGACGCCGTACAACCCCTCGAGCCCGTACTCGTCGACGAAGGCCGGCAGCGACCTGCTCGTGCGCGCCTGGGTGCGGTCGTTCGGCGTCGCGGCCACGATCTCGAACTGCTCGAACAACTACGGTCCCTACCAGCACGTCGAGAAGTTCATCCCGCGGCAGATCACCAACGTGCTGCGCGGCGAGCGCCCCAAGCTCTACGGCTCGGGCGAGAACGTGCGCGACTGGATCCACGCCGACGATCACTCGGCGGCCGTGCTGACGATCCTCGAGAAGGGCCGCATCGGCGAGACCTACCTGATCGGGGCCGACGGCGAGAAGAGCAACAAGGAGGTCGTCGAGCTCATCCTCACGACCCTCGGGCAGCCCGCCGACGCCTACGACCACGTCACCGACCGGCCTGGGCACGACCTGCGCTACGCGATCGACTCGTCGAAGCTGCGCACCGAGCTCGGCTGGGCGCCGCGCTACAGCGACTTCGCTGCCGGGCTCGCTGCGACCATCGACTGGTACCGCGACCACGACGCCTGGTGGGCGCCCCAGAAAGACGCCACCGAGGCGCGCTACCGCGCCCAGGGGCAGTGACCGGGCCGGGCGGTCGGGCTCACGGCCGCGCCCTCGTCACCGGGGCGGGCGGCATGCTCGGCACCGACCTCGTCGCCGTGCTCGCCGACGCCGGCAGGCAGGTCACCGCGCTCGACCGGGCGGGCCTCGACATCCTCGACACCGCGGCCTGCGAGCAGGCGGTGGCGGGTCACGACGTGGTGCTCAACGCGGCCGCGTACACCCGGGTCGACGACGCCGAGAGCGACGAGGCCACGGCGATGGCCGTGAACGCCGAGGGGGCCGAGAACTTGGCGCGGGCATCCCGGGCCGCTGGCGCGGTGCTCGTGCAGTACTCGACCGACTACGTGTTCGCCGGCGACGGCACCGGCCCCTACCCGGAGGACGCGCCGCTCGCCCCCGTCAGCGCCTACGGCCGCTCGAAGGCCGAGGGCGAGCGCCGCGCGCAGGCCGCCCACCCCGAGGGCACGATCGTGCTGCGCACGGCATGGCTGTACGGCGAGCACGG
>NZ_JANRKZ010000255.1:0-5389 GCF_033763155.1 Microcella sp.
TGGCATCGTGTTGCCCGAGCCGGGCTACCTCGAGGGTGTGCGCGCGCTGACGCGGCAGTACGACGCGCTACTCATCATCGATGAGACACACACGTTCTCGGCGGGCCCCGGCGGCATGACGCGGGCCTACAACCTCGAGCCCGACCTTGTGGTGATCGGAAAGTCGATCGGCGGGGGCATCCCGACCGGGGCCTACGGCCTGTCGGCCGAGTTCGCCGAGCGCGCGCTCGCCCGCACCGACCTCGACCTCGTCGACATGGGCGGCGTCGGCGGCACGCTCGCCGGCAACCCGCTCTCGGTCGCCGCCATGCGCGCGACCCTTGAGCACGTGCTCACCGACGAGGCCTTCGCGCACATGATCGACACGGCGACGTACTTCACGGACGGCGTCAACGAGTTGTTCGACCGCTACGACCTGCCGTGGGCGATCAACCAGCTCGGCGCTCGCGCGGAGTACCGGTTCGCACGGCCCTACCCGATCAACGGCACGCTCGCGGCCGAGGCGGCCGACGGCGAGCTCGAGGACTTCCTGCACCTCTTCCTCGTGAACCGCGGCATCATGCTCACGCCGTTCCACAACATGGCGCTCATGGCGCCGATGACGACGCGTGCCGACGTGGATGCCCACCACGAGGTCTTCGAGGCCGCGATCAAGGAGCTGCTCTCCGTCTGACCGATGGCCGAGACGGCCATCGGCGCTGGCGTCGCGGCGACGGCGAGAAATCGCCGTCGCTCCTCGCTCCAGCGCGCAGCGCCGTCAAACACAGGGCCGCGCTTAAGCGGCGCCGTCAAACATCGAGGTGACCGAACCGTCGTCGAACACCTCGTGAATCGCGCGCGCGATAAGCGGGGCGATCGACAGCACGGTGAGGCGGTCCCACCGCTTGTCTTCGGGAACGGGAAGGGTGTCGGTCACGACAACCTGGTCGACCGCGACATCCTGCAAGATCTCGAAGGCGGGGTCGCTGAACACGGCGTGCGTCGCGGCGACCACCACGGCCGTCGCGCCATTTTTCTTGAGCGCTTCGGCGGCCTTGACGATCGTGCGGCCCGTGTCGATCATGTCGTCGACGATGAGGCACACGCGGCCCTCAACCTCACCGACGATGTCGTGCACCGACACCTGGTTGGGCACGCGCGGGTCGCGGCGCTTGTGAATGATCGCGAGCGGCGCACCGAGCTTGTCGCTCCAGATGTCAGCCACCCGCACGCGACCCATGTCGGGTGACACGACCGTGAGCGTCGAGGGGTCGAGCAGCTTGTGAAAGTGCTCGAGCAGCACGGGCATGGCGAAGAGGTGATCGACGGGGCCGTCGAAGAAGCCCTGAATCTGCGCGGCATGCAGGTCAACGCTCATGATGCGGTCGGCGCCGGCAGCCTTGTAGAGGTCGGCCACGAGTCGGGCCGAGATCGGCTCGCGGCCGCGGCCCTTCTTGTCTTGGCGGGCGTAGGGGTAAAAGGGTGCGACCACGGTGATGCGCTTGGCAGACGCACGCTTGAGGGCATCCACCATGATCAGTTGCTCCATGAGCGCCTCGTTGATGGGCGCCGCGTGCGACTGAATGACGAACGCGTCGCAGCCGCGCACGCTCTCGTCGTAGCGCGCGTAGATCTCGCCGTTGGCAAAGGTGCGCGCATCGGTGTGCACGACGTCGGTCTGCAGGTAGTCAGCGACCTCGTGGGCGAGCGTGGGATGCGACCGACCGGTCACGATGACGAGGCGCTTCTGGCCGGTGATCTTGATGCTGGCCATGAGGTCCCGCCTTCTGCCGCCGAGGCGACGCTGATGTGCTGGTCGGCTACGCGGTTTCGGTATCAGGTTCGGTGTCGGCGGATGCTGCCGCAGCTGCCTCGGCAGCGGCTGTGCCCGGGCGGTTGGCGGCCACCCAGCGTTCGACGTTGCGCTGAGGGGCCACATTCACTGCCAGGGCGCCGGCGGCGACGTCTTTGCGGACGACCGTTCCTGCTCCCGTGTACGCTCCGTCGCCAATCCTAACGGGGGCCACGAACACGTTGTGGGAGCCCGTGCGGGCGTGTGCTCCCACCTCGGTGCGGTGTTTGTTGACGCCGTCGTAGTTGGCCGTAATCGTGCCGGCGCCAATATTGGTGCCCTCGCCCACGGTCGTGTCACCGATATACGAGAGGTGTGGCACTTTGGCGCCGCGCCCGAGCGTCGTGTTCTTCGTCTCGACGAAGGTGCCGACCTTGCCCTTGTCGCCGATAACCGTGCCCGGTCGCAAGTAAGCAAAGGGGCCGACGGATGCTCCCGCCCCGATCACCGCGAGGGTGCCGTCAGTGCGGCTCACGCGCGCACCCTCCCCGACCTCACAGTCGACGAGTGTCGTATCGGGCCCCACCACCGCGCCGCGCGCAATGGAGGTGGCGCCCTTGAGCTGGGTTCCCGGCAGCACTTCGGCGTCTTCGTCAAGGGTGACCGTGCGGTCGATCCACACGCTCGCGGGGTCACTGATCGTGACGCCCGCGAGCTGCCAGCCGCGCACGATCATCGCGTTGAGCCGCTGGGCCGCGTCGCTCAACTGCACGCGGTCGTTGACGCCCGCGACGAGCCAGCTCTGGCCGGCCGGCAGGGCTTCGACGGCGTGGCCGTCTCCGCGCAAGAGGCCGATGACATCGGTGAGGTATTTCTCTTGCGCGGCGTTGTCGGTCGAGACGAGCGCGAGCTTGTCACGCAACGGCGCACTGCGGAACACGTAAGTGCCCGAGTTGATCTCGGTGAGTGCGCGCTCGAGCTCGCTCGCGTCTTTCTGCTCAACGATGCGGTCGAGCGCACCCGAGTCGTTGCGCACGATGCGGCCGTATCCCGTGGCGTCGTCGAGCACGGCGCTCAGCACCGTGGCCGCAGCCTCGTGGCGACGGTGACGATCAACGAGATCGGCCAGGGTCGCCGCGTCGAGCAACGGCACGTCGCCCGAAACCACGAGCACGTCGCCGTCGAAGTCGGCGGGCAGGGCGGCGAGCGCCGCCTCAACGGCACGGCCCGTGCCGGGAATCTCGTCTTGGTCGGCGATGATCGCGTGAGCATCCAGGGCCGAAATCGCCTCAGCGACGCGGTCGCGCTCGTGACGCACGACGGCGACCACGTGCGCGGGGTCGAGAGCGCGCGCGGTGGCGAGCACGTGCCCGATAAGCGGAACGCCCGCGAGGGGGTGCAGCACCTTGGGCGTCTGCGACTTCATGCGCGTGCCCTGCCCAGCGGCGAGCACGATGATGGCGAGGCGCGAGTCGGTCATGCGTCCATTCTGTCAGCGGCGGATGCTCGGCTCAGCACGCGATGTTCACGGCGCCTGCTCAGCACTCGACGAAGTTGACGGCGAGGCCGCCCTCGCTCGTCTCTTTGTATTTGCGTGACATGTCGTCGCCCGTCTGGCGCATCGTCTGCACGACGGTGTCGAAGCTGATGAGGTGCGTGCCATCGCCGTGCATCGCCATGCGGGCCGCCGCCACGGCCTTGCCGGCGCCGATGGCGTTGCGCTCGATGCACGGCATTTGCACAAGGCCCGCGACGGGGTCGCAGGTGAGGCCGAGTGAGTGTTCCATGGCGATTTCGGCGGCGTTCTCGATTTGCTCGTTCGTGGCGCCGAGCAAGTGGGCAAAGCCCGCGGCTGCCATCGACGCGGCGGATCCGACCTCGCCCTGACAACCCGCCTCGGCGCCCGAAATGCTCGCGTTCGACTTGATGAGGGCTCCCATGGCCGCAGCCACGAGCAAGAACTCTTCGCGCGCTCGATCAGCGTCGTCGACAGCGATGACATCGATCGCGTGTCGCATGACAGCGGGGATGATGCCCGCTGCGCCGTTCGTCGGCGCGGTGACCACGCGGCCACCCGCAGCGTTCTCTTCGTTGACGGCGATGGCGTAGGCCTGCAGCCACTCCAGGCTCGTGTCGCGCGTCGGCTCGGCGTCGAGGGCGCGCAGGTTGTCGGCCATGCCTGCAGCCCGCCGCGGAACTTTCAGCCCGCCAGGCAAGATTCCCGTGCTGCTCAGACCCGCGTCAATGCAGTCGTTCATCGCGCGTGCGATCGTGCGCAGTGCCGCACTGGTTGCCTCCTCCCCGCGCACGGCCGCCTCGTTGGCGCGTGCGAGCTGCGCAATGCTGAGCCCGTGCTCACGGCAGAGGCGCAACAACTCGTCTGCACTGTCAAATCGGTAGGGCACCGTTATCGACGCGCTCTCGTCGCCGTCATCGCCCTCGCGATCGACAAAGCCGCCGCCGACCGAGTAGTAGGTCTCGTCGGCGAGCACGGTGCCGGCGGCATCGCGCGCCGTGAGAGTCAGGGCGTTCGGATGCCGCGGCTTGAGCTCGCGCGGAGCAAAGCGCAGCCACGCGGCCGCGGTCGGCGTGCCGGCCGCGCCGCTGGCTGCGCTGGCCGTGCTGCTCTCGGCCTCGGTCGACGTGCCCGCGCCCGTCGCACGCACCGCGCCGGGCACCGCGTCGACCGTCGGGACGATTTCAATGGGGTGCGTGCCGCCGAGGCGCAGCATCCCGTTCGCAGCGTCGGCGACAACGCGCTCGACGTCATCGCGCGTGACGGTCTCAACCGCGCATCCGCTGAGGCCTGCAAGAACCGCGCCTGGAGTGCCGTGGCCGACCCCCGTCGAGCCGAGCGAACCGAACAACACGCACTCGACGCTCGCCACCTGCTCGAGCCGGTCGCCCAGGCCGTCAACAAACGCACGAGCTGCCCGCAGTGGGCCGACCGTGTGCGAACTCGACGGGCCAATGCCGACCTTGAACAGGTCGAGCGCCGAAATGAACGCGCGCTCGGCGAGCGGGGTAGCGAGGGCGATGGGGATGCTCACGACGGCTCCTTGGCACGGGCCAGCCAGCACTGCCACGGGTGGGGCAGCCGCTCGGCCGGGGGTGGGTCGGCGGCGCGCAGCAACCCGTCGTGCGGGCGCCCTCGAACCGCTGCGCCCATTCTGGCGCAGGTCGTTCGCGGCCGCACGATTCGCGCAGTGCGCGTATGCGCGGCGCGGCGCTCGCGTTTGCTCGACCTGGCGCCACCGCGCGAGTGCGCGCAGCGCGGCGCTCGCGCGTGGTGCGGTTTTTCGCGCGTGGTGCGAAACGTTCGGCGCCAAACGCGAAAAAGTGCACCAAACGCTGGGCGGGGGGGCGCGGAGCTACTCCCACGCGCGGAGCGCCAGCCCGCGGCGCCAAGCCGCGCCGTATGGCGAGCAACTCCCACGCGCGGAGCAATCCACTGGATTGCTCCGCCCCCAGGATTCGAACCTGGACCTAACAGCTCCAAAGGCTGTCGTGCTGCCGTTACACCAAGGCGGATCGCGCGAAACGCGCGCGTCTAGTCTGCCAGAGCGCGAGCAGGCTTCTGTGACGTATGGGCTCGGGATGCCCGCCTCAACGTGCGAC
>NZ_JANRKZ010000256.1:0-1918 GCF_033763155.1 Microcella sp.
ACGCGCCTCTCGACCGTTCGCGCGTGCGTGCGCTGGGCGTGCTCGGTGAGACCGACCTCGCGGTTGCCTACTCGCGCGCAGCAGTCGTAGCGGTGCCGGCGATCTCGGCTGGCTCCGGACTTGTCGCCCTCGAAGCCATGAGCCTGGGCGCGCCGGTCGTGCACTCCGATACGCCCGCACTGCTCGAGGTGTGCAGCGATGCCGGGGTGGTTGTCGCGCGTGACGACGCTGAGGCCTACCCCGAGCGACTGGCAGAGGCGGTGCGGTCGGTGCTCGACGACTCAGCACTCGCGGCCGAGCTGACGGTGCGCGGCCGCGACCGTGCCCGCGCGTTCAGCTGGCGCGACTCGGCTGAGAAGACCTGGCAGCTGCACGCTGACCTCTAGCGCAGCATCCCGACGCCGCTAGGGGGTCGGGGTCGGCGTGGGCCGCGGGGCAACAGCGGTGGCCACGCTCGCGCGCGCCAGCTCAAAGTCGGGCTCGACGTTGTCGATGAACGGCGGGACGAGTTCAAGCCGCACGATCTCGTGGTCTCGTGACAACACGGCGAGATCGCTCAGGACACCGAGCATCGACTGGGGAATATCGGTGCGCACGAGATCGCTCGAGGCCTCTGCAATCGCCTGAAAGCGCGTGAGCACAATCCCGGGTTCGAGCTGACGCAGCATCGCCTCTTGAATGTCACGCTGGTGTTCCATGCGGTCGAAGTCGGTGAGCTCGTAGCGGCTGCGTGCATACCAGAGGGCCGTGTAGCCATCCATGCGCCGCTCGCCTGCCGCGATTTCTCCAACAACCGGGCCACCGTTAATGCCGAGCGTCACCGGCTCGTCGACCGTGACGACGACGCCCCCGAGCGCGTCGATGAGCGACTCGAAACCGGCCATGTCAATGAGCACCGTGAATTGCACGGGTAAACCCGTGACACCCTCAATCGCGTCGCGCATGGCTTCGATCGCGGGCGTGCTGCCCTCTTTCTCGGCGTTGGGGTACAGCTCGGGGTGCTCGGCGGCCCAGGGGTAGAGATACGCGAGCAAACAGTCATCGCCGCAGTCGAAGCCGTTGGGCCACGCCGTCCAGAGCGGCGAATCCTCGCTGAATGGCGCGTTGTATAGATTGCGTGGGATGCCCACCATTGTCACGGCACCCGATGTCGCGTCGATGCTCACGAGCGTCATGCTGTCGGGGCGCAAGCCGATGCGGTCGGCACCGGCATCGCCGCCCAAGAGCAAGATCGTGTAGCGACCGTCGATCGGTTCAACGATGGATCCACCCGCGAAGACGGTGCTGAGCGCATCGCGGCCCACGCCCGTCAGCAACGCTGCATAGCTCGCGGTGCCCGTCGTCAGCACGATGCTGAGCACGGTGACGACGGCGATCGGCAGGCGAGTGCGCGGTGCCGTGCGCACGAGCCGCACGAGGGTGAACGCGTTCACGGTCGTCGCGAGCCACAGCACGGCATAGAAGATGAGGCCCAACTGCACGATCCACAGCACGACCACGTTGGTAGCGAGCGTGAGTGCGGCGGGTCGCCAAAGCCAGAACAACAGCAGAGCAGCGGCGGTGAGCGCCCACAGCGTGAACGTCGAACCCACGGCGAATCGGCCCCAGCGACGATTGCCCGCGAGCAACTGGGCGCTGCCCGGCACGAACAGATTGAGCCCTAACAGCCACCACGCCCGGCGGCTCATGACCTCAGGGTCGCGCGTGTCGGGATGGCGCAGGGGCGAGGTGTGGCTCACGGTGCCGACGGAGCGCCGATCGACGCCTTCAACGCGGCGTTCTTCTCGGCCACGGCGCGTTCGAGTGCGGCGGCAAAGGCGGTGAGGCGTTCGGCCACGGCCGCATCCGTCGACCCGATGATGCGCGCCGCAAGAAGACCAGCGTTGCGCCCGCCACCGATCGAGACCGTCGCCACGGG
>NZ_JANRKZ010000257.1:0-3352 GCF_033763155.1 Microcella sp.
CATCGACGTGGTCATGCCAATTCCCGACTCGTCGCGACCCGCCGCCATGCAGGTGGCGCAAAAGCTCGGGGTCGAGTACCGCGAAGGCTTCTACAAGAACCGCTACGTCGGCCGCACCTTCATCATGCCCGGGCAGGCCGAGCGCAAGAAGAGCGTCAAGCAGAAGCTCAACGCGATGTCGAGTGAGTTCGCGGGCAAGAACATCCTCATCGTCGACGACTCGATCGTGCGCGGCACGACCTCGAAAGAGATCGTCGAAATGGCTCGCGCTGCGGGCGCCAACAAGGTCACCTTCACCTCGGCGGCGCCGCCCGTGCGCTACCCGCACGTCTATGGCATCAACATGCCGACGCGGCGCGAACTCATCGCGCACGGTCGCAAGATTCCTGAGATCAACACCGAACTCGGCAGTGACTACCTGATCTATCAAGAAGTGGCCGACATGCAAGCCGCCATTCTCGAGGGCAGCGACATCGAGTCGCTCGAGATGAGTTGCTTCACGGGCGACTACGTCACGGGAACCGTGAGCCCCGAATATCTGCGCTGGGTCGAGCAGAACCAGCTGAGCTAGCTGGCGTCGGCCTCGGGCGCCGCCTCGACCGACTGACGCTCAGCCTCGACCGTGCGCGCGCGCTTCTGCGAACGACGATCGAGCGCAATGCCGATGATCGCGCCGATCAGCACGCCACCGGTCACGCCGAAGATCGAGAAATAGCCGATGAGCGCGGGCAGGCCCACGAGCGGGTCGACCGGAAACAGCGGCGTGATGATGAGCACAAAGAAAAACCCGATGAGGCCGCCGACGGTCATGAAGGCCGGAATCTTGGGCGCGCGCCGCACCTGAACGATCGTGCGGTCTGACGTGGGTTCTGCCGGGGTGCTCACGCCCACATTCTGGCGCACAGCCCTGAGAAGTCAGTACGCGAGCGGGAAGAGGCTCGACAGATCAGAGCGAGCTCCGGATGCGTGCACGCGCCCCGCCGACGCCGCCTCACTCCACTGCTGTCGCCCCGTCGCAATCGCCACGAAGGTCTCGGCGTCGAGCTCGACGACGTTCGGGGGCGTCCCTCGCGTGTGGCGTGGGCCCTCGACCGCCTGCACCGCGCCGAACGGGGGAACGCGCACCTCGACACTGCGGCCCGGGCTGGCCTCGGCGAGCGCTTGCAGCAGGTAGCGCACGGCTGTCGCGAGGTCGGGGCGTTCGGCTGTGCCGTCGAGCACCGCGCGCACGGCATCCCGCCCCACGGTGTCATCGATGCGAGGCCGGGCCATGCAGCGAGGCTACCGGCCCTCGGTAGGCTGACCGGGTGAGAATTCTCGTTATCGGTTCGGGCGCCCGCGAGCACGCCATCATCACCGCCCTGTTGCGCGAAGAGGCGGCCCACGAGATCACCGCGGCCCCGGGCAACGCGGGTATCGCCACGGTCGTGCCCACCGTGGCCCTCGACCCCACGCGGGGCGACGTGGTCGCTGACTACGCGGTCGACAACGCCATCGAGCTCGTCATCATCGGCCCCGAGGCACCGCTCGTGGCGGGCGTGGCCGACGCCGTGCGCCGCCGCGGCATCGCCGTGTTCGGCCCGGGTGCCGCGGCCGCCCAACTCGAAGGCTCGAAGGCGTTCGCGAAGCGCATCATGGATGCCGCGGGGGTTCCGACCGGTCGTGCCGTGCGCGCCGGCACCCTCGCCGAAGCCGAAGCGGCGATCGACGAACTCGGCGCCCCCTACGTCGTCAAGGCCGATGGCCTCGCCGCCGGCAAGGGCGTCATCGTGACCGACGACCGCGCTGCGGCGCTGGCGCACGCGGAGCACTACCTGCAGCAGGGCGGCGTGCTCGTCGAAGAGTTCTTGGCCGGCCAAGAGGTCAGCCTCTTCATGCTGAGCGACGGCCACACCGTGGTGCCGCTCAGCCCGGCGCAAGATTACAAGCGCATCGGTGATGGCGACACGGGCCCCAACACGGGCGGCATGGGCGCCTACTCGCCGTTGCCCTGGGCACCCGAGGGCTTCGTTGACGAGGTCATTCGCACGGTCGCCGAGCCGACGATTCGGCAACTCGCGGCCGAGCAGACTCCGTTCATCGGGTTGCTCTACTGCGGTCTGATCGTGACGGAGCAGGGCATCCGCGTCATCGAATTCAACGCGCGCTTCGGCGACCCCGAGACGCAAGTGGTGCTGCCGCGTCTCGTCACCCCGCTGAGCGAGCTGCTGTTCGCCGCGAGCACGGGCCAGCTCGCCGGCCGCCCGCACCCCGAGTTCAGCGACGACGTCGCCGTGACCGTCGTGCTCGCAAGCGAGGGCTACCCCGACACTCCCATCACGGGCCGCGCGCTCACGGGGCTCGACGAGGCCGCCGCGGTCGAGGGCGTCACGATCGCCCACGCCGCCACGGCCCGCACGGCCGACGGCTTTTGCGCCACGGGTGGCCGCGTGTTGAGCGTCGTCGCCACGGGATCGGACTTCGCGCAAGCCCGTGCCCGCGCCTACGAGGCCATTGGCCACATCGGCCTCGAGGGCGGGCAGTACCGCACCGACATCGCGCTGCGGGTCGTCTGATGACGGATGCTGGCGCCCTGCTCGGCTGGACCCACGTCTACTCGGGCAAGGTGCGCGACCTCTACGAGCACGCCGAGCATCCGACTCTCATGCTCGTCGTCGCGAGTGATCGGGTGAGCGCGTTCGACCACGTGCTCGAGCCCGGCATCCCCGGCAAGGGCGCGCTGCTAACGCAGCTCACGCGCTGGTGGTTCGCGCAGCTCGACCAGCCCAACCATCTCGCGGCCGACGGCCCTGCGGTGCCGGCCGAGCTCGCCGACCGCGCCATGCTCGTGAAGCGCCTCGATATGCACCCCATCGAGTGCGTCGTGCGCGGCTACCTCACGGGCTCGGGCTGGGCCGAATACCGCGAGTCGGGCACCGTGTGCGGCATTCCGCTGCCCGAGGGCCTCAGCGACGGCGACCGTCTGCCCGAGCCGCTCTACACGCCGGCCTTCAAGGCTCCGATGGGCGAGCACGACGAGAACATCACGTTCGAGCGCTCGGTTGAGCTCGTCGGTGCCTCGGTTGCCACTGCGTTGCGGGATGCGTCGCTCGCGATCTTCGCGCGCGCCAGCGAGATCGCGCTCGAGCGCGGGGTGATTCTTGCCGACACCAAGTTCGAGTTCGGCACCGACCCCGCCACGGGTCAGCTGACTCTCGCCGACGAGGTGCTCACGTCTGACAGCTCGCGCTACTGGGACGCCACGCTCTACGCCGCGGGCGGGCCGTCGCGCTTGGACAGCTTCGACAAGCAGATCGTGCGCAACTGGCTCGCCGCGAACTGGGACAAGCAGGGCACGCCGCCCGCACTGCCC
>NZ_JANRKZ010000258.1:0-6432 GCF_033763155.1 Microcella sp.
CCCATGATCTTGCGCTTTACGGCGAGGGAGTCGGCGAGCCACCCGGCAGCAGCATCCGCCGTGCCGACCTCGCGGAAGACGTGCATAACGGCCTCGTTCGCTCCGCCGTGCAGCGGGCCCTTGAGCGCGCCGATCGCGCCCGTGACCGCGCTGTAGACATCACTGAGCGTCGACGCGATGACGCGCGCCGTGAACGTCGAGGCGTTAAACGAGTGCTCGGCGTAGAGAATCATCGACACGTCGAAGGCGTTGACGACGACAAGCTCGGGCACTTCGCCAAACGTCATGTGCAAGAAGTTCGCCGAGTAGCCGAGGTCGTCGCGCGCTTCGACGAGGTCGAGACCGCGCATCCGTCGCTGGGCGTAGGCCACGATCGCGGGCAACTGCGCCCACAGACGGATGCTGCGCTCGAGCGTCAGATCACCGTCGATCCACGTGCCGTCGGTCGTGAGTGATTCGTCCAGGGCGCCGAGCACGCTCACAGCCGTGCGCACGACGTCCATGGGGTGCGTGGCAAGCGGCAGGGCGTCGATCGCGTGTTTCACCGTCGGGTCGAGCGGACGCAACGAACGCTCGAGCGTCTCAAACTCCGCCAGCTGAGCCGAGGTCGGCAACTCGCCATGCCACAGCAGGTAGGCGACCTCTTCGGCGGTGCAGCGCTCGGCGAGCTGTTGCACGGGGTAGCCGCGATAGAGCAGCGAATTCGTCTCGGGGTTGACCTTGCTGATGGCGGTCGTGTCGACGACGACGCCGGCCAGGCCCTTCTTGATCTCATCGAGCACGGTGTTCTCCTTGTGGGTCAGCGGCCGGTGTTGGTCGAGGCCGCGGTCAGCGGCCGGTGTAAGTGAAGATGCCCGCGTCGAAGGCGTTGTACGCCTCGTAGTCGAGCAGCTCATAGAGCCTGCCTCGAGTCTGCATGCCCGCGACCTCGCCGTCGAGCGTTCCGGTCGTTTGCAAAGCATCGAGCGCGCGCTCGATCGCGCCGAACGCGACGCGCAGCAGCGACACGGGGTGAATCACGAGGTTGACGCCCACGTCGGCGAGCTGCTGGTGGGTGAAGAGCTCACTCTTTCCGAACTCGGTCATGTTGGCCAAGATCGGAACGCTCACCGCCTTGCGCATCTGCTCGAACTCCGCGAGCGTGCCCATCGCCTCGGGAAAGATTGCGTCGGCCCCCGCGGCCTCGAGCGCCTTCGCTCGATCGATCGCCGCCTCCATACCCTCTACCCCGCGAATGTCGGTGCGCGCCATGATGACGAGGTCAGGGTCACGGCGCGCATCCACGGCGGCACGAATGCGCTTGACGGCCGTGTCGAGATCGACGACGGCCTTGCCATCGAGGTGCCCGCAGCGCTTGGGGTTGACCTGGTCTTCGAGGTGCAGACCCGCGACGCCCGCGTCTTCGAGCTCGTGCACCGTGCGGGCCACGTTCATGGGCTCGCCGAATCCGGTGTCAGCGTCGACGAGGGTCGGCAGGTCGCTCATGCGGCTGATCTGGTGGGCACGATGCGCCACTTCGCTGAGCGTCGTCAGGCCGATGTCGGGCAACCCGAGCTCGGCCGCCATGACGGCCCCCGAGATGTAGGCGCCGTCGAATCCCTTGTCTTCGATCAGGCGGATGCTCAGCGGAGTGAACGCGCCCGGCAGCACTTGCAAGCGCCCGCTCGCGAGCCCGGCGCGAAACGCTTGGCGGCGCTGGCTCGGCGTCGTAGAAGTCGAGAGCATTAGAAGAGTCCCTTCGGTGCTGCGGGCAGCGGCCGGGCGGCCGTCACGGTGAGGCCGCCGAGCTCGGCCGGAGTCAGCTCGGGCAAGCGCTGGGCGACGTCGACGAAGCGGTCGATTTCGTCGGGGGTCAGGATGCCCTCCGCGAGCATCCGGAATTTGCCCACATACTCGGCGCGTCCAAAGGGCCGCGCGCCGAGCGGGTGCGCGTCGGCGACGGCGATCTCGTCGACCACCTTTTCGCCGTTCGTCAGCTCGATCTCGATGCGTCCACCGAAGGCCTTCTCGCTCAAGTCGAGGGAGTGGTAGCGGCGCGTCCACTCTGCGTCTTCTGTGGTGGTGATCTTCTGCCACAGCGCGACGGTGTCGGGGCGCGCCGCGCGCTCGGGGGCGTAGGAGTCGACGTGGTGCCAGGCTCCGTCTTGCAGCGCGACGGCGACGATGTACGGAATCGAGTGGTCGAGCGTCTCGCGGCTCGCCGTCGGGTCGTACTTCTGCGGGTCGTTCGCGCCCGAGCCGATGACGTAGTGCGTGTGGTGGCTCGTGTGCAGCACGATGCGCGCGATGTTCGCGGGGTCACGCAGTTCGGGGCGCTCGGTGCCGAGGCGACGCGCGAGGTCGATCCAGGCCTGGGCTTGGTATTCGGCGGAGTGCTCTTTCGTGTAGCTGTCGAGGATGCCCGTGAGCGGCTCGCCGCTGTCGGGTAGCGGCACCTCGTAGCGAGCATCCGGCCCGCTGAGAAGCCACGCGATGAACCCGTCTTCGCCTTCATAAATGGGGCTCGGGCTCGTCTGGCCGCGCATCGCCCGGTCGACGGCTTCGACGGCCATCTTGCCCGCGAACGCGGGGGCGTGCGCCTTCCAGGTCGAGATCTCGCCCTTGCGCGACTGGCGCGTGGCGGTCGTGGTGTGCAAAGCCTGGCCGATGGCCTGGAAGATCGTTGCTTGGTCGAGGCCCAGCATCGTGCCGATGCCCGCGGCGGCGCTCGGGCCGAGGTGGGCGACGTGGTCAATCTTGTGTTCGTGCAAGCAGATCGCGCGCACAAGGTCGATCTGAATTTCGTAGCCGGTGAGCAGCCCCTTGAGCAGCTGCGCCCCGTCGGCGCCGGTGTGCTGGGCCACGGCGAGAATCGGCGGGATGTTGTCACCGGGGTGCGAGTAGTCGGCGGCGAGGAAGGTGTCGTGATAGTCGAGCTCGCGCACGGCGACACCGTTGGCCCAGGCGGCCCACTCGGGGCTGACGCGCTGAGTCGGGGCGAGGCCAAACACGGTCGCGCCGGGCGTGTACGGGTGGGCTTCAGCCTGCCCGCGCGCGCTGATGACGGGGTCACGGTCGAGGCTCGCGACGGCGACGGCGGCGTTGTCGATGAGTCGGTTGATGACCATGTCGACGGCGCGGTCGTCGAGCGGGCGATCCTGCTGGGCGGCGAGCGCGGCGAGCTTTCCGGCGAGCTGGTCGGCAGCGGCGAGCGGCTCACTGCTCTTGTAGGTGCGCACGGTGTGCGTGGTCGTCATGCTGTCTCCCGGTTTTCGGCGCCGCTGCGCGGCAGATGGGCGTGGATGCTCGTGAGGGCTTCATGCAAGTGCAGCCGAGTCGCGGCCGCCGCACGTTCGGGGTCGCCGTCGGCGATCGCCCGCGCGATCGCGGCGTGTTCAGCGGCACTCTGCGCGAGACGCTGATCGTCGGCTCGAGCCAGGCGTCGCACACGCGCGAGGTGCACGCGCGTGCTCGCGATCGCCGCCGCGAGGTAGGGGCTGCCCGTCAGCGCGTCGTCGAGGGCCGCGTCGAACTCGGCGACGAGCCCGTAGTAGCCGTGGCGCTGCGGGTCGTCGGCGCTCAGGGTCGCGGCGTCGACGGCGGCGAAGCGTGCGGCGAGCGCGGTAAAGCGGCTGACCGCTGCGTTCCGCGCTCCGTCGCCCCCAGCCCGAGCATCCCCACCCGGCCCGCC
This sequence comes from Microcella sp., assembly GCF_033763155.1. GTDB lineage: Bacteria > Actinomycetota > Actinomycetes > Actinomycetales > Microbacteriaceae > Microcella. The sequence goes on from NZ_JANRKZ010000258.1 coordinate 3,671, forward strand.
ACCATCCGCGACGCGGCGCGCGGCGATGCGCGCGGCTTGCTCGTCGAGGGCCGTGCGCAGTTCGAACAGAGCCGTGACGTCGTCGGGTTCGATGTCGCTCACGACAAGAGTGCGCGGTCCGCGCTCGGTCGCCAGCCCGGCGGCGATGAGCCGCGCGAAGGCTTCGCGCACGGGAGTGCGGCTGACCCCGAGCCGGCTCGCTTGCTCGACCTCGGTCAGCGGAGCCCCCGGTGCGAGCTCGCCCTCAACGATCGCGACCCGCAAGGCCTCGAACGCACGGTCGGCAGCGGTGCGCGCGGTCGGGTCCGCCCTCGCAACCACCGCGCTCCTCATCACCATCTCTCTAATGTATACATTGATTGCTCCTTCTGCGATATTGCGCCCATCGATCGCGACTTTCGTATACACCAGCATCCTTCCTCGCCTTCTTCCCCCCAGGTCGGGGGCTGTTCGACACCAATATCCGGACCGTTCTCATCCGGGTCGATGTCGTCGTATCCTGCAGGCTCGCGAAGGCTCATGAGCAGTTCGATGAGGCCCGCCAATGCGCCGAGCACGCGCGGACTCATCCGATAGATGCGCGCGTTCTGATCGACCCGCGACGTGACGAGGCCAGCGCGCGCGAGCCGGTTCAGATGCTTCGAGATGCCTTCGCGGCCGATGCCGCGCTCACTCTGCACCGCGTCGGCGATCTGGCCAACGGCATGTTCACCGCTTGCCAGGATTTCGATGATTCGCCACCGCACGGGGTGCGCAAGAAGAAAGAGAGTTTCCATTTCTGCAATGTGCCTCTCGCGGCACGTGCCGTGGGAGGCACATTGCGAAATTGGGGATCGCGGCGCGGGACTGCCAGGACAACGAGGAGGGGATGCCGAGTGAAGCAGGAGCCGTGATCCCTGAAAGGGGGAAGAGTGGTCGCGGCGGCGCGGGTGGGCGGCGCGGTGGGCCGCTTGGGTGGGCAGCGCGGTGGGCCGCTTGGGTAGGCGGCGCGGTGGGCGGCGCGGAGGCGGGTCGTGCGAGGGCGGGCAGCGAGGAGGTCGCGACTCTAGACTGGAGGGCTCATGACTCCGCCCGCCGAGACCTCTCCCGCCGACCCGCCGGCGGCCCTGGCGTCCCCAAAGGGCGCGGCGACCGCGCACGACGGGCAAGCAACGCTGCGCATCCACTACCCACCCGACCTGCCGGTGTCGCAGCGGCGCGACGATATCGCGGCCGCGATTCGCGACAACCAGGTCGTCATCGTCGCGGGCGAGACGGGGTCGGGCAAGACGACGCAGCTGCCGAAGATCCTGCTCGAGTTGGGGCGCGAGCGCATCGCCCACACGCAGCCGCGCCGCATCGCCGCGCGCACGATCGCCGAGCGCGTGGCGGAGGAGCTCGGCTCAGAGCTTGGCGGGCTCGTCGGCTACAAGGTGCGATTCACCGACCAGGTGAGCACGAACACCCGCGTCACGCTCATGACCGACGGCATTTTGCTCGCCGCGCTTCGCGGCGACCGCGAGCTCAACAACTACGACGCGATCATCATCGACGAAGCCCACGAGCGCAGCCTCACGATCGACTTCTTGCTCGGATACCTCAAGCAACTGCTCCCCCGCCGCCCCGAACTCAAGCTCATCATCACCTCCGCGACGATCGACCCCGAGAGCTTCGCGAAACACTTCGCGGATGCGCAGGGCACACCGGCACCGATCATCGAAGTGAGCGGGCGCACCTTCCCGGTCGAGATCCGCTACCGGCCGCTCGTGCCCGACGGCGCCGACACGGAGAACCTCACCGATCCCGATGATGACGAGAGCGATGGGCCGTCGACCCCCGGCGAGGCCATCGACATGATCGAGGGCGTCATCGCCGCGGTCGACGAGCTTGGCCGCGAAGGCAACGGCGATGTGCTGGTGTTCTTCAGCGGCGAGAACGAAATTCGTGACGCGGCGGATGCCCTCACCGGGCACCTCGCCCGCCAAGGGCCGCGCGGCGCAGGCACCGAGGTGCTTCCGCTGTACGGCCGGCTGAGTGCGGCCGAGCAGCACCGGGTGTTCGAGCGGGCGCCCGCGGGCATCCGTCGCCGGATTGTTCTCGCGACCAACGTCGCCGAGACGAGCCTCACGGTGCCGGGAATCCGTTACGTGGTCGACACGGGCACGGCGCGCATCAGCCGTTACAGCGCGCGCTCGAAAGTGCAGCGGCTGCCGATCGAGCCGATCTCGCAAGCGAGTGCCAACCAGCGCTCGGGCCGCTCGGGGCGCACGAGCGACGGCATCGCGATTCGGCTGTACTCGCAGCTCGACTACGAGAAGCGGCCCGAGTACACCGACCCCGAGATTCTGCGCACCAACCTCGCCGCGGTCATTCTGCAGATGATCTCGCTCGGGCTCGGCGACATCGAGAGCTTTCCGTTCTTGCAGCCGCCGGATAAGCGCGGCATCGCCGACGGGCTCGACTTGCTGCTCGAGCTGGGCGCGGTGGAAAAGACGGCGGGCGGCGCTGGAGAGCAACGCGGTGCCCACCGCATCACGCGCATCGGCCGCGAGATCGCGCAGCTGCCGCTCGACCCGCGCTACGCGCGCATGGTCGTCGAGGCGCAGAAGCTCGGGGTGGCGCGGGAGGTCATTGCGATTGTCGCGGGGCTGAGCATCCAAGATCCGCGTGAACGACCGGTCGAAAAGCGCGAGCGCGCCGATCAGCTGCACAACCGGTTCCGCGACCCGACGAGCGACTTCATCACGCTGCTCAACCTCTGGAACCACCTGCAGCGCCGGCAG
>NZ_JANRKZ010000259.1:0-2556 GCF_033763155.1 Microcella sp.
ATCACCGCTCGCTCAGAGAAAAGCTTCGAAGACGCCGTGCGCGTCGGCGTCGAGCGTGCCAACAGCACGCTGCGCAACGTCAGCGGTGCATGGATCAAAGAGCAGAAGCTGCACATCGTCGACGGCAAGGTCGGCGCCTACCAGGTGACGATGGAGGTCACCTTCGTTCTCGACGACTAGGGGCGTTCGCGCGGGCTGTTCAGGTCCACATGACGGACAGCCCGGGCAGGCCACCGAACACGGGGTCAACCGTTACGAGCTCGAATCCCTCACTCATGGCTTGAGCAGCGAGCACGCGATCGAACGGGTCTCGATGTGACCAATCGAGCGAGCCCGCGGTTGACGCGTGGCTGGCCGAAATGGGCAAGACGTCGGCACCGAGCCGATTGACCTGATTGTCGAAACCGTGAACAAGCGCCGCCGCTTCAGGAAGCCGGCCCAGTCGGTGTTTGGTTGCGATCTCAAACGCGCTGGCAGCCGACACGACAATCGGCTGCCGCACGTCGGCGAGCCGCTCGCGCACGGCTGTCGGAATGCGATGCGGCGCCCCGAGGGCCCAGATCAACACATGCGTGTCGAGCAGGATCGTCATGACGCTTCCCCTTCCCAGGCAGCAAGTTCTGCCTCAGGCAAGGGCTCAAAGAACGAGGTGGGGGTGTCGAGACCCGGCAAGAAGCCAAGCTCGCGTTCTGCCGGTGGCTCGAACGCGACGAGTCGTGCAATGGGCCGGCCCCCACGCGCAATGACGATCTCGTCGCCCCGCTCGACTCGCGCCAACAGCTCAGAGAGCCGCGTCTTGGCCTCATGAACGTTCACCTGATCCGCCATGTGAACTAAGTGTAGTGAACTAAGCATGCACGTGCTTTGTTTCGAGTTGAAGAACCGCCGGAGCGGCGTGTTCACGCACCCCGCGGGTGTGGCTGATGAGCACCGAGCGCAGGCGCACGGCGGCTCGGTCGGCGGCGGTGGATGCGGCGAGCATCCACTCGCGATCGAGGCGGCCCGGGTCAGGGCCACCGCGGCGTTCGAGGGCAATGATGAGTTCGCGCGCGCCCGAGCGCTGCGCGACGCCGTCGATCACGGTGAACAGCGTGTCGGCGGCATCGGTCGGCGCGCGCCGCGGCAGGTCGGCGCACGGCATCGCGAGCCCGGCGAATCCGTTGTCGTGCGGCGGAAAGAAGAACCACAGTTGCCAGCGAATCGCCGGCCCGAGCGCCGCCGCCAGGTGCGCCTCGGGGGTCGTCAGGTCGTCGGCGGTGACGGGTCGCGTGATGGTGGGCTGGTAGGTGCGAAAGGCTCCGATGGTCATGCGGGGCAGGATGCCCGCTCGGTGCGCGCCACCTGAGCCGCTCCCCCGCCATGGTGCACCCCGCGCATCCCCGTGCACCGGTGGAGGAGACCTCAGGCGATTCGGTGCACCTGATCGCCCAGAGCGATCTCAACGCGAAGTTCTCCGCCGATTGCTTCGGCGTACTTGCGAAGAGTGTCGAGCTGCGCCCGATCAATCTCGCCGCTCTCCAAATGCGACACGCGCGCTTGGGTCACGTTCATTCGACTCGCCAGCTCGACCTGTGTGAGCGCGGACTCTTCACGCAACTCGCGCAAACGATACGCCCGCACCTCGTCGAGCATCTGGCGCTTGAGCGCGTTGACCCGCTCACGATCGACGGGGCGACGCCGAAGAACATCGTCAAGATTTGTCACGTCGCGTCTCCTTGTTGTTGCCGGTGTAGATCGAACAGGTCGTCAGCGGCCGGAATCGACCGGCGGTACCAACGACTCCACTCGCCTGACTTATCGCCGGCGACCAAGAAGACCGCCGTGCGCTGTTGGTCAAAGGCGAAGATCATTCGAACCTCCGACCTTCCTGCCGAACCCGGCCTCAGTTCTTTCATCACCCTGTGGCGCGAGCCTCGAAGTGAATCCACCAGCGGCCGCCCGAAGTGCGGCCCGTACTCACTCAGCAATTCCACCGCGGCGACGACCTGGGCGTAGCTGTCGTCATCGAGTTAGTCAAGCCACGGCTCAACCAGCGTGAGGTCGATATTCCACGTCATGGCAAGAATACAATTCCAGTGTTATATAACCTAGAAATAATTTCTTGTCTGGTCATGCGGGGCAGGATGCCCGCTCGGTGCGCGCCCCCTGAGCCGCTCCCCCGCCACGGTGCACCCCGAGCCGCCACGCACACCGGTGGAGGAGGCCGCGCGAGGTAGATTCGCGATATGTACCGGCAGATCGCGCGCAACAAGCGGTGGAGCATCCTGCTCATTGCCCTGTTTTGCGTCGCGGTGGTCGGCCTCGGGCTGCTCAGCGCGTGGGTGGTCGGCGAGGTGTGGCCGTTCTGGCTGCTGCTGATCTTCTGCCCGCTCTACTTGTGGTGGGCGCTCAGTTCGGCCACGACGTCGGCCGCGAACACCGCGGGGTGGGCGGCAGTGGATGCCGAGCAGCACCCGCGGCTGCATCGCGTGGTGGAGACGACGGCGTTGCGGGCGGGCATCCCGATGCCCAAGGTCGGGGTGATCGACGACCCTGCCCCCAACGCCTTTGCCGCGT
>NZ_JANRKZ010000260.1:0-3558 GCF_033763155.1 Microcella sp.
CATCGCGCGCAAGCGAGCAGCGCGGTCGGCCTCGACTCCTTCTCTGTCGCGACTTTCTCGAGGCTCGTCGTTGTCGCCGGCGGACTCGCCGACATCGAACCACTCGTGCCCGACGATCGACTCGAGGTCATGTCGAATCGACTCGCGCACGGCCGACGAGAGCGGCCCCGACGAGTGGCTGATGACCGCAAGCTGATTGAGCATGGTGTCGTGCAGCAGCGCAACCGCTCGCTGCTCAAACACTCGACGCACATCGGCGAACATCTCGTCGCGGGCGGCTCGATAGATCTCGGCTTGCGAATCACGCGCTGCAAGGCGATCGAGGCTCAGCACGGCGAGCAGCCCCATCACAATGAACCACGTCGCAAACGAGACCGTGTCAAAGCTCCACGGCACGCCGAGCCAGAGCAGCGCAAGACTGTTCGCTGCCTCCCCCACCACGTAACCGGCGGTGACCCAGATCATCGACGCACCCAAGCGCGGACCCACGCCGATGACAAGAATCAGGGCCATCTTGAGCAACACACTCGTGTAGTCATCATTGGCCACCGGAGTTCCGAGCTGGTTGGACGCAATGATCGAGTACCACGCGACACACAGCGCGCCCATGACCAGATAGCTGGCGGCGACAAAGGCGGAGGGGCTTCGCTCGAGCACGACGAGCAGGGTGATGAGCGTGAGCAGCACCAACACGGCGGGCCACAGAATCTGCTGGGGTAGTGACGCCTGAATTGACACCACCACGAGGCCCACCACCACGAGGCAGACGGCCGCCGCCGCGTGCCCGGCACGTGCGACAGCCGTGCTCGTCGTTCGCGTCGCGACATGCGGGGGGAGACCCAGTGGCACGGGCGAGTCCCCCCTTCACACACGCGGGTGACCCCGCTCGTAACGAAGTATGACTCAGCCTGCTGACGCGTCCAAGCCCGACGCGGAGTCCCGCGCACGCGTTCGTGGTCGTAGGCTCTCGGCATGGCGCTCATCGACCTCAACTGCGACCTTGGCGAGTCGTTCGGCGCGTGGACAATGGGCGACGATGACGCGATGTTCCCGCTCGTCACGAGCGCGAACATCGCCTGCGGTTTTCACGCGGGCGACCCGAGCACGATGCTCACGGCGTGCCGTGCGGCGGTGGCGAACGGGGTGGCAATCGGAGCGCATCCGGCATACCGCGACCTCGCCGGATTCGGCCGTCGCGACATGGATTTGCCCGCTGAGCAGCTTCACGCCGATGTTCTCTACCAGGTGTCGGCACTCGCCGGAATGGCCGCTCACGCTCGCGGCGCCGTGCGCTACCTGAAACCGCACGGCGCGCTCTACAACCGCATTGCCGTCGACCTCGAGGTGGCGGAGGTGATTGCGGATGTCGCGGCGAGCATCGGCCTGCCCGTGCTCGGGCTTCCGGGCTCAGCAATCGAGACCGCGTGCGATCGCGTCGGCGTTCGATTCGTGCCCGAAGCGTTTGGCGATCGGGGCTACTTGGCCGACGGAACCCTCGCGCCGCGCGGCCTCGAGGGAGCCGTCATCACCGACCCTGAACAGGTCGCGGCGCGTGTCGTGCGCATCGTCGTTGACGGCACGATCGAGGCGCTCGACGGAACCGAGCTGACGGTGCGGCCTGAGTCTGTGTGTCTGCACGGCGACACTCCCGGAGCACCCGCGATCGCTCGCGCCGTGCGTGCGGCATTGGACGGCGCCGGGGTCGAGGTCGCGGCATTCGCATGAGGCTGTTGCCCTATGGCGACCGCGCGCTCATCGCCGAGTTCGACAGCCTCGGCCTCGTGCGCGCGGCCCACGAACACTGGGCGACCAAGGCGCCCGCGGGCATCATCGAACTGGTTCCCGCCGCACGCACGGTGCTCGTGCGCATCGAACCGCGTGTCATCGGGCTCGGCGCCGCTGAGCAGTGGTTGACCGCTCACGCCCCCGCCGCGCCCGCCGGCGACGGAGACGGCCCGCTCGTCGAGATTGCCGTGACCTACGACGGCGACGATCTCGCGGTCGTGGCCGAGACCTGGGGATGCTCGCTCGACGCCGTCGCAACGCGTCATGCTTCCACGCCCTGGGTCTGTGCGTTCATCGGCTTCGCGCCCGGCTTCGGCTACCTGGTGCCGGCTCCCGGCGCCGCTGCCCTGCCCCCGGTGCCGCGCCGCGCCACGTCGCGCCCGCTCATCGCCGCCGGATCTCTCGGGCTCGCGGCCGAGTACTCCGCCGTCTACCCGCGGGCCTCGCCCGGCGGCTGGCAACTCATCGGCCGCACCGACGCCGAGTTGTGGAGCCTCGACCGCGACTCCCCCGCGCTGCTCGCGCCTGGCACGCGCGTTCGCTTTTCGCCGAGTCGCTCGTGAGCGCGGCGCGCGTTATCGAGCCGGGCCCACTCTCGCTCATTCACGACCTCGGCCGCCCCGGCTACTCCTCTCTCGGGGTGAGCGCATCGGGAGCGTTCGACCGGTCGGCCCATCGCTTGGCCAACCGCCTCGTCGGCAACCCCGACGACGCGGCGGCGATCGAGTGTTTGCTCGGCGGGCTGCGGCTCGCGCTGCCGGCGGGCACGTGGTTCGCCGTGACCGGCGCGTGGAGCGACGCCCAGCTCATCGGCTCTGACGGCGCGCGCCGGGCGGTCGAGCCGCACACCGCGATGCGCACCGATGTGCCGGCCGAACTGCATCTCGGCACCGTGACGCACGGCCTGCGCTCGACGGTTGCTCTGCGCGGGGGGCTCGCCGTGCCAGCGGTGCTCGGCTCGCGCTCGCGCGACACTCTCGCCGCGCTCGGGCCCGAGCCGCTGCGTGCGGGCGACGTGCTGCCGATTGGCTCCGAACCTGCCACGCCCGTGCCACCCGCCGACCTCGTGCCGATTGATCCGCCTCGCGACGGCGTCGTCGAGCTCAGGGTGCGTCCCGGGCCCCGCCACGACTGGTTCACGGCCGACGCCTGGCGACTGCTCACGACGAGCGACTACCTCACCTCGGCCCGCAGCGACCGCACGGGAGTGCGCCTCGAGGGGCCCGCGCTCGAGCGCGTGCCCGACCGCGTGGGCGTCGAACTCGCGAGCGAGGGGATGCTGCGCGGGAGCATCCAGATCTCTCCCGACGGCGCGCCCACCGTGCTGGGGCCCGACCATCCCGTGACGGGCGGGTATCCCGTGATCGCGGTCGTGGTGGATGCGTCGCTCGACCTGCTCGCCCAGCTGCGACCCGGCCAGCCCGTGCGGCTGCGGCTCGCGACCGGGCGCCGGTGACCCTGCCGGCTCGGACGAACGACGGAGACCGGGCTGTTCCACAACGCAACCACCCTGAAAAGGAGTGTGGAACACGACTGTCTCCGTCGTTGCTCCGAAACGGCGTGCTCGGGTCAGCCCGCCTGGCGCTCCGCCGTCTCGACGACGTTCGCCAGCAGCAGCGCGCGCGTCATGGGGCCGACGCCGCCGGGGTTCGGCGAGATCCACGACGCGACCGTCGCGACATCGTCGGCCACATCGCCCGCGATGCGCGAGACCCCCGTGTCGGGGTCGACGAGCCGCGAGACGCCCACGTCGAGCACGATCGCGCCGGGCTT
>NZ_JANRKZ010000261.1:0-12715 GCF_033763155.1 Microcella sp.
GGCTGGCGCGAGCAGCTCGACAACAAGCCTGCCGAGTAACCACGATGGATCGAATCACCCCCGGCATCATCGCCATCATCATCGGCGCGATTATCGCGATACTTCTCTTCGTCCCCTTCGTGGCCGCGAGCTATCGACTGCGGGGCGGCATGACGGTCGGGCGCACGATCGGCTGGGCGGCGTTGCTCGTGTCGTTTCTGGCGATCTGGACCTACACGATCCTCCCGGCGCCCGCGATTACCGACGACTATCGGTGCTCGACCCCTAACCTCGATCTGCTCACCGACATTCGCGACATTCTGCTGATCCAACAGTCAGGAACAAGCCTCATCGCCAACGCGTCGCTGCAGGTGGTCGTGCTCAACATCATTTTCTTCATGCCCTTGGGCTTTCTCGTCCGCTACCTCTTCGGCTGGGGAGTTGCGCGTGCCGCGCTGAGCGGGCTCGTCGTGTCACTCGCGGTCGAGACCACCCAGCTCACGGGAATCTGGGGGCTCTATCCCTGTTCGTACCGGCTCTTCTCAGTGACCGACCTCACCCACAACACGCTCGGCGCCGTCATTGGCTCGCTCATCGCCCTCGCCCTGCTGCGTCGCCGACAAGCTCTCGCACCCTCGGTCGCCGAGCCGCGACCCGTGACCGTGGGTCGTCGACTGCTCGGGATGCTCAGCGACGTGCTCGTCTTCAGCCTCGTGTCGCTCATCGCTGGCCTCTTGGTGTCACTGCTGCGCATTCTCGTCATCGCCCCCGGCTCGCCCACCGTGACCGACCCGCTCGAGACCGCGATGGGATTGGTAATCGGCCTCGTGGTGTATCTCGTGCCGGTTCTCGTGACGGGAACCACCATCGGCGAATCCGCGGTGCTGTTGCGAGCCACCGGCGGATGGCGACCCACCGTGCTCGCGCGCCTTGTGCGCGCCATGCTCGGGCTCGGCGGCGTCATCGTGCTGAGCGAGGTGATTCCCGTCGTCGGAGACGTGCTCTCTCTCGCGCTCGTGGTGGCGATCATTGCGACTCTTGTGGTCGACCGCGAGCGCCAGGGACTCGCCGCGCGCGCATCAGGGCAGCGCGTCATCGACGCGCGCGAATCTGTTGACCGCTAGAGGCTGTTAGTCGGTGCCCGAGTCGAACGACGATGCTTCGTTCGCCGCGTCGACGGCTTCGGCCAAAGCCTCACGCTCGGCGGTCAAAGGCACCGCGTGCTCGACGACCTCGTCGCTCTCTCCCGCCGTGATGCTGCCGACCAGCTGCGCCGTCGCCCCGCCGATGATGCCTTGCGCGGCGTACTGCTCGAGCCGCGCGCGCGAGTCGGCGATGTCGAGGTTGCGCATCGTGAGCTGTCCGATGCGGTCGGTGGGGCCGAACGCCGCGTCGCCCACGCGCTCCATCGAGAGCTTTTCGGGCGAATACGAGAGGCCAGGGCCACTCGTGTCGAGAATCGTGTAGTCGTCGCCGCGACGAAGGCGCAGCGTGACCGTGCCGGTCACGGCCGACCCCACCCACTTTTGAATGCTCTCGCGCAGCATGAGCGACTGCGGGTCGAGCCACCGGCCTTCGTACATGAGGCGGCCAAGGCGCCGGCCTTCGGCGTGGTAGTTCGCAATCGTGTCTTCGTTGTGCACGCCATTGAGAAGGCGTTCGTACGCGATGTGCAGCAGCGCCATTCCGGGAGCCTCGTAAATGCCGCGGCTTTTCGCCTCGATGATGCGGTTTTCGATCTGGTCGCTCATGCCCAGGCCGTGGCGGCCGCCAATGCGATTCGCTTCGAGCACCAGCTGCACAGCATCCGCGAATTCGACGCCGTTGAGGGCGGTCGGGCGACCCTCGACGAACGTGACGGTCACGTCTTCCGTGGCGATTTCAACGGCGGAATCCCAGAAGCGCACGCCCATGATCGGCTCGACGGTCTCGAGCGACACATCGAGGTGTTCGAGGGTCTTGGCCTCGTGCGTGGCGCCCCAGATGTTGGCGTCGGTCGAATAGGCCTTCTCGGCCGAGTCGCGGTAGGGGAAGCCGTGGGCGACGAGCCACTCGCTCATCTCTTGGCGACCACCCAACTCGGTGACGAAGTCGGCATCGAGCCAGGGCTTGTAGATGCGCAAGCGCGGGTTCGCGAGCAATCCGTAGCGGTAGAACCGCTCGATGTCGTTGCCCTTGTAGGTGCTGCCGTCGCCCCAGATTTCGACGCCATCGTCTTTCATCGCCCGCACGAGCATCGTGCCCGTGACGGCGCGACCGAGCGGCGTGGTGTTGAAGTAGGTCTTGCCAGCGCTGCGAATGTGGAACGCACCGCAGGCGAGGGCGACGAGGCCCTCTTCGACGAGCGCTGCCTTCGCATCGACGAGCCTGCTGATCTCGGCGCCATACTCTTTCGCGCGACCGGGCACGGCCTCGACATCGGGCTCATCGGGCTGACCGAGGTCGCCCGTGTAGGTGCACGGAATCGCGCCCTTGTCGCGCATCCACGCCACAGCCACAGAGGTGTCGAGCCCTCCAGAGAAAGCGATGCCGACGCGTTCGCCGACGGGCAGAGAGGTCAGAACTTTAGACACGACTCCAGCCTATCGGCGGCACAGCGTCACCCCCGCGCCCGCTAGCGTGGCACGCATGGTCCAGTCGGGCATCCGCATCGTTGCTGCCAATGAGGCGAGCTGGGATGACCTGCAGGCGATTCTCACGGGCACGGCCGCACGCTGCCAGTGCACGCGCCAACGCCTGGGCGATCGCGAGTGGTACGCCCTGCCCGTCGAACAGCGCTCGGCCGTGTTGCGCGAGGCCGTCGGCTGTGACGATCACGGCCTCGACCGAGACCCCGCGCGCACGGCGGGCATCGTCGCGTACGTCGATGATGAACCGGCCGCGTGGGCGGCAGTGGATGCCCGCGCCGCCTTCCGCCGCCTCGCCGGCTCCCCCGTTCCCTGGGCCGGGCGCCGCGAGGCCAAAGACGATCCAACGGTGTGGGCCGTGGCGTGCCTCGTGGTGCGCCGCGGATTCCGCGGCCGCGGCCTCACTTACGCTCTCGTTGCGGCGGCGGTCGAGCACGCGCGCGAGCGCGGTGCTCTCGCGATCGAGGGCTACCCGATGCTCACGGGTGGCAGCGAGATCACGTGGGACGAGTTGAGCGTCGGACCGGTGGGGCCATTTCTGGCCGCGGGCTTTACCGAGGTCAGCCATCCGTCGAAGCGTCGGCTCGTGATGCGGCTCGACCTCGATTAGAGGTTCGTCGTGTCAGCGTCGGTCGTCGCGACCGGAAATGTCACCGTGAACTCAGATCCCTCGCCCAGCTCACTCGTCACCGTCAACGTGCCCCCGAGAAGCTCGGCCAACCGACGGCTCAGCGCCAAGCCCAGACCGGTTCCTTCGTAGCGGCGCGACAGCGATGAGTCGGCCTGCTCGAACGGCTGGAAGATGCGATCGACATCGGCGGGGTTCACGCCCACTCCCGTGTCCCAGACGGTCACGGCAACGGCATCGTCGGCCCGCGCTGCACGCACTCCGATGCGTCCGCCCGAGGCCGTGAACTTGACCGCGTTCGAGAGCAAATTGAGCAGCACCTGGCGTGCGCGCAAGACGTCGACGTAAATCGGCGGCAGGTCGGTCGCGACATCGACGGCGACCGAGAGGCCTTTACCGATCGCCAGTTCGCCCGCGAGCCCCAACGCACTGTGCACGAGCTCGGCGACGTCGGTGACCGCAAACGTGGGTTCGATCTTGTTGGCTTCCGCTTTCGCCTGATCAAGAATCGTTGTGATCACCTCAAGCAAGTGGCGGCCGCTCGATTCGATCTGCGCGACATATTCGTGTTGCTTGGGCAAGAGCGGCCCGTGAACTTCACGCCGCAAGACAGCCGACAGCCCGATGACCGCATTGAGCGGCGTGCGCAGTTCGTGGCTCATTCCCGCAAGCAATTCGTCTTTCGCGCGCGCCGTTCTCTGTGCGGCATCGCGGGCCGCACGCAGGGCCTGCTCGATTTCTTTGCGTGCGCCGATATCGCGGGCGATGAGCGTGGTCACCCCCGAGTGGTCGTATTCGCCCTGCACAAACGTCACCTCGATGGGGCGCTCGCTTCCGTCGGCGCGAAGCAGCGTGAGCTCGACACTGACACCGCGCACCAGGGCCCGCGTCGCCTGCTCTACGGTGTCGCGCAAGAGCTCGCGCGGAATAAACCGACGAAGTCGCTCGCCGACAACCTCGCTCGGTTCGAGCCCGACCAATTGTGCTGCGGCGCGGTTCGCCAGCACGATGGTTCCCACGTCGCGAAACGTCACGATGGCATCAGCGGCTTGTTCAACAATCGAACGGTGCAGTTCTTCTTGGCGCTGGTTGCGTTCAAACGCTTCGGCGCGTTCCCGTTCGACCGTCGCCGCTTCGATCAGGCTGCCGACGGTCGCCGCGAGCGGGGCAAGAAAGTGCACGAGTTCGTCGTCGAAACCGCCGGGGCGATTCGCAAGAGCGAGCATCCCAATCACCGATCCGCCCTTGCGAATCGGCAGACCAAAGAACGTGTCGAGCGGCGGATGGCCGTTCGGTCGCCCGGCCGCGCGCGGGTCGTTCGACACGGAATTGGCGACGACCGGAGCATCACCCGTGACGACGCGACCAAAGAGGGTGTCGAGATTGTGAAACTCCATACCGCGCGGGCCGTACTGCTGAAACATTGCGCGCGTCGCATCGTTCCACGAGATGTCGGACATCGCCCAGGTGCGCAAGAACGGGCCGTTATCGTCGTGCAAGAGCTGCGCAATGAAGCCATATTCGCTCCCGGTGGAGCGCAAGAGCTCGTCAAGGAGACCATCAAACAGGTCACCCACGTCGACGCCCGACATGTATTGCTCTTGCATGCGGGTCAAAGAGTCGAGCAAGGTGTTTGAGCGCTGAAGGCGACTGTCAACCGCGTGCAGTGAACTGACGTCTTCCATGACGCCTTCGAAGTATTCGACCGACCCATCGTCACCGTGAACGGCGTGTGATGTGACGCGAACCCACCTCAGTTCGCCATCGAGTCGGCGAATTTGGAGGTCTTCGACGGGAATCTCGAGGCCCTCGTCGGCTCGCTGAACGAGCCAATCACGACGCGCAGGGTCGGCGTAAATGTCACGAACATTAAGCTCAGCGAGCTCGTCGAACGAGCCGGCGCCGACGAGGTCGACGAGTGCACGGTTACCCGCAACCCATTGACCGTCAGAGGTCGTGCGATACACGGCAGCCGGCAGCCCGGCGACGAGCTCGCCAAGAACGTTCGACTGCTGAGTGCTCACCGCGACGGCACCGCGTCAAGCGATTCGGCCATGACGGCTGCGAGTGAGTCGAGCTCGAGCGGTTTGCCAATCACCGCGGTGCCCAGAGCCGCGGCGCGTGCCAGAACGTCGGGGCTTTGGGATGCGGTCACGAAGACCACCCTCAAGTGATCAAGCCCGTCAACCGACGGCAGGCGGCGAGCCACCTCAAGCCCATCGATGCCCGGCATCATGATGTCGAGAAACAACAGGCTGGGCTTGAGAGCCCCGCACTTGACCAGACCTTCCCAGCCGTCGAGCGCTGATTCAACCGAGATAGCGGCATCAAGCCCAGCGGCCGCGGCGCGAACGAGTTCGGCGGTCACGGGATCGTCATCAATGACCAGCACGACGAGCTCGTGCACGATGTCGAGCTCGGCAGCGAGTTCTTCAAGCGTGCGGCGGTGGCGCGGCGTGGGCTCACTGCGCCCGCGCTCCCACGCGTTGATCGTCGGATACGAAACGCCGAGACGTCGAGCCAAGCCCTCTTGCGTGTCGCCATTGGCAGCTCTAATGCGCGAAACCAGCTCAGGGGATGAAAGCATGGGCCTATTCTACAAAACTTTATGAAGTGTGTGCACGTCGTGGCGGGAATCGACGGGCCTGAATAACGCAAGAGGAGATCCGCACACGATCGTCGCCACGTGCATGAGGTACCAATCGGCAACGTGCTCGAGCGAGAGCCCCACCGACGCAGCGTGGTTGCCCGCGGCGATGCGCTGCCGCTCAGCCGGGTCGTTGAGCAAGCGCTCGATTGCCCGCGACAGGTCAACTGCGTCATCGGGTTCAAAGAACGCACCGGTGAAGCCTTCGTCGATGATGAGGTCTTCGAGGTCGCCGAGTCGGGGAAGGATGGGAGGGCATCCAAACGCGCCCGCTTGGTGCAGAACGCCCGAACTACCGGTGGTGGCGGTGTACGGGAACACCGTCACCGTCGCTCCACGAAACGTGGGCTCGACGGCCTCTTCGGGTACATACCCCGTGAAGTGCACGTCGTCGCCACCGTACTGTGCCTCCACGCCCGCCAGATAGCCAGGCGTGTTGGGGCTGTCAGTACCCGCAATGACGAGCGAGAGGCCCGGTCGATCGAGAAGCCGCACGGCCTCAATGAGCGTTTCGACCTTCTTGTACGTACCGAACTTGCCGAAGGTCATGACCACCTCGGCGGCGTCTGACGTCATGACTGGCGCAGGCGGAGCATCGAATGCGCCATGCGGCGTCAGCGCCACATTGTCGGCGCCGTATTTGCTGCGCAAGATTTCGACATATCGCGGCATGGTGGTGGTGACAAGGGTTGAGCGCAACACCAGCCAGGTCAGGCTGGTGCCGATCGCTCGCAACAGCACTTCAACAGGCCGCGAGGCGCGGAAGCCCGCCGCGGCGAGGTCGACCGTCTCGACAATGTTGTGCATCAAGGTGATGACGGGCACACCGACCAGTCGAAGCGCCAGCGGAGTGAGTAGCCCGAGTGCCGCCGAGGCACGTGAAGCGCCAAAGCTGCCGAAGTGCGCGTTGATGATGACGATGTCGGCGCCTGCCGCACGGGCGGCGCGGGCCAGGCGCACGGGAGTGGTCAGGGCGTTAAACCGCCATGCACGGCGCACCTCCACACCGTCAATCGTTGGATAGTCGATCGCACGGTCTTCAACAAGTGCGACAACACGGATGCCCGGCTTTCGGCCGAGAGCGGTCAACAGATGAAGCCCATATTCCGACAGGGTCGTGCTGCTCGGGCTGAGTGCTGTGACAACAGCGATCGTGATCTCACGCATGGCGGTATACCCCCTGAATGGAATTGAGTCGGATGCGCGCGATCGAGAGAACGAACCGCACCGCCTCGCGAGCCGGTTGAACTTTCGACCCGGGGGCGTCGAACCACCGCACGGGCACTTCAGCGATCTCGTACCCGAATCGCTCGGCGAGGTGCAGCATTTCGAGATCGAACGAGAACCCATCAACCGTCTGCGCCGAGCTAATGCGGTGAGCGGCCTCGGCGGTAAACAGCTTGAATCCGCACTGCGTGTCAGCCACGCCGATGCCGAGGCCAACGCGCACGATGCAGCGAAGACCCGCAGACAGCGTGCGCCGCAACAACGAGCGGTTGATGACATCGGCGCCGTCGGCCGCGCGCGAGCCGATCGCGACGTCAGCACCCGCTTCGAGTCGCGCGATGAGCCCGGCGAGCTCATCGGCCGGCGTCGCGTTGTCGGCATCGGAGAACAACACCATGCGACCGCGCGCGGCGGCAAAGCCGCGCTTCACGGCGGCGCCCTTTCCCGCGTTGGCCGGCGCTTCGACGACACGCACGTTGGCGTGGTCGAGCAAGTCGATGAGCGCACGCGTGGCGTCACGCGAGCCATCGTCCGAGACGATGAGCTCCCACGTCAGGCCCGAGAGGGCTAGGTGGGCGGCGAAAGCGCCGATCGTGGGAACGATGCGTGCTTGCTCGTTGTAGGCAGGAATAACGATGCTGAGATCGATGGGGCCGGTCTGCGGGGTGTCGCGCCAGGCCGCGTAGGCTGCGTAAGCCGATTCGGGGTGAGAGTTCATGATGTCCTTCGGGTCACTAAACCTTATAACGCTTTATAGTGTCATGTCAAGAATGCGTACTCGACGCGCACGCACCCAGCGCACGGTCACGAGAGTCGCGAGCCCGATCACGATCGCTGCCGTGCCCGCCACTTGGCCCCACACGAGAGCCTCGGGCGTGCGCGCCCAGAGGGCGAGAGCCACGGTCTGCACGACGGCACCGATCGCGAGAACCACCGGGCCCGCACGGTAACCGCGGGCGAGGTCGGCAGCGGCGAACAGGTTGGCAAGGGCGAAGAACGAGGTCGCCACGAGGTAGGGCACGAGAAGAGACCCGGCGGCCGCATAGTCGTCACCGAACACGACGCTCATGAGACCGTCGCGGGCGAGAAGAGCAACCCCCACCCCGACTCCCCCAACACCGGCGATGATCGCCACTGCCGTCGCGAATGCTCGCCGGCGTTGCGATGGCGTGCTCGATACCGACGCGATGACGGGAAACACCACGTGCACAACCGACCACGACACAAAGAACACCGATCGCCCGAGCACGGCGGCGGCCGCATACACACCCGCAGTGGGGGCATCGAGCACCGCTTTGGCGATGAACAGATCGGCATTGTTCAGCAGAGTCTGACCGACAAGCAACACGATCGCGGCCACAACAGCGTCGCGCACCACCGACCATGCCACACCCTGGGGCCGTGGCGATCGATCACCGCCGCGTGCGCGAGCGATTGCCGCCGAGGCCACGAACGAGAGCAGAATGCCGACGGATGCCCCAATCACGCCAAGCCCGGCGACGACGAGCACGAGCACGACGATGACGCGCACGGAGGCTTCCACCCCATAGCTGAGTGCGAGCCGCGCGAACCGCAGCTGACCTTGCAGCGCCCCGCGGTGCACGGCCTGGACGAAGTAGATCGGCAATCCGAGCGAGACGATCACGAGCATCCACGGGCTCGACACGCTCAGGGCGTCAGCGATGAGCCACGCTCCGCCGCCGAGCACGAGCACGGCAACCGCGCCCGCGGCGAGGGCTGCGCGCACGAGCGTGCGGCGTACGGCTTCGAGTGAGGCGGGGTCAGCGGCAACCGACTTTGAGGCGACGAGTTGCAGGGTGGCCGCGATGACCGCTGCCGCGAGCACGAGCGTGATCGCGAGCGATGCGTCGCCGAACTCTGCCGGGTCGAGCAATCGTGCGAGCACGAAGTTGAGGCCATAGTTGGCCGCACTGACGGCGAGCATCGTCGTCGAGAGCAGCGCCGTGCCCGTGAGAACGGTGCGGGCGCCGAGGCGTCGAGGGGTAGGGCTCGTCATGCGCGCACTCCCGCGAGCCACGCGCGCGCCTGGTCGAATCCCGCGCGGGCGCGCACGGTCAACAGGTCGGTGTTGCGAGCGAGTGCGGCGCGAGCGCCCCGCTGGTCGTCGGCAACCCGCGCAATCGAGTGGTGCACGTCGGCGGCCGTGAACGGCGCACTCAAGTCAATGCTCACGTCGTCGAGCCCGAGCACGCTCGCGACCTGTCGCACCTTGACGTCATAGGCGAGCGGCACCACCGGCACGCCGAGCTTGGCGCTCGTGATGATGGCGTGCAGGCGCTCGGCCACGATGAGATCGCACTGCTCGATGATGCGGGCCACTTCGGTGATCGCATCCGGTCGGTGTTCGACAAACGGCACCGGGGCAATGCGTTCGGCGAAGTCGCGCAACACCGTCGCATCGTCGTGGGTCTTGCCGCGTGATTGCATCGGCAGACCGTGAATCTCGATCGGCCGCTCAGCGGCGAGGTCACGCACCGCCTGCGCGAGGGTCGCGACGACGTGCTCCCAGTTCTCGGGCGTGTCGATGTCGTGGTTCAAGCTCAAGCCGATGCGTAGCGTGCCACTGTCGGCCGCCGGGCGCGGGGCTCCCCCGCGCAACCACTCGGGCTCGACCGAGAACACGGCGTCGGTCGAGCTCACGACCGGGCGCCGCACGCCAATGCGTTCACACAGCGCGGCCGAGCCGGCATCACGCACGGTGACGAGCGTGACCTGGTTCATGATGCGGCCGGCAAGCCAGCGACCGAACCGCGTGCGAATAGGGCCGACCCCGATGTTGAGCATCGCCATGGGCGCGCGGCCGATGACGCGCGTCGCGGTCACCACGGCCAGAATCATGAGCAGGGTCGCGTAGCGGTTGCGGCCGGTCGCCGCCGACAGCTCTTTCAGGATGCTCCCGCCGGCAAACACCACCGCATCAGCGCGCCGCAGGTGCCGCAGCAGCGCGAGTCGGTCGCCGGCCGTGTTGATGAGCTCAACCTGGTAGTCCGGATCAATCCGAGCTGCCGTGTCGGCCGCGTCGTACGTGTTGACGACGTACTCGTGTTGCGTGCCGAGCTGGCGCAAGACCGTGGCGAGCAGCAGCTCGTCGCCAATGTTGTATTGCCCGTGCGTGCCGAGCATGACGACGCGCGTCGGGGTGTGGGTGGTGTTAGTCATGAGAAGCTCCTCGTTCGGGTTCAGAGGCGGGCACGGAGGTCGCATCGTCGATGCGAATGCGAGTGCGCGAGCGCACGGTCAGGGTGGCGGCGAGCAAGAGCAGCGCTCCGAGCAGCAGCACGAGCCAGTCGGCGCCGAGGCCGCCCGTTTCGTCGGGCTCGAGTTGGTCGACGCCCGCAGCTGCCAGGTTGAGCAGCTCTTCTTGCGTCAGATCGGCGTGCGCTTCGTTGGCAGCGGGGTCGACGTAGCCTTCGCTATCGGGGCCGAAGACGTCGTAGACGGTTCCGCACTCAAGCTGCGACACGTCGGTGATGATGGTCGACGAACCCACTTCGGTGAGCGCGTCATACTCGGCCTCGGGCACGAGCACGACACCTTCGACGAGCAAGGGATTGCCATCGAGCTTGTCGAAGCGCAGACTGTGCCCGCCCGCCGTCATGTCGATGACGCCGAGATCGTGATACTCGTTGCGCGAGTTGACGGCGACGAGGCCCGAGTCGAGTTGGTCTTCGAGTTCGGCGACCGACAGGTCGGCCACGGGCTCGGGCACGCGGTCAGCGGTGTAGACGGTGTCTTGCGTGTAGAAGTCCACGGCTCCGGCCGTCGGCTGCAGTTCGACCGAACGCAGCAGGTCGAGCGTGGGCGAGGTGACGGTCAGCGCGTTGCCCGTTGCTGCGCCGCGCAGCAGCACGTGGTAGCGACCGTCGTCAGGCACCTTCACTTGAATGGTCAGGCGCGTTGCTCGCGGCACCGCGACGAACGAGCCGTTGAGCGTGCCGAAGACGCCCGGCGTGATCATCTCGGTGCGGTTCCACTTGGTCGTCGAGAACATCAAGAAGGCGCGGAACATCGGCGAGAGGTAATAGCTCGAGGCCACGATGTCGCTGTCGAACGGAAACATCTTGGGCGATGGCGTGAAGAACGAGTCGCGGTGTTGCAGAGTCCACAGGTCGAGGGCCGTCTCGGGTGAGTCACCCGCATAGACGAGAGCCGGCTCGGCTCCTGCGGCACCCTCGATGGTTTCGGGCTCGGCGAACGGCAGGTATTCGAGGTCGTAGCAGCGCGTGAGCTCGAGGCGATTCCACACGAGGGCGAGGTAGTCGCTCCAGCTCGAGTCAATGAGCAACGTGGGTCGGTCATCCGGAGCCCGATCGACGAGCTCATAGAGCACGTAACTGTCGTTCTCGAAACGTTGCTCGACGAAGCCCATGGCCTCTTGGCGCTCCATCGCGGGGCCAATAAACGTCTCGACGTCGGGCAGATACTCGGCGCCAACGCCACGGTTGTCGCGCAGCTTCTTGTTGACGACCATGTAGCGCAAGTCGATGTCGCGCGCCACGTTGATCCACCAGTCTTGCTGGTAATAGAGCCCGCGCAGCAGCAAGAAGAACTCGAACTTGTTGTAGCTGTCGCCCGTGAGCCCGTAGTAGTAGCTCGGCAGGTCGAGGTAGTAGATGAAGAACTTGTCGATGAACTTGTGGTCGACGCCGTTCTCGTCGGTGACGAGCTTGGCCGTTTCGGTCGGCGGCAACACGACGGTCTTGCCCTCGTCGAGCTCGAGCAGTGCGGCCTTGAGCTCGTCGAGGTCGCCCACCGGGTAAGGCGCGAGAAACGTGCCGAAGTTGCCCGAAAAGAAGACCTGCCGATAGTTCTCGTTCGAGAGCAGCGGCGCGAAGAACACCGTGCCCACCGTCACCACAGCAGCGGCGCGCAACACGATGGCGTCACGGTGGCGACGGCGCGCGGCCGCAGCCAACTCGCGGCTCGAGCGGGCGCTCGCGCTGTCGATGGCCGCCGCTGCCGCGTCGGCCGCGTCGCGGCGGCGCATCCACCGCTTCAGCAGAGCGTCGATCATCCACGCCAGGGCGAGCGACATGACGAGCGGGGCGAGCACGAAGAGCAGCAACTGGAAGCGGTGCGGAAACCGCAGCACCTGCACGATCGTCGACGAGATGTCGAGCGCGAGCGTGCCCACGGGGCCGTCTTTCGCGGCGAGAGTGCGCGTGACGGCCGCGAGCGTGCGGTGAAAGCTCGGAAACCACTGCGGTTCGGCGTAGCCGATGGTCGCCCACACCGCGAACGTCGAGACGACGGCGAGCACACCGAACAGCTGGCGATGGGCACGCGTGACGAGCAGCGAGCGACGGATGCGCGGAATCACGAACGGCACGATGAAGAGCACCGTGTAGGCGAGGTTGCTGACGCGCGGAACCTTCGAGAGGTAGTCGCCGTAGAGAATCTTGTCCATGATGCCGGCGAGATCCCAGCTCAGCACGTGCAGCCACGAGACCGAGGCATCGCGAATGAAGTAGAAGTCGCCGGGCACGGTCTCCGACAGGTTCTCGACACCGCGCAAGGCGACAAACTGCACGAAGAGCACGTAGGGAATGAGCGTCACAAACACAAAGACGCCGACGGCCACGACGC
>NZ_JANRKZ010000262.1:0-4939 GCF_033763155.1 Microcella sp.
TCATGATCGGCGTCGAGCCCGACTGGAAGAAGGTTGTCGTTGCCGTGCTGATCGCTGCGGCGGTGGCGGCTCAAGTTCTGCGAAAGAGTGATGGGCGAAGCTGATGACGAAAACCGTGATCTACGAAGCACACGATGTCTCGAAGAGCTACGGCTCGGTTAAGGCGCTGACGGGGGCGAGCCTGCGTGTTCACGCGGGCGAAGTGGTCGGGCTGGTGGGTGACAATGGGGCCGGAAAGTCGACCTTGGTGAAGGTTCTTTCGGGGGCTCACCAGCCCACCTCTGGCCGTCTCGAGCTCGACGGCGTCGAGCACGTCTGGGGCTCGCCTCGTGACGCGCTCGAGGCGGGCATCGAGACTCTCTACCAAGACTCGAGCCTCGCGCCGCACCTCACGGTCTCGCAGAACCTGTTCTTGGGTCGCGAGATCATGAGCCCGGGCATCCTGGGCAAGCTCGGCTTTCTCGCTCGTCGCCGTATGGAAAGAGAGGCGCACGACGACCTCGAGCGCGTGGGCATCGCGGTGCCGGCCTCGAGCCGCCCCGTCTCGGCGCTCTCCGGTGGACAGCGACAGGCTGTCGCGATCGGCCGCGCCGTATCGTGGGCCCGCAAGGTCATCATTCTCGACGAACCGACCAACCACCTCGGGGCACGTCAAGCGGGCGAGGTGCTCAACGTCATCCGGGCCGCTAAGGCCAAGGGGCTGGGCGTCATCTTCATCTCGCACACGCTCCCGCACGTGCTCGAAGTGACCGACCGTATTGTGGTGCTGCGCCTCGGTCGCATCGTGCGCGATGCCCCCGCGTCAGAGTTCACTCCCGACTCGCTCATTGCGGCGATCACCGGCTCTGCTGATGCTGAGCCCACGACCGACGCGTGATGGCGGCAGCCAACCTTGACTCCTCGCCGGCCACACGCATAGGTGTGGTCGGCGAGTCGATCGTCGACATCGTGCGTTCTGGCGACTCCGTCGTTGAGCACGCGGGCGGCAGTCCACTCAATGTCGCCGTCGGCGCCGCGCGCTTGGGTCTTGCCGTTGACGTCGTCACGTATTTGGGGGCGGATGTCCACGGCGAGTGGCTCCGCGCCCACCTCGATGCGAGCGGAGTGCAGAGCGTGCACACCGCCACGGGCGTTGACCGCGCAACGTCGACGGCCGCGGTGACGCTCGACGCCGACGGCTCGGCGTCGTACGTGTTCGACATGCACTGGCAACTGCCGGATTCCTTCGTCGTCGCACCCGCGACGCGCCTGATCCACACCGGTTCTATCGCGACCGTGCTCGAGCCGGGGGCGACCCAGGTTGACGCGCTCATTCGTGCGCACGCCGATGGTGCCTTCGTCACCTACGACCCCAACCTGCGCCCTCAGATCATGGGCTCGGTTGAGCTCGCCCGCGAACGGGTCGAGAGCTTCTGCTCGCTCGCGCAGGTCGTGAAGGCGAGCGCCGAAGATCTGGCCTGGGCCTACGACTCGATGACTCTTGTTGAGGCTGCGCGGCACCTGGTGAGCCGAGGGCCCGCGCTGGTCGTGGTGACCGATGGGGGAGCATCCACCATCGCTGTCTCGAGCACCGGAGTCGTGGAGTTTGCACCGCCGCGCGTCGACGTTGCCGACACCATCGGCGCGGGCGATTCGTTCATGGCGGGGATCATTGCCGCGTTGGTTGACCAGGGTGTCGTCGACGCGTTCGCCGTCGATCGCGAGCGTGCTCTCGCGTCGATCGACGTCGACGCTCTGCTGTCGTTCGCGGGGCGGTGTGCCGCGATCACCGTGACACGCGCCGGAGCGCAGCCGCCGTGGAGGCACGAGCTCGGTTAACGGCGCCGCCTTGGCGTGGGGCCTCGGCCCGCTAATGTCTCAATGAGCGCGTGCGGGTGTCTCAACGCGCGCGTGCGAGTGCTTAGACGAGCGCGTGCGAGCCGTTCGGGCCACCAACCGACTCGATGTCGACGAGGTCGATGAGGGTCGTTGCGCCACCGTCGATCCAGGGCGCGATCGCGGCGTTGAACGCCGCACAGTGTGCCGTGCTGAGGTGCAGGGCGAACGCGGCGTCGTTCTCGTATTCCTCGAAAATCACGTAGCTGTTCGGGTCGTCAACACGGGTCGTGGGCGCGAACAGTCGGTTGCCCTTTTCGGCGCGAACAGCGTGCGCATACTCGACGACGAGTTGGCGAACCACCTCGGCGCCGGAGGGCGCAACGGTGAATTGCGCGAGAAGGACCTTCTTCACTCGCCCACTCTAGCGAGTTTTGCGAGAACCTTCTCGCACTTTTTGACAGCGAGTGTCGATCAAGGCACATTCGGCCCCTGAAGGTCATCGCCGTGGGGCTCAAGTGCCTCCTGACCGGGCCTTAACCGAGCTGGTACAACGCGAACGCGAGCGCAAATCCGAGCGCCGACCACAGCCCCGTGAATGACCGGTCAGCGGCGAACGCTTCGGGAATCATCGTGTTCGCGACCATGGCCAGAATGCCTCCCGCGGCGATGGTCGTCACGATGGCGATCGCTTCAGGTGGGGCACTGACGAGCACCACGAACCCAAGCATCGCGGCGACGCCCGAGATCACGGCAATGCCGCCCCACACGCCAAACACATAGCGCGCGCTGCGACCTTCGTGCTTCATGCCCGCCGCGCTCGCGAGGCCCTCAGGAATGTTCGACACGGCAACTGCAAACAGCAACGGGATGCTCACCACACCACCCTGTGCAATCGACAACCCCAGCACGAGGCTCTCGGGCACCCCGTCGAGCAGTGCCCCGATTGCCACGGCGAGCCCGACGCTCGCGCTCGCGGCTGCGGCGGGAGCCGCGTGAACCCCGGGCTCACTCTGCAGCGCAATGGACTGTTTGCGCGCTCGCGCCCCTTGGCGTGCGAGCGCGAGGTCGGCGAGCACATAGATGACCGCACCCCCGACGAATCCGATGAGGGTTGCGGTCAACCCGCCCACGGCGTGCGCCTCGGCGACGAGCTCGAACGCGAGGGTCGAGATAAGCGCTCCCGCGCCGAACGCCATGACACCGGCGACGACTCCCGTCGGCACCCGCACGAACCAGCCGATGGCCGCCCCCACCACGAGAAAGCTTGCGGCGCCGAGCCCCACGGCTCCAGCAGCCAGTGCCTCGAGCATGTGGCCTCCTCGTCGGGTCGTTGCCGCTCAGCCTAGGGGTTTGGCCATGTGCTGCCTGCGCGACTATCGGGCAGTTGTTACGGCCTCCTCCTCAAGTGGTTGCAACGAGTGACCGACAGTCGTCTGCGACGGTTGCAGGGTCGGGAGCGGCCCGGTGGTGGCACCGTGTGCGGCATGACTCGTGAGCCCGAGCCGAGCACAGTGGTCGACGACGCCTGGATAGTGCGCGCATCCGTCATCGGCGGGCGGATGCCCTACGCGCGCACTCGTCGTGTTGACGTCGAGCATCCGTACCGGGGAGTCGCGGCGCATCGAGTTGACCTGACGGACATCGTCCAGCGCGCTCACGCCCTGGGGTTGCTGCTCGGCGCGGGCGCCGCGATCAGCCACTCGTCGGCAGCCGCGGCGCGCGGACTCCCGCTTCCTCGAGCACTGCGGCTCGACTCACGGTTGCACGTCTCGGTGCCGCGACCGCGCCGTGCTCCGAGGATCGCGGGGGTGCACGGCCACAGCATTGACCTCGCACCCGCCCAGGTTGAGCGGCGGCTTCTGGTTGCTCCGAGCACCGGCGAGGCGCTTCCGATCTCGGTGGTCGACGAGCCGCTCACACTCGTGACCTGCGCGACACAGTTGGCGTTGCCCGATTTCGTGGCGCTTGCCGATGCGATGCTCCATTGGGCAACGGTTGAGAGGCGGCCCGACCCGATGCTTGAGGCGCTGCAGCTCGGGCCCGGGCGCCCAGGGTTCGCGCGGCTCGCGCGCGCCGAGCCGCTGCGTCGAGCGGGCGTGCGTTCGCGGGCCGAAACGCTCCTGCGCCTCATGATTGTCAGCGCGGGGTTGCCCGAACCGGTGGTCGCGCATCCCGTGCACTCGACCGGGTTGTCGTCGGAGCGGTAGAGGGCTGAGACAGACCTTGCCTGGCCGACCTTCGGAGTGCTGGTCGAATACGAGGGAGACGGGCATCGAACGTCGCGTCGGCAGTTCGCAACCGATGTGCGCCGTTTCGACCGCTTTGCCGATGAAGGATGGCGCGCTGTGCGCGCGACTCGGGCCGACGTCTTCGACGACCCTCGCGAGTTGATGAGTCGGATCGCCCGACGGTTGCGCGACGGCGGTTGGGTCGCGCCGAGACGGTGGAAGCTGCGCGAGGTGGCGCCCGCGATGGCGTAAGGGGGGTCTCCTCACACGCGCGATCGCCGCGGAGGCCCGCCGGCCCGTTCGTTGCATGCCACGAGACCCGCTGACCTTGGCATGATGCACTCAAGCACGTCGATCAGTCACTCGTTGGGGCGACTTTCGCGCACGCCTGTAACGAGTGACCGATCAATGCTTTGCGTGGCAACAGCACCGCCGCGCGTCGTGCGCAGAGCATCCGAGGCGAGCGCGCTTGTGGAGAATCCCTCAACCAGCACGCGCCCCCTCACCACAATGTCGAGCATGCCCGCCGCCCACAGCATCATCACCGAGCGCGTTCGCGAGCGCGTGCGCGCCGAGCGCCTCGACCTGAGCGCCGACCCGACTGCGGCCGAGCGCCTCGTGCGCGATGAACTGCGCGACTATGCCGAGCGTTCGCTCGCCGGCACGCTACCGAGCCTCGGCGACGAGCAGGCAGCCCTCGGCCGTGTGCTCGCCGACCTCACCGGCTATGGCCCCCTGCAGCCCTACTTCGACGACCCGACCGTCGAGGAGATCTGGATCAACGCTCCCGACGCCGTCTTCATAGCGCGCGCGGGCGTGACCGAGCGGGTGGATGCTCCGCTCACCGACGACCAGGTGCGCACGCTCGTCGAGCGCATGTTGCAGAGCACGGG
>NZ_JANRKZ010000263.1:0-6026 GCF_033763155.1 Microcella sp.
CTCGCGCTCGCCATCCTCGTCGAGAACATGCGACGCGAAGGGTTTGAGCTCACCGTGGGCAAGCCCCAGGTCGTGACCAAGACCATCGACGGCAAGCTGCACGAGCCGTTCGAGCACCTCACGATCGATGCGCCAGAAGAGTACCTGGGCGCGATCACGCAGCTGCTCGCTGCTCGCCGCGGTCGTATGGAAGGCATGACGAATCACGGCACCGGGTGGGTGCGCATGGAGTTCGTTGTTCCGAGCCGTGGCCTCATCGGGTTCCGCACCGAGTTCCTTACCACGACCCGCGGCACCGGAATCGCTAACGCGATCGCCGCGGGCTACGAACCGTGGGCTGGCTCGATCGTGGCGCGCAACAACGGCTCGATCGTTGCTGACCGCGCCGGAGTGGTGACGAGCAACGCCATGATGGCGTTGCAAGAGCGCATGTCGTTCTTCGTCAAGCCCACGGAAGAGGTCTACGAGGGCATGGTCGTCGGCGAGAACTCTCGTGCCGACGACATGGACGTCAACATCACGAAAGAGAAGAAGCTCAACAACATTCGGTCGTCGACGGCCGAAGAGCTTGAGCGCCTGACGCCGCCGCGCCAGTTGACGCTCGAAGAGTGCCTTGAGTTCGCTCGTGAAGACGAGTGTGTTGAGGTGACGCCCGAAATCGTGCGCATTCGCAAGGTCGAGCTCGACCAGACCCTGCGTGCACGGGCGACGTCACGCCTCAAGAAGCAAAACGCCTGAGCGCATGAGCACGGTCTGTGCACGGCGCCGTGCAGTTAGGCTGAACGCGTGAAGATCGCACGCTTCAGTTCGGGGGGAGACCCGCAGTACGGCATCGTCGACGACGACGAGCTCGTGGTGCTGTCGGGCGACCCCATGTTTCACGGGTACGACACCACGGGCGAGCGGGTCAAGCTCGCTGACGTGCGCTTGCTTGCGCCGGTCATCCCGCGCTCGAAGGTCGTCTGCATTGGTATGAACTACGCGGCCCATGTGCAGTCGATGCAATACGAGGTGCCCGAGAACCCGCTCATCTTCTTGAAGCCCAACACGGCGGTCATCGGCCCCGACGACGCGATTGTGATTCCGCCCGTCGAGGGCCGCATCACACACGAGGGCGAACTCGTCGTCGTCATCGGTGCGGTCGCGAAGCGCGTGAAGAAAGAGAACTGGCGCGACGTCGTTTTCGGCTTCACGATCGGAAACGATGTGTCGGCGCGCGACGTCATGTTTGCCGATGGCCAGTGGGCACGGGCGAAGGGCTATGACACTTTTGCCCCGATTGGTCCGTTTATTGAGACCGAGATTGACCCCGTGGGTCTCGAGATCACGACCTTCGTTGACGGCGAGCCTCGTCGCAAAGGAAACACGCGCGACATGATTCACGGCGTGCCCGAGATCATCGAGTTCGTCAGTGACGCATGGACATTGTTGCCGGGCGACATCATCATGACGGGCACTCCCGACGGGCTCGGCGGCTTTCACGACGGCCAGTCCATCGAGATTCACATCGAGGGTCTCGGGGTCTTGCGCAATCCGGCGAAGAACCGCGACGACCGCGTCGACCCGGCCTAACCGCGTCGAGGGCCTCACGCAGCTCTCGGTGGGTGGATGATGAGGCTATGAGCCCCACCCCCGAGGTTTCGCCCTCGACCCAGGCAACAGTCAGCGTCGAAACTGTCGCGGCCGTTCAGCGGCGCACTCGCGGAGTGTTGATGGCGGGCCAGGTGCTGGCCGGGCTCGGCATGGGGGCGACCCTGTCGATCGGGGCGATTCTGGCCGCGGACATCTCGGGTTCACCAGCCTTCAGTGGCATGGCAGCCACCTCGGTCACTCTGGGTGCGGCGTTGGCGGCGAT
Source organism: Microcella sp. (assembly GCF_033763155.1). Classification (GTDB taxonomy): domain Bacteria; phylum Actinomycetota; class Actinomycetes; order Actinomycetales; family Microbacteriaceae; genus Microcella. The sequence goes on from NZ_JANRKZ010000263.1 coordinate 1,856, forward strand.
CCCGTTAGCGCGCCTCGCGCGACGAGCGGGCCGTGCTCCCGCGTTGGCAACGGGAGCACTCACCGCCGCCGCGGGAGCGGTTATTGCGACCGTCGCCGCGGGGGTGCAGAGCTTTCCGCTGTTGCTCGCGGGCATTCTGTTGATCGGCAGTGGCACTGCCGTCAATCTGCAATCACGGTTCGCCGCCGTTGATCTTGCAACACCTTCCACGAGAGGTCGCGACCTGTCGCTCGTCGTGTGGGCGACCACCGTGGGGGCCGTGTCGGGGCCCAACCTCATCGGCCCCGGTGAAACGCTCGGCGCCTATCTCGGCATGCCCGAATTGACCGGGCCCTTTCTCTTCACCGTTGTCGCGCAGTCGCTCGCCGCTGTGCTGTACCTCGTGGGCCTTCGACCCGACCCGCTCGCACTGGCGGCAACCTGGCGCGCGCAACAAGAACGCGACGCGCGGGCCGAAGAAGAACGTTCGGGGGTGGCCGCGCCAGCGTTGCAGGCCGCGGTCGATGACCGGCCGGGCATCCGTCTCGCGATGCTCGCGATTGCCCTCAGCCACGCGACGATGGTGGCCGTCATGGCGATGACTCCCGTGCACCTCACCGCACACGGTGCGAGCCTTGTCATCGTCGGGTTCACCATCAGCCTGCACATCGCCGGCATGTATGCACTGTCGCCCGTGTTCGGCATCGTGGCCGACCGAGTGGGTCGACGCGCGACGATCGTGATGGGGCAAGGGATGCTCGCCGCAAGCTTGCTCATGACGGGCTTCGGTGCCGAAAACGAAGGTTGGGTCGTTGCCGGGCTCATCTTCTTGGGGCTGGGGTGGAGCGCGAGCACCGTTGCCGGCTCAGCCCTGCTGACCGAGTCGGCAGCGCCCGACCGGCGCACCATCGTTCAGGGACGCAGCGACCTCGTGATGAGCGGCAGCGGGGCCGTGGGTGGTGCCCTGGCTGGAGTCGTACTGGCACTGCTCGGATACAGCGGGCTATCGTTCGTAACGATGGCACTCGTGACCACCGTGGTGGTTGCCGTCACGATCACGCCACGTCGGCGCTAAATCCGGTTCGGGGGGACCATGAGAGCACAGTCGGGCATCGCCCTGGCAATCGTCGCCGGGCTCGTGCTCGGTCCCTTGAGCGCGCACGCTGTCGAGTCAGAACCCAGCACGCCCGACGGGCTCACCGCACCGTCGGGGGAGCAGGTCGTCAGCGCGAGCGCGTTGAGCCCGGTAGCGGCGACGTTCGCGGCCGAGCGTGACCTGATCTTTCAGCAGGCGAACGCCCTGCGTGCCGAGAACGGTCTTCCGCCCTTGAGGCGCAACCCCGCTCTCGACGAAATCGCTCAAGACTGGGCCGTGCAACAAGCGCGCACGTCGACGATGTCGCACCGTCCCGACTTCACGGCGATGTACCCGGCCGGATGGACTCGCGCGGCAGAGAACGTCGCTTTTGGGTATGCCCCCTCAGACGTGCATGACGCGTGGGCAGAATCGCCAGGGCACCGCGCCAACCTCCTCTCGACGAACACCGACATCGGAATCGGCATCGCCGCCAACTCCAGCGGGCGCCTGTACTACACCCAGAATTTCGGGCGCTACGCCTCGGCGCCCCCGAGCCCGCCCGGCACGGTCACCCGCATCGCGGGAACAGACCGCTATGCGACATCGGCGCGAATCTCGTCGACGGCCTTTCCTGCGGGCGCCTCGACGGTATACGTCGCCTCGGGCGCCGACTTTCCCGATGCCTTAAGTGCCGCCGCGCTCGCGGGTGCCGCGGGTGGGCCGCTGTTGCTCGTCGCTCGCGATTCGGTGCCGGCGAGCATCCTGACCGAGCTTCTGAGACTTAGTCCCGATCGCATTGTTGTGGCCGGGGGTCCGGGCGTCGTATCGGAAGCGGTGCTGACGACATTGCGCACCGTCACTCCCGCGGTCGATCGCGTGTTTGGCGTCAATCGACACGACACGGCGCGGCAACTCGCGCTCGATGCCTACGGCTCGACGGGGTCGTCGGTGGCGTTTATCGCGGCCGGTTCGGGATACGCCGACGCTCTCGCGGCCGGGCCTGCGGCGGCGTCGCTTGATGCTCCGGTTCTGCTGATCAATGGCTCAGACGCGCAGGTCGACAGCGCAACACTTGATGTGCTGAGCCAGTTGGGAACGACGCGCGTCGTGATCGTGGGCGGCGCGGGTATCGTGCGCGAGGGCATTCGCCTGAGCCTCGAGGCTGAGGGCTATTCGGTCGAGCGCTATGCGGGTTCTGACCGTTACTCGACCGCGTCGCTGCTCGCGACGACGTTCTTTGCGACGGCCACGACGGCCTATCTCGCCACGGGGCAGGGGTTTGCCGACGCGCTGTCGGGTGGCGCAGCAGCCGGGGCGGCCGGCGCGCCGTTGTATACGACACACCCCACCTGTGTCTCGTTGCCGCCGCACACAGCGTTGACCGCACAAGACCCGACGCAGATCTTCTTGCTCGGGGGCCTCGGCTCTCTGCGACCCGCGGTGGCGGGCTTCTACCGCTGCTGAGCAGTCAGCGGCCAGCGCCTAGACTCGAACGCTGTGACTAGCCCCGCCTTTTCGACCGCCACCGGCTCTGACGTGCGCGTTCGCTTCTGCCCGTCGCCCACCGGTACCCCGCACGTCGGCCTTATTCGCACGGCCCTCTTCAACTGGGCCTATGCGAAGCACACGGGCGGCACGATGGTGTTTCGTATCGAAGACACCGACCAGGCGCGCGACAGCGAAGAGAGCTACCATCAACTGCTCGATGGCCTGCGGTGGCTTGGCATCACGTGGGATGAGGGAGTCGAAACGGGTGGCCCGCACGAGCCATACCGGCAGTCGCAGCGCGGTGACATCTACGCGGGCGTCATCGAGCAGCTGCGCGCGAGCGGCCACCTCTACGAAAGCTTCATGACGGCCGAAGAGATCGAGGCCAAGAATCTCGAGCTTGGTCGCGACCCCAAGCAGGGCTATGACAACTGGGAGCGCGAGCTCACCGACGAGCAGAAGGCCGCCTACCGCGCCGAGGGGCGCGAGCCGGCGCTGCGCTTGCGCGTTCCCGACAGTGACTTGAGCTTCACCGACCTGGTGCGTGGCGACATCACTTTCCCGGCCGGCAGCTTCGTCGACTTCGTCGTCGTGCGCCCCAATGGAGCCCCGCTCTACACCTTCGTCAACCCCGTCGACGATGCACTCATGGGCATCACGCACGTGCTGCGCGGAGAAGACCTGCTCTCGTCAACGCCCCGGCAGATCGCGCTGTATCACGCGCTCATCGAGATTGGCGTGGCCACGGCGATTCCGCAGTTCGGCCACTTGCCCTACGTCATGGGCGAGGGCAACAAGAAGCTCAGCAAGCGTGACCCCGAGTCGAACCTCTTCCACCACCGCGATCGCGGCTTCATTCGCGAGGGCCTGCTTAACTACCTCTCGCTGCTCGGCTGGTCGCTCGCTCCCGACCGCGACGTGTTCTCGATGGACGAGATGACGGCCGCATTTGATGTGGCGAACGTCAACCCCAACCCCGCGCGCTTTGACGTCAAGAAGGCCGAGTCGATTAATGGCGACCACGTGCGGTTGCTCTCGCTCGATGAGTTCGTTGAGCGCAGCATCCCGTATTGCAGCGGTGCGGGGCTGTTCAACGACGTTCCCCGCCCCGCTGAGCGCGCTCTGCTGGCGGCCGCCGCGCCGCTCGTGCAAGAACGGGTGGCCTTGCTCGGCGAAGTGCCGGGCATGGTCGCGTTCTTGTTCACGGCCGACGCCGACCTCGAGATTGAGACGGATGCTCGCGCCTCGCTCGGCGACGACGCGGCCGCCGTGCTCGACGCCGGAGTTGCCGCGCTCGAGCCGCTCGCTGACTTCACCGTCGCGGCCATCGAAGAGGCCTTGCGCGTCGCGCTTATCGAGACGCTCGAGCTCAAGCCGCGGGTGGCCTTCGGGCCCCTGCGTGTCGCGATTTCGGGACGCCGAGTGAGCCCGCCGCTGTTCGAGTCGATGGAGTTGCTCGGCCGCGAGTCAACGCTCGCGCGACTACGGGCATTGCGCGCTTCGCTGTAGGCAACTGGCGCGGCGGCGCGTCAGAGCGGCGGCAGGCGCAGCGCCCAACGTCAGCGTGGGGTGGCAGGCATGCGCCGCACGTCGGCGACACGCTCGGCGATCGCCACTTGTGCGGGC
>NZ_JANRKZ010000264.1:0-2409 GCF_033763155.1 Microcella sp.
TTCAACGCCCGACGCTTGCACTCAACCCTCGGCAACGTGCCCCCTGAAGAGTTCGAGGCCGACTACTACGCTGGCCTCGAAGCGTCACACCACTCGGTGCTGACACCCGCATAGGAGCGGCAGAGAACCGGGGACGGTTCACTCTGCCTCTTCAGCGGCGAGCGCAGGCGCCACCGTGAGGCTCGACACCGACAACGCGATGATCGCGCCCAAACCCACAACACGACGTACAAGCATGGTTCCCCCAATTAACTGCTGTCGCCCACGGTACTTCGCTCACGGAACTTGCGCGAGTGGGAGTGTTCGGCGACCGAAGATCAGGGCTGTCGTCACCAGCCTGGCCGTTTGGCATGACAGCATTCTCAGCATGCTTCTTCGTATCGAGAACACCCCCCGCCCCTACGCCTGGGGCTCGACCACGGCCATCGCCGAACTGCTCGGCACGACTCCGTCGGGCGGGCCCGAGGCCGAGCTATGGCTCGGCGACCACCCGGGGTCGCCGGCGCGCATCGTGGCGGGTGACGCGGGCGGAGCATCCGATTTGTCGTCGATGCTGCTCGCCCGCGGCGAGAAGCTGCCGTTCTTGCTCAAGGTGCTCGCGGCCGGTGAGCCGCTCTCGCTGCAGGCGCACCCGACCATCGCCCAGGCGCGTGAGGGGTTTGCGCGCGAAAACGCGGCGGGTCTCGCACTCGACGACCCCGCGCGCAACTACAAAGACGAACTGCACAAGCCCGAGCTCATCTTTGCGCTGAGCGATCCGTTTATTGCACTCGCGGGGTTTCGTTCGCTGGCCGAAGCTCGCGCCGAGCTCGCGACCGTCGATGAGCCGTGCGTGATCGACTTCGTCAACCGGCTGAGCGGCGATGACGCGCTCCCCGACACGATCGCCTGGTTGCTCGAGGGCGGCGAAGAGGTCACTCACCTCGTCCTCGCGCTTGCCGATGAAGCGGGCGATTCGCACCCGCACGACCCCCATGGCACCTGGGCGACCGTGCGTCGCCTCGCCGAGTACTACCCCGGCGACCCCGGCATCGCGATGTCGACGCTTATGCACACGGTCGTGCTTCGCCCGGGCGAGGCGCTCTACCTGCCGACCGGCAACATCCACTCGTACCAGCAGGGCCTCGCCATCGAGGTCATGGCCGCGAGCGACAACGTGCTGCGCGGCGGCCTGACGCCCAAGCACGTGGATGCGGCCGAGCTCATGCGCGTGCTCGACGCCCGCCCGGTGGCCGAGCCGCGCATTGTCCCGGTCGAGGTGTTGCCCAACGTTCACCGCTTCACACCCGATGTCGTCGACTTTGCGCTCACGGTGGTGGAGGCGGGCTCAGCCGTCGACGGCATCACCCTCGAGACCGGCGGCCCCGCGATCGTGCTGTGCCTCGATGGGCGAGCGACCCTGCAAGGGTCGCTCGTGCTGGAGCGCGGGCAAGCGGCATATTGCGATGACGACGAGGTGAGCATCCACGGCGACGGTCGGGTGGTCATTGCCACGGGAGACCACCCGGATACGGTTGAGTCATGACCTGGCTTGTCACCGGCGGCGCCGGCTATATCGGAGCGCACGTCGTGCGCGCCCTCACCGCAGCGGGTATGGCTCCTGTGGTGCTCGACGACCTCTCGAGCGGGCACGCCGCTTTTGTTCCTGAGGGCGTGCCGTTTGTGCGCGCATCCATTCTCGACAAGGCCGCGGTAGACGCCGTGCTCACCGATCACGCGGTCACGGGCGTCATTCACGTCGCGGGCTTCAAGTACGCGGGCGTGAGTGTGCAGCGACCCCTGCACACCTACGAACAAAACGTCACGGGCATGGTCACGCTGCTCGAGGCGATGCAGCGGCACGGAGTCGATCAGTGCGTGTTCTCGTCGTCGGCCGCCGTGTTTGGTGCCGTCGATGTCGACATCGTGACCGAAGACATGCCCAAGAACCCCACGTCGCCCTATGGCGAGTCGAAGCTAATTGGCGAGTGGCTGCTGCGCGATCAGGCGGTCGCGGCGGGCCTTCGCCACACGAGTCTGCGCTACTTCAACGTGGTCGGCTCGGGCGACCTTGCCGTGCGCGATACCAGCCCGCACAATCTGTTTCCGCTCGTGTTTGACGCTCTCGTCGAGGGTCGCGTGCCGCGCATCAACGGCACCGACTACCCGACGCCCGACGGCACGTGTGTGCGCGACTACATCCACGTGGCCGACCTCGCGCTCGCGCACGTCGAGGCCGCGCGGCGCCTCGAGGCGGGTGAGGCGATCGAACCGGCCTACAACCTCGGGTCAGGCGACGGTGTGTCAGTGCGCCAGATCATGGATGCCGTGGCCGAAGTGACGGGCATCGCCTTCGTTCCTGAGGTGAGCGACCGGCGCCCGGGGGATCCGCCGCGCATTGTGGCGAGTGGCGAGCTCGCTGCGCGCGAC
>NZ_JANRKZ010000265.1:0-1784 GCF_033763155.1 Microcella sp.
GCGGCGACGGATGCCCTGCTCGCGCGCAGTGCCCGCCGACGCTCGGCGCGCATCGCCGAAGAGTTTCCGACGGTGGTCGAGTTTCTCGCCCTCAGCGTGGCGGCCGGCGAGAGCATCCTCGAGGCGCTGCGTCGCGTCGCCCGCACCGGCTCGGGAGAGCTCGCGGGCGAACTCGACCGCGTCGTGCAGCGTGCCGCCGCGGGTCAGCCGCTCGCTCTCGCACTCGGTGAACTGCGCGACGACCTCGCTGTGCCCGCGGTCGGCCGGTTGATCGATCAGGTGCTCGCGGCTCTCGACCGCGGAACTCCGCTCGCCGAGGTGCTGCGCGCCCACGCGCTCGACGCGCGCGACGAGTCGAAGCGGCGTCTGCTCGAAGCCGCCGGAACCCGCGAGGTCGCCATGCTCGTGCCCCTCGTGTTCCTCATCCTGCCGGTCACGGTGCTGTTCGCCGTCTGGCCGGGCCTCATGGTGCTGCAGCTCGGCTTCTAGATGGCGCCGTTCAGACTGCTGATCGTGTAAGCGAGGGCCAGGAAGGCGAGAAAGAGACCGATCCAGCCGTAACCGATCACTAGCCCTGCGATCGCAAGTTTTCGCCCGCTCTCGCCAGACTTCTTGATCTGCGAGAGTGCGATGTGACCAAAGACGATGCCGAGCAGTCCGCCGCCGAGAGAGAAGATGAACGACAACACGGCGAGAGTGTTCGTTCGCGTTTGCTGAGCGACGGCGTATGCCGACACCCCGCCTTCGGCTGCGCTCGCCGCGAGCTCGGGGTTGCTCTGCGCGTACATCGCTTCGCGGTTCGCGTAGTCGCGCGTGGCGAGGTCGTTCGTCCAGAGCGTGCGCAAGACCGTCGGATCCGTCTCGGGTTGAGCGGTCGACGCCTGGTACTTCTCGAGCCACGCGGCATACTCCTTCTCGCGCAGCGAGCGAGATCGGCGCACCAAAATGATCGCGATCACGACGACCACGGGCACGAACAACAACCCCATCAATTGACCGACGTCCACCGCGATCCTCTTTCTGTGTTGGGTCGCGGCGAGAAAGGGTCGCACGACTGCTCACGAGCATCCTTCATTACCGCGTCTATCGCAAGTGGATGCCCGAACTCGCCGTGCCCGCCCCGACTCGCGTCGCGTCGCAGGGTGGCTCACGCCCTGTCTGGTCCCTAGCATTGCCCAATGAAGAAGACCCAGGCAGCCATCGTCATCGCGCTCGCCGTGATGATCACCGCGGGATGCGCAACAACCCCGAGCGCGTCGCCGTCAGAGAGCGCCAGTGGAGTCGCCGACGGCGAGTAGTCCCACGCCGACGCCAACCCCGAGCGAAACGGCGGCAGCAGAGCCGGCTGAGGAAACCCCCGTGTCGTCGTTCACCGCGAACGATGTCTACGAGCTGTGCAAGACCCAGACGGTGCCCTACGTCGAGTTCGAGGGTGTTTCGCCCGAGTCCCTCGTGTACGCGCCCCTGAGCGGAAGCCGAGTCGAGCAAGTCGACGGCATCTGGCACGCGATGATCGGCCTGTCAGGCACGCCGTCTGATCCCGTGCACGTCTTCTGCAGCGTGTCGGGAACCCTCACCGCCCCCAACTGGCTGGGGTACGGCGCCGGGCTCGGCGCTGCCGACGACGCAGCGTGGGCAACCCTGCTCGCCGGGGTCGGCTAAGCATCCGGCGTCGAAACGCCCTCCCTGGTCACGACTGGGTGAAGGTGTACTGCCAAACGAGGCTGCCGTCGGCGTTGTAGTAGATGTAGGTCGCGCGGAGCGTGCCCGTGACGCCCATGCTC
>NZ_JANRKZ010000266.1:0-13318 GCF_033763155.1 Microcella sp.
GACGAACTCGCCGAGCAGAGTCGCTCCCGGCAAGACAAAACTGTTGACCGTTGCGTCGACACCGGAGTCAGAGAACCGCATGATGTCGGCAGAGTTCTTCTTCAACCGGTCTCGCCACGGGGCTGTGATGTATGCCCGAAAGAGCCGATCGCCGATGGCGACCTCGTACCGCGGAATACGACGAGTGGCCCACCAGGTGACCAGAACCGCGAACGCACCCTTAGCGACCATGAATACGCAAATGACCAGAATGACCCACACCACACCCATTGAGTCGAGGGTGCCGACGAGCGGAAGCGTGACGGGAGATCCTGTCGTAATGGGGCCAATGACGGCCGCGAGAAGTCCTAAAGCAGCAGCGTCAAAGATGGCAAGCGAGGCGAGCAGCCAGGAATAGAGGTTCAGGAACCGCGCGCCGCCGAGCGGGAACACCGCCACAACATCGCGATAGAGCCTGAGTACGGACTTCACGGGAGCCTCCATTCGGCGAACCTCAAGAGTCTACTGGGCCATCCATTGGCCGACCGTCACGGCCGAGAGAGCGCGCGCACCTGTGAAGGGGTGGGATAGCTGATCAAGACCGCTCGATGCTTGCCGTTGAGGACGAACATGCTGCCGGCCGCAACAGCTGACGCACCCGCGTCGAGTGCCGGCCGGAAGTCGTCGTAGCCACTGGCCCCACCGAGAGCCACCACAGGAACCGTAACCGCTTGAGATACCGCTTCAATCAGCGGAAGGTCAAACCCCGAGAACGTGCTCTCTCGATCAATCGATGACAGCAGCACTTCTCCGGCGCCCAACTCTTGAGCCCGACGGGCCGCTTCCACCGGGGTCATGCCCGTCTTGCGTCGACCTCGCTCGACGGCAGTATCCCAGCCGCCCGTGAGTCGTCGTCGCGCGTCAACACTGACCACCGTGCTCGACGAACCGAGAGCAAAAGCAACCTCGCTGATCGCTTCAGGATTGGTCAGTGCAGCGGTTCCGAGAACGACCTTCTCGATGCCGATTCCCGTGATGCGGCGCGCTTCTGCAGCGGAGGCGACTCCACCGCCGTAACCCACCGGCATGAACGCCTCGCTCGCGATCTCTTCGATGAGTGTGTAATTGACCCCGGTCTTTTTGACCGTCGCGTCAATGTCACAAATGAAGAGTTCGTCGACCTGCTTCTCGTTGAAGATGCGCACCGCGTTGATCGGATCGCCGATGTAATGCTCACCCTTGAAGCGCACCGGCTTGACGAGGTAACCATCGCTGACGAGCAGCACCGGGATCACCCGGGGGAAGCCGCTCATGCCGCCGCGAAATTCTTGAGAATGGTCATCCCGAAAGCATGGCTCTTCTCGGGATGGAATTGCGCTCCAACCACGTTGTCGGCCCGAATCATCGAGGCGAACGGTCCCCCGTAGTTGGTCGTGGCGAGCTGGTCTTCTTCGCGGTTGGGGACCACGCGATAGCTGTGGACGAAATAGAAGCGGCTGTCGTCGGGAAGACCCTCGACGAGCGGATCAGCGCGTGTGGGTTCGACCGTGTTCCAGCCCATGTGCGGCACTCGCACTCCTGCGGACTCGCTGAATCGAACACTGTTGCCCGGCACGAGCCCCAAACCCGGAGACGTTCCCTCTTCGCTGCCGTCAAGCAGGAGTTGCATTCCGAGGCAAATGCCGAGGAGGGGACGACCCGATGCAGCAAACTCGCGCAACGCTTCAACGAGACCTCGACTCTGCAACCGATCCATGCCTTCATCAAACGCACCGACCCCTGGCAAGATGACTCGCTCGCTGGCCAAGACCTCGTCTGGCGTCGAGACGAGCGTTACCTTCGCGCCTGCCCGCTTGCCCATGTTGACCACCGACCCCAGGTTGCCAAGCCCATAACTCACGAGCGAAATGTTCATCGAAGGATGCCGAGCTTTCTGAGGATGCCACCCACGCGCGCCGTGAAGTCAAACAGGGCCTTGGTTGACGCCTCACTGTTGGGGTAATCGGTGTAGTCCCGCGGAGGCGACGCGATGATGGCGTCGAGGTCGGCGACAGAGATTCCGAGTTTCTTGGCGATGAACTCGTGGTCTTGAACCCGTAGATCTTCGGGATAGTTGGGCTCGGCGAGGAGAGCGACAGCCTCGTCTCGAGTCATCTCGCCGGCAAGAACGAGCGACGAGTAGTGCGCGAGTCGCTTGTCGAAACCGAAGCGTTCCGGGAGGTAGTAGCCCTGGAACCACCTGGTGAAGACTGACTCGTAGTGCTTGCCCCCGTAGTCACGCCAGCCAACGTCACGCGCAATCTCTTGCTTGACCTGCGAATAGTGGTAGGGCAGATAGTTGAGAAGTGCGTGAGTAGAAATACCTCGCACATACGGGTACCACAGCGTTCGAACCAGCGAACTCATGACGGGGTAGGTCTTGAGCTTGACGGCGCCAAACCGGCGGTGGATTGCCTTGAGGTGCTTTGAGTCTGCGGAGGTGTAGCCCCACGCGGTCGGCAAGATCGACTCGCTCACGAGGTTGCTCCCCGACAGGATGTGCTTGATGCCGTACTTCTGGGCCTGGTGATAGGCGACATACCCAAACGCATGGTCGGTCGGCGTGTCGGCGTTTGCCGTGCCCGACCGAAGAAAGGCCAATTGCAGGTCTCTCATTTCGCGCCAGTCGACGACCTGCGTGTAGAGGTCGAGCCCCAAGCTCGTGACCAAGTTGTGAATGTTGTCGACTGCCGCCTCGGAGTTCCAGCCACTGTCGAAATGCACACACAATGGGCGCAAGCCGAGTCGAACAGCGCTGAGCGTCAGGTACGTGCTGTCGACCCCGCCCGAGATGCCAATGACGACGTCGTAGGGCTTGCCCTTGCCGTCTGCCTTGATCTTCTCGACCAACGCGGCTAGTTCATCTGATCGCTCACCTCGCTGTGCGCGCTCGAGCGTCGCAGCGTAGCGGCGGTTGAAGAACGCAACATACGACGATGCGCCGTCTGCGTCGAACTCAATATCGGGGTCCGTCGTGTCCATGACGGTCACCGTGCACTGTTGATACGAACGCGTCTCGCGATCGACTACCGACACCGTCAACCTCCACGATCTTCACGCGCCATCTTTTGGCCGCCCGCGCAATTCTACGGGGGCCACGGCACTCGTCGCCCGCGGAAGGCATTCCTCGGTGGCCAACAGCGCGAGTACCACGATCACGAATGGCATCCCCGTACACTGACGGGGTGCAGTCGCGATGGCCTGCAGTCGAAGGAACCCCGTGAAGATTCTCAGTGTTGTTGGCGCTCGTCCGCAGTTTGTGAAGCTCGCCCCCATCGCGCACGCAATGGTCGGGCGCGCGGAGCACGTCATCGTGCATACCGGGCAGCACTACGACGAGCTCATGAGCGACGTCTTCTTTCGCGATCTCGGCATTCCCGCTCCCGATGTCAATCTCGAGGTGGGCTCGGGCAACCACGGTGCGCAGACTGGCGCGATGCTGGCCGGCCTTGAGTCGGTCTTTGACGCACACCGCCCCGACTGGGTTCTGGTTTATGGCGATACCAACTCGACTCTTGCCGCCGCCATTGCAGCGGTCAAGATGCACCTCCCGGTGGCTCACCTTGAAGCGGGGCTCCGATCATTCAATAGACGGATGCCCGAAGAACACAACCGTGTACTCACCGACCACGCCGCAGACCTGCTTCTTGCTCCAACCCTCAGCGCGATGAGTCACCTTCGGGCAGAAGGGCTCGAATCTCGTTCGCTGCTTGTCGGCGATGTCATGACCGACGTGCTCTATTCCGTGAGAGATCGCGTCACGCGAGAAGGCACCGCAACGCCGTTGGGGCTCGACGCTGGGTCATACATGGTCGCAACCATTCATCGCCCCGACAACACCGACGACCCGGCGCGGCTCGCCGCAATCATCTCCACGCTCGCCGGCCTTCCGAAGACCGTTGTGCTGTTCGTGCATCCGCGGCTTCGTTCTCTTGCCCAGCGCCATGGAATCGCTCTTGACCATGGCTCGCTGCGAACAAGCCCCCCGCTTCCATACCCAGAGCTCGTCGCGGCAGTGATGCAGAGCGCGGGGGTAGTCACCGACTCTGGAGGCCTGCAGAAAGAAGCGTTCTTGCTTCGTGTTCCCGCGACGACGATTCGTGCCGAAACGGAGTGGACCGAGACGGTCGATCTTGGCTGGAATGTGCTCGCGAACAACGTTGACGACATCGCGGCCGCCGTCGGACGACGTGCCCCAGAGCCCACAACAGACGAACCTTACGGCGACGGCCACGCGGCAGAACGCGTTGTCACGGCGCTGACCTAGCCGTCAGCATTTCGTTCATGACGCGTTCGAACGTCTCGAGCTGATGCTCCCCCGAGAGTTCACGCGCCGCAGCATCTGAGCCCGCTTTCCATTGAGCAACCTGCTCTGGCCGCAGGGTGTTGAGAAGCTCGGTGAGCGACTGGGCGGTGAAGTCCTTCGAGACAACACCGAGTCCGTGTTGGTGAACGAGCCGCGACATCTCGGGAGATGGGCCGATGATGATCCCCAGTCGGGCTTGAACGTAGTCAAAGAACTTGTTGGGAAGCGCCCATCGATGGTTGAAATTGATCGCCGGCAGAAGGTGAACGCCAAGGTCGTGTTGGCCGAGCACATCGATCAGTTCTGAGTTCGGTACCGGCCCATGAATCGTCACCTTCGGCGTCGTGGTCGCGAGGGCCTTCAGGCTCTGAAGGTATGCGCCACCGTCATCAACCAAGTAAAGATCAAGGGTGACGTTGGCGGTCGTGTCTCTCACCGCAGCGATCATCACCTCGATGTGCCGCGCCGGGCTTGGCACCGCGCTGTGGACAATTCGAATGGGAGAGCCGACGGGAGTGGGTGACTTGCGCTGATAGGCAGCGGCGTTCGCGACGACCACGGGTCTGACGCCGAACCTGCGCGCATACTCGTCAGCGATGCCCTGACTCACTGTCGTGACTCGGCTGACGCGCGGAAGATAGGTGCGCTGGACCCAACGGAAGTTGCGCGCTGACGTGAGTCGGAACATCAACGACTCCTCTGCCTGCCGGGGCGAGTACTCGTGAAGATCGGCAAGCACACCGCGTCGTGCCCGCAGTGTGGAGGCGAGAGGAAGCGCCGTGACGTCATTGGCGATGATGACGTCCCACTCGCGCTCACCCAAGATTGCCGCCGCACTCTGGTCGCGGGGGTTACGGACCGTCAAGCCCCTAAAGCGACCCAGCACGAACGAAATGGCGTAGCGCAACCGCTCGAGACGCCCACCGATATAGGGCGGGAGATCGCGGAGTTCGACATGTTCCACGCCGTCGATGGGTGATGGCCCGAACGCTGCGGATGTCACATCGAAACGCTCACGAAGCCAGCGAATCTGTCGCAAGACCCGAGCGTCACGAGCAAGTTCGGAGTACACGAGAATGAGTACTCGGGGTCGCCCCGACGATTCGTCCACCAGTTCCCCGTCTATCTCAACCACAGCAACAGCGACGCACAGACGACGCGGCCAACAGGCTATCTCACGACCTCAGCGCGAACACGGCTCGGTGAACCGAAGCCCTAGACTCGACGCCATACATCGACGCCTCACGGGAAGAGCTGCCTAAGTGTCGCCAAAGAAGATTCTCTGCGTGTCGTTCTCGCCGATCTACGCCGATTCTCGAGTGCTCCGCCAGCTCGAGGTGTTGCGCGCGCACGGCGACGTGACGACCGTGGGCTACGGTCCGGCGCCAGAAGGCGTCGCTCGGCACATCGAGGTACCCGAAAACGCGTCATCCCTGCCCGAGACGGTGCTCGGCGTCGCCAAGCTCGCCCTCCACCTTCACAACGCCGTTGAGCTAACCGCTCCAGGCGAGAAGGCCGTGCGTACCGCCACCGTCGAGTCGGGACCCTACGATTTGGTCGTCGCGAACGACGCCCGAGCTCTTCCGCTGGCATTCGCTGCGGCGGGCAATGCGCCGGTACTGGCCGACATGCACGAGTGGGCTGCTGAAGAGCGCGCAACGGTGTTCATTTGGCGATTGCTCGTTGGTCCCTACATGGAGCACCTGTGCAAGAAGTACTTGCCCCGCACAACGGCGGTCACGAGCGTGAGCTCGGGATTGGCCGGTCTCTACACCGAGCGCTACGGTGTCGCCACCGAAATCGTGCGCAACGCCGCCGACTTCCAAGAACTCGCGCCGTCTCCCGTCGATCCCTCGATCATCAAGCTCGTGCACAGCGGCACCGCTGACGCCGAGCGAAACATCGTCGAACTCATTGAGGCGGTCGATCGCCTCGGCGAGCGTTTCAGCCTCGACCTCTACCTGCTTGAGGTTCCGGGCGGGCATCTCGAAGTGATCCGCAAGAAGGCCGCCCTCACGCCACGCGTGACCGTACACCCTCCGGTGCCGCCCGAGACCCTGCCCCGCGTGCTCAACCAGTACGACCTGGGTGTCTTTCTCTACCCCTTGCGCACGCTCAGCCACCTCTACCACTTGCCCAATAAGTTCTTCGACTTCGTGCAGGCGCGGCTTGGCCTCGTGTTCTCGCCGGCGCCAGAGATCGATGCGCACGTCGCACAGTATGGGCTCGGGATGATCACGGCCGACACGAGTGCAGACGCCCTGGTCGACGCCTTGCGCGACATCACCGTCGACGATGTCGTGGCGTTCAAACAAGCAGCCGATCGCAGTGCCCACGCTCTCTCGAGCGCTCCCGACCGCGCAACGCAAGACGCACTGGTCGCGCGACTTCTTGCCGACTCATGAGGGTCGTGATCGCGACGCGCATTTATGCGCCCGAGGTCTCTGCAGCATCCGGAATTCTGCGCATTTGGGCCGAAGAGTTTCGTGACCGGGGGTTCGAGGTCACGATCCTGACGGCTCGACCGCCCACCGGTGCGGTGATCGACGACCCGCCAGGAATCGAGGTGCGTCGCGCGCCCGTCAAGCGCGACCGGCAGCAATACGTGCGCGGCTACCTGAGCTACATGAGTTTCGACATTCCGCTCGCGTTCCGACTGTTGTTCTCTCGCCGTGCTGACCTCTATGTGGTCGAGCCCCCTCCCACCACCGTGGCGGTCGTGCGAGTCATCGGGGCGCTGCGTCGCACTCCCTACGTGGTGCGGGCTGCCGACTATTGGACCGAAGCCGCTGAACTCGTCACGCGATCGCGGCTTGTTCTCGGCATCCTGCGCCGCCTCGAAGCGTGGGGCCTCAATGGTGCCGCGACGCTCTTCGCTGCGCACCAACCGCTCATCGACCGGTTTCGGGTTGCGGGCATTACGACCCCGGCGATCCCCATCGGCTTTGGGGCTGACACCAAAGACTTCCACTACGACGGGCAAGACGCTCCACACGATCCGGTCTTCGTCTATGCCGGCACGCACTCTGAGTGGCACGGAGCCGGAATCTTCGTTGACGCGATGCCCGCCGTTCTCGAGCGCTTTCCCGGTGCGCGGCTGGTCTACTACGGCAACGGTGAAGAACGCGACGGGATGCTCGCTCGCGCGCACGAACTAGGCATCGAGGCATCCGTTGCTTTTCACGGCCCGATTCCGCCGGCCGCGCTCTCACCCATCCTGTCGTCGGCGACAGCGTCGGTGGCGAGCCTCACCCCCGTACCCGCCAACGAGTATGCGTTGGCAACAAAGGTCTATTCGTCGCTCGCGGCGGGTTGCCCCGTCATTTTTGCGGGAGTGGGACCAACGATGGAGTTTCTTAACGACGCCGGACACCCGCACGCAGGGGTCGCCGTCGCGTATGACGTCGAAGCCACTGCTGCCGCAATGGTCGCGGCAGCGACCCAGCCGCTCGCGAGCGATGGTCGCGCAGAACTCGCAGAATGGTCAGCCGGCCAATACTCGCTTCGCGCGATCGCCACTCGAGTGGTCGACGAAAGCCTCGCAATCATCCCCGGGTAGACTTGTGTCATCCCTCTGACTCTGGAGAAACTCCGTGAAGATCGCCGTTATCGCCCTGGGCAAAATCGGGCTCCCGCTCGCCGTGCAGTTCGCCAGCAAGGGACACGAGGTGATCGGCGTCGATGTCTCACAGCGCACGGTCGATCTCATCAACCAGGGCATCGAGCCATTTCCGGGCGAGGCTTACTTGCAAGAGATGCTCTCTGACCTCGTTCCGGCGGGCAAGCTTCGCGCGACGACTCAGTACTCCGAGGCCGTTCCCGGTGCGGATGCTGTGGTTCTCGTTGTGCCGCTGTTCGTCGACGAAGAGACGGCCAAGCCTGACTTCGGGTGGATGGATGGCGCAACTCGCTCGCTCGGTGAGGTTCTGACCCCCGGCACCCTCGTGTCGTACGAGACCACGCTGCCGGTGGGCACCACCCGCACGCGCTGGAAGCCCATGCTCGAAGAGGCATCGGGCCTCACCGAGGGTGTGGACTTCGACCTCGTTTTCTCGCCCGAGCGCGTTCTGACGGGTCGCGTCTTTGCTGACTTGCGCAAGTACCCCAAGCTCGTCGGTGGCCTCTCTGAACGAGGCGCGGCCAAGGCCGTTGACTTCTACCGGGCGGTGCTCGACTTCGACGAGCGCCCCGATCTGCCTCGTGGCAACGGCGTGTGGGACCTCGGCAGCGCCGAGGCCGCAGAGCTCGCCAAACTCGCCGAGACGACCTATCGCGACGTCAACATTGGACTTGCCAATCAGTTCGCCCGCTTCGCGTCGACGGCCGGCATCGACGTGTATCAGGTCATCGAGGCATCGAACTCGCAGCCGTACTCGCACATTCACCAGCCCGGTATCGCGGTGGGTGGCCACTGCATCCCCGTCTACCCCCGCCTCTACCTGTGGACTGACCCGGAGGCGACGGTCGTTTCGGCCGCGCGCGCCGCTAACGCTGGAATGCCCGACTACACGATCGGACTACTCGAGGGTGCCTACGGCGACCTCACCGGCGCGAAGGTTGCCGTGCTCGGCGCCTCGTACCGCGGTGGCGTGAAAGAGACGGCGTTCTCCGGCGTCTTCCCGGCTGTCGCCGCCCTTACCGCACGCGGTGCGACCGCTCTCGTGCACGACCCGATGTACACCGACGAAGAGCTCGAGAAGCTCGGATTCTCGGCGTATCACTTGGGTGAGCCGGTCGACGCCGTGGTCGTACAGGCCGAC
Organism: Microcella sp.; assembly: GCF_033763155.1. Classification (GTDB taxonomy): domain Bacteria; phylum Actinomycetota; class Actinomycetes; order Actinomycetales; family Microbacteriaceae; genus Microcella. Next base: position 9,085 of record NZ_JANRKZ010000266.1, read on the forward strand.
CACGCCGAGTACCGCACTCTCACCCCGAGTGACCTTCCGGGCCTGCGCGCCTTCATCGACGGACGTCGCGTCTCTTCCGCAGACCAGTGGCCCGGCGTTGCATACCGTGTGATCGGCAAGGCGATCGCCTAACCGCTGTGGCGGCAGCGCGCCGCACGGGCGAGCGAGTAGCTAGGCCCCCACCTCGGCGAGGAACCGAGGGCCTTCACCGCGGGTCGAGAAGTCGAGAGCCGCACGGTCAGCTGCCTGCTTCATGGCGGTTATCTGCTCGGCCGAAAGGGCATTGAGCGCCGCGGCAAGATCGTCGCCGGTCCACCCGTCGACCACGATGCCAAACCCGTGCTCACGCACGAAGCCAACGATCTCAGGGCTCTCGCCGATGACAACGCCGAGGCGCCCTTGAATGGCCTCGAAGAACTTGTTCGGCAGCGCGTAGATGTTGTTGGCGAAGCGGGGCGGAAAGAAGATGAGCTCGAGGTCGTACCCATTGAGCGCGCTTGCCACCTCGGTGACCCCCACGGGCTCGCGGAACGTCGCCCGCCCCGCAGCGATCGCAGGATGCGCGCGCAAGGGTGCCAACGAACGCTCGTCTCCGAGAACCATGAGCACGAGATGAAACCGCTCGTCGAGCAGCATCGAGGCGTCGAGCATGATGTCGATTCCGCGCTCGACCGCGGCGTAACCGTGGTGAACAAGCATGATGTGTTCGGGATCAACCGGTGACGGTGTCAGCTCTTGATAGGGCGCGATGTTGCGGATGACACCGGGCCGGGCGATGCCGTATTGATCCCGGTAGAGGTCGGCGATGCCTTCGGCAACCGTGAGGTGCTTGGTGAACACGGGCGACGTGATGAAGGTGAGCAGCCAGTCGTCATAGGGCGCGATGAGGGCGTTGTAGACCGCGCCCGTGCCATTTCCGGAGTAGACCTCGTGGAGGTCGAGAACGACCGGCCCTGTCGCCATCGCGGGAACCGCTTCGACGGCCCAGGGAAGCAGGTGATGGTCATTCACGATGATCACGTCATACGTGTGGCCAGCGAGTTCAGCGGTTGGCATATACGGGGCCACCAGGCGCCTGAACCGTGCGCGCGCGGGCAAGAGAGCGTGAATAGCGACGCGAACGGGGAGAGACGGCTGACCAATACGAAACCGGGCACCGCTCGCATCGGGATGCTCAGGCCCCTTGCTGAGAACGTCGACACGATAGCCCGCCGCCTCGAGCCACCGGATCTGGTTCGAAACACGGCCGTCATTGCCGACGGGCGAGTAGCACACGATGAGCGCGCTCTTCGCGCGCTCCGTTTCCTGGCCTGACACCTCGCTATCTTAGCCGCTTGCCGTCACCCGCCTCGGCCGCGTTGTGCACGCGGCCCGCGGTCCCCGACGTGGCATGATAGATCGTTGTGCGTGCCCGCTGTTGTGTCGCGCGGCGAGCCCCAACGACAGAATCGGAGAAGTACACGTGTGCGGAATCTTTGGCTACATCGGCCCCGACGCCCTTGACTCCTCGGCCGCCAAGATTCTCGTGAAGCACGCGCAGCAGCGCGGCCGCGACTCGAGCGGCATGGTCATCCACAGCACCGCGGGCTACCACGCGTATCGCGCCGACGACCCGATCGACCGACTGCTCAAGCGCATCCCTCCGCTCGGCAATCTCTTCTTCGGCCACAGCCGTCTCGTTACCAACGGAACGGGCGACAACCAGCCGGTTTCGCGTGAACAGGTCATCGTTCTTCACAACGGCATCGTCGTCAATCACGAAGCACTCTGGTCGGTCATCGGTAAGGCCCCCGAACTCGAGATCGACACCGAGATCATTCCCGCGATCATTGCCTCGCACCTCGACGGCGGCGGCACGATCGAGACTGCTGCGGCTCGCGTGATGGAACTCGCCGAAGGCGTGGTCGCGTGTGCGGCTCTCGTTCCGCGCCTCGGCAAACTGCTGCTCTTCTCGAACAACGGCAGTCTCTATGTCGGCAACACCGGCGGCGGCCTGATCTTCTCCTCCGAGCGCTACCCCCTCGAGCAGATCGAGGCGACGGATGTTCGCCAGGTGCTTAACGACGTGGTCATCGTCGACGTTCCGGTTCAGACGGAGCCCATCGAGCTCTCTGAGTGGAAAGATCGCTCGGTCAACCTTGTGCCTGGCCTGGGTTTCTCGGCCGAAGAAGAGGCATTGCTCGTCTATCCCAAGCCCGACTTCCGTCGGTGCACGCGGTGTGTTCTGCCCGAGACGATGCCCTTCATTGCGTTCGACGAGCAGGGCGTCTGCAACTACTGCCACAACTACAAGCCCCGCAACCACCCGCGGCCGAAAGAAGAGCTGTTCGAACTCATCAAGCCCTTCCGTCGCGCGTCGGGCGACGAAGTGCTGGTTCCCTTCTCGGGTGGGCGTGACAGCTCATACGGACTGCACCTGATCATTCACGAGCTCAAGCTCAAGCCTGTCACGTACACCTACGACTGGGGCATGGTGACCGACCTCGGTCGCCGTAATGTCAGCCGCATGTCGGCCAAGCTCGGCGTCGAAAACATCATTGTGGCCGCCGACATCACCAAGAAGCGCGACTACATCCGTCGCAACCTCAACGCGTGGATCAAGTCGCCCCACCTCGGCATGCTGAGCGTGCTGACAGCCGGCGACAAGCACTTCTTCCGCCACATCGAGACACTCAAGCGGCAGACGGGTGTCACGCTCAACCTGTGGGGCATCAACCCGCTCGAGGTCACGCACTTCAAGTCGGGCTTCTTGGGGGTTCCGCCAGACTTCGCCGAAGAGCGCGTCTACAGCCACGGTGCCATGAAGCAGTTGCGCTACCAAAGCCTGCGCTTGAAGGCCATGCTGCAGAGCCCCGGGTATTTCAACCGCTCGATTCCTGACACGCTACTCGGTGAGTATTACCGCAGCTTCACGACCAAGTCGGACTACTTCCACTTGTTCGACTATTGGCGCTGGGACGAAAAGCTCATTGAAGACACGCTCGACAGCGAGTACGACTGGGAGCGCGCGCCCGATACGCAAACCACCTGGCGCATCGGTGACGGAACGGCCGCGTTCTACAACTACGCGTACTACACGATCGCGGGGTTCACCGAGCACGACACCTTCCGCAGCAACCAGGTGCGCGAGGGCGACCTCACGCGCGAAGAGGCTCTGCGATTGGTTGAAGAAGAAAACACCCCGAGGTACCCGAACCTCAAGTGGTACCTCGATGTCGTCGGTGTCGACTTCACTCAGGCCATCACGGCCGTGAACAACGCCCCGCGGCTCTACAAAGAGCTCGCCGACTAACCGTCAGAACATAGTGGTGGCCCCGGGCAATGCCCGGGGCCAGCATTGCGTTGTCAGGGCGTAGGACTGACGGATGCCCTCGCCGGGCTCGCCTCGACCGGGGCTTCACCGCGTGTGGTGCGAAGAGCACTCCACAAGACCGCGAGGAGTCCGGCGTAGGCCAGTGCACCGATCACCCAGACCGCGGTCGGCCCGACGGGGAAGCCATCCCACCACCACTCGGCACCGGCATCGAGATTGAGACCTTGCTGGTCGGCACCCGTCACGTAACGGCGAATGTTGACCTGCAACGCTACGAGGTTGGCGACAGCCAGTGCGCCCAGCACAACCAGTGTCTGCGGTCGGGTAAAGCGCAGATTTCGTCGGGCCGGATCAACGAGCAGAAGGAAGGTGAACAACACGATGAGGGGGAGAAGGTAGCGAGGTTGCAGGTTCGCCCCCACCTTGTCGCCGCCCACCGTGAGCACGTAGACCGGCAGTGCAATGAGCACGAACAGCACACCAGAGAGGGCGAATGCTTTACGTCCGTTCAACCGGCCGAAGCCCGCGAAACCCACCACGATGAACGCTGCGGTCGCTGCCCAGACGACGATGGCGGGCAACTGGGTGTCGAGCCAGCCGAGCCCCCACGAACCCCACACTCCCGTCCAGAGAAACGGCAGCATGAGCAGGTTGTAGGCGGCGAGAGCAAACCCGCTGAGCGGAGCCTCTTCGCCAGTGGTATCGCCTTCGACCGGAATCGTCGCGCTGCCACCCCCCGTGAAGCCGATCGACCCGACGCCCGATTGACCCGCAATCGCGAAGAAGAGCAGAGCGATCGCCATGCCCACGCCCGGAAGGATCGCCCAGCGCCACCAGTCACGGCTCGGCGACCAGGTGAGCACAATGATGGCGACCGTCGCTCCGAACGCGTAGACCGCGGCGTCGCCGCGGGCTCCCGAT
>NZ_JANRKZ010000267.1:0-8270 GCF_033763155.1 Microcella sp.
CTCGCGCGATTCAGCAGTCGCTGACCCGGGGGTCGATGACTACTTGAGCACCACCGTGGCGCCGGCCTCCTCGAGCTGGGCCTTCGCCTTGTCGGCGGTCTCCTTGTTGACACCCTCGAGCACGACGCCGGGGGCGCCGTCAACGACGGCCTTGGCCTCGCCGAGGCCGAGGTTCGTGAGAGCGCGAACCTCCTTGATGACCTGGATCTTCTTGTCGCCAGCGGCCTCGAGAACGACGTCGAACGACGACTTCTCCTCGACCTCCTCGGCGGCGGCGGCGGGGCCGGCGGCGGCGGCGACCGCGACGGGCGCGGCGGCGGTGACCTCGAAGACCTCTTCGAACTTCTTGACGAACTCGCTGAGCTCGATGAGCGAGAGCTCCTTGAACGCCTCGATGAGCTGGTCAGTGGTGAGCTTTGCCATGATGACTCCTTCTAGTTGTTTCGTGTCGTGAACCGGTCGGCTGGAAATCAGCTGCCGGACTCCTGCTTCTGCCGCAGCGCGTCAACAGCGCGAGCGGCCTGCGCCAGCGGCGCGTTGAACATGTATGCGGCACCGAAGAGCGAGGCCTTGACGGCACCGGCAAGCTTTGCCAGCACCACCTCACGGCTCTCGAGCTCGGCGAGCTTCATGACCTCTGCAGCGTCGAGCGGCTTACCGTCGAAGTAGCCACCCTTCAGCACGAGGTTGGGGTTCGCCTTGGCGAAGTCACGCAGCGCCTTGGCCACGGTCACGGGGTCACCGTGAACGAAGGCGAGGGCAGACGGGCCGGCGAGCATGTTATCGAGCGAGTCGATGCCAGCAGCGTTGGCCGCAATCTTGGTCAGCGTGTTCTTCACCACGGCGTACGACGCGTCATCACGGATGGTCGTGCGCAGCTTCTTGAGCTGTGCCACCGTGAGGCCGCGGTACTCGGTGAGCAGTACGGCGGTCGAGCTGGAGAAAAGTTCTGTCAGCTCGGCGACCGTTGCTTCCTTGTTCGCCATGGTGCTCCTCTTGATTGTGGTTGGTCTCACCATCACCACCCGGAGCTCATGCAGAGCGTTGGGGCCCGCAGATGACGAAAGGCTCATGCGCACGCGCACGAGCCTCTTCGTGCACCCTCGCAGAGGGGCACGGCTTCAGTTCAGTACACCTGCGCGGGCCGTCGTGCGCTTCGTGAGAAGCGTGCGAACCTTCGGTTGTCGTGACCACTCTCAGACGAGTCTGCGAGCGCGCACGGCAACGACCGGCGGTCTATGGCAAGAGGCCAGCATACGTCACGCACGGCGGGCCGCGCAAAGCGAGTGGCGATCGGCGGTGTGCACCGAGACGCTGAGCGCCTAGGCGGTGGGCGCTGAGGGGGGTGTGGTCGGGGCGACGGCGGGGCGAACGGCGGCCGACCGCGCGATCGGAAGACTCACGCGAAACACCGTTTCGCCGGGTCGCGACGATGCCGCGACCTCTCCCCCGTGCGCCTGCACCACGGCAGCCACAATCGCGAGCCCGAGGCCGGTCGACCCTGTGGCGCGCGAGCGCGAGGTATCGGCCCGCGCGAATCTTTCGAACAGCACGGGCTGCACTTCGGCGGGAATACCGGGGCCCGTGTCGGTGACGGTGATGATCGCGCGGCCCTCGAGAGTGCCGAGCGCGGCCGTGACGCGAGTGCCTTCGGGGGTGTGCACGCGCGCGTTGGCGAGCAGGTTGGCGACAACCTGGTGCAGTCGATGCTGGTCGCCCGCGGCAACGACCGGAGTGCTCGGCACGCGCACGACCCAGTCGTGGGCGGGCGAGGTTGCTTGAGCATCCGCCACCGCATCGGTCACGAGCGCAGCGAGGTCAACCGGGTCATGCCGCAACTCGCGCCCTTCATCGAGGCGCGCGAGCAAGAGCAAGTCGTCGACGAGCGCCGACATGCGAACTGACTCTGACTCGATGCGCGCGAGGGCGTGACGAATATCGTCTGGCAAAGGCTGGCGGCTTCGGCGAGTGAGTTCGCTGTAGCCGCGAATCGCGGCGAGAGGCGTGCGCAACTCGTGGCTCGCGTCGGCCACGAACTGCCGCACCTTTTGCTCGCTCGCCTGCCGCGAGTCAAAAGCGCTTTGCACGTGATCGAGCATGCGCGTGAACGCGACGCCCAGTTGCCCGACCTCGGTGCTCGGATCGGTATCGAGCTTGGGCAACTGATCGGCGAGCGCCACCGTGCCGCGATCAAGCGGCAAAGTCGTCACCGCCGTCGCTGCTTCGCGCACGCGCGTGAGCGGTCGCAGACCCAGTCGCACCACTTCGCGCCCGAGCACGGCCGCAACGATGAGGATGCCGCCCAGCACGGCGGCGATGACGGCCGCGAGGCGGGCCGTCGTGGCCGAGACTTCGGCGGTCGGCAAGCCGACGATCAACGCAGCGCCACCCTCGGTGGCGGTTGCGAGCACGCGAAATTCTCCGAGCCCGCCGGGCAGGTGCACCGTCGCTGGGTCGCCCAGCGTACGCGTTGCGATGACGCGCAGCTGCACGCTACTGAGCTCGCGCACGTTGGCGTCGCGGTCGAGGTAGGCCGCCACTGCTGATCCGTCTGACTGCACGAGACCGATGAGCGACCCGGTCGGAAGGCCCGGGCGATCAAGGTTCTGCTCAGGGCCTCGACCCGGGGCCGCGAAATTCTCGATGCGATCCGCGATGACCCGAAGTTCATCGTCCAGCTGCGCGAGCAGGTTGGCCCGCAAGAAGTACACGCTCAAGACACCGATCGCGAGAGTGGCCATCATGAGCAGCACGAGGATGCCCGCAACGAGCCGCTTCTGCAGCGACCATCCTCCGCGCATTAAGCGACCGGCTTGATCATGTACCCGACGCCCCGCACCGTGTGGATCATGGCGGGGCCGAGGCTGTCGATCTTCTTGCGTAGGTACGAAATGTAGATCTCGACGATGCTCGACCGGCCGCCGAAGTCATAGCTCCAGACGCGGTCGAGAATCTGCGCTTTGCTGAGCACGCGCTTGGGGTTGCGCATCAAGTAGCGCAACAACTCAAACTCGGTCGCGGTGAGCTCGATCTCGGTGTCGCCTCGGCGCACCTCGTAGCTCTCTTCGTTGAGCACGAGGTCGCCCACGGTGATCTCGGGATTGGCCCGCTCGCTCACCACAAGGGTGCTGCGGCGAATCAGCCCGCGCAGCCGCGCAACGAGCTCTTCGAGACTGAAGGGCTTGGTCACATAGTCATCGCCGCCCGCCGTGAGCCCCACGACGCGGTCGTCGACTGAGTCTTTCGCGGTGAGGAAGAGCACGGGTACATCACTGCCGTCGGCGCGCAAACGCCGCAGCACCTCCAAACCATCGAGGTCGGGCAGCATGATGTCGAGCACGACGACGTCGGGCTTGAACTCGCGGCCGTGCTGCAGGGCTTGCTGGCCGGTCAGCGCGGTGCGAACATCCCACCCCTCATATTTGAGGGCCATCGAGACGAGGTCAGCGAGAGAGGGCTCGTCATCGACCACGAGGGCCCGAACGGGCGACCCGTCAGGGCGCGTGAGGCGGGGGGTTTCCGGAAGCTCGTCGTCAGCCATGACCCCAGTAACGCGCATGAACCTATGAGCCGTCTTGGAGCCTGCCCTGCGCGATCCGTGCGCGCGTAGGTGCGCGAGCAAGATAGAGCCCCGGCCGCTAGGGGGGAGCAGGCCGGGGCTCTCGGGGGAAGGAGTGGGGGGCGTGAACTCAGGCTCGGTGTGATCCGCGTGAACGCCGTCCCGTGCCGGCGACGGCGGCGATCAGCGCGAAAAACACCACGAGCGACACAGTCATGACCATGGGCAGAGTGACCATTAAGCGCCTCAGATTCGGGTTCGTGCGCGTCTTCACCCGGCCGTGGGAGGCGACCGGGCGACCGAGGACTCGGCCGTTCGGGTCGGCCAAGTCCACCATCTGGGGGACCGGGTTTGTCCCCCACGACCAGTGTGCGCTTAACGAACACCCCCTGCAGTCCCCCGTTGGGGGGCGAATCGGTCCCCAGAAAGGGGGACTCACTGTTTCACTTTTCGCGCGGCTAATCCTGGTGTGAGAACGCCGCGTCGAACGACTGCTCGGGAAGATCCCACAGCAACGAGCGCACAAAACCCACTGCCTCGGCGGCACCGTGCAGGCGGCTCATCCCCGCGTCTTCCCACTCAATCGAGATCGGGCCGGCGTAGCCAATCGACTTGAGCGCACGAAACGCGTCTTCCCACGGCACGTCGCCGTGCCCCGTCGAGACGAAGTCCCATCCGCGCTTGGGGTCACCCCACGCCAAGTGCGAGCCCATGACACCCGCTCGTCCGTTCTGCGGGCGCACGCGAGTGTCTTTGCAGTCGACGTGATAGATGCGATCGGCGAAGTCGACAATGAAGCCCACGGGGTCGATGTTCTGCCACATCATGTGCGAGGGGTCCCAGTTGAAGCCGAAGGCCTCCCGGTGATTGATGGCCTCAAGGCTTCGCACGCTCGTCCAGTAGTCGTAGGCGATCTCGCCGGGGTGCACCTCGTGCGCGAAGCGCACTCCCTCGCTGTCGAAGACGTCGAGGATCGGGTTCCAGCGGCGTGCAAAGTCGTCGTAGCCCCCGTCGATGACACTCGCCGGCACCGGAGGGAACATCGCGACATACGGCCAGATGCTCGAGCCCGTGAAGCCGACGACCGTGTCGACGCCGAGGCGACGAGCGGCCCGAGCGGCGAGCTTCAGGTCGTCGGCAGCGCGCTGGCGCACGCCCTCCGGCTCGCCGTCTCCCCAGACCCGGCTCGAGAGGATCGCCTGGTGCCGAAAGTCGATGGGGTCGTCACACACGGCCTGCCCCGCGAGGTGGTGCGAGATTGCGTAGACCTTCAGGTTGTGTCGCTTCAGGATGTCGAGCCGACCCTGCAGGTAGGCGTCGTCCTCGACCGCACGCTGCACGTCGAGGTGCTCGCCCGAGCACGCGATCTCGAGGCCGTCGTAGCCCCACTGCTCGGCAAGAGTCGCAACCTCTTCCAAGGTCAAGTCGGCCCACTGGCCGGTGAACAGGGTGACGGGATGCGTAGACACTAGTGACTCCTTCGTCGAGGTTTGGTCGGGTGGTGGTGGTCGGGGACGGCGGTGCTCGGGCCGCGAGCTGCGCGACTAGAGCTCGCTCCAGGTGCCGGAGCGCGCTGACGCGAGCACCGCATCCGTCAATCGTGCCGCGCGCACGCCATCGGCGAAGACCGGAAGGCCATCGGCAACCGTTCCGCGCACGGCCGCATACGTGTCGGCGGCGAACGCGGTGAACGCGTCTTGGTAGCCGAGGGGGTGACCGGGCGGCAGCACGGCAAGTCGTGCCGCGTCGGGGTGAAGTTCGTCGTTGTTGCGCAGGTGTCGTTCGCTGGCAGTGCGGCGACCGATCCACAGTTCTTCGGGGCGCTCTTGCTCGAACCGCAGCGTCTCGGTAGCGCCGTGCAGTTCGAGCACCAGCCCGTTCTTGCGCCCAGGAGCCACTTGCGACACGAGCAGGCTGACCACTGCACCGCTCGCAGTCTGCGCGAGCACTCCGGCAAGGTCTTCTGTGCTGACGGGGCCCGTGGATGCCCGCTCGGCAAACACGGTGCTCGTGAGTGCCTGCAGCCGCACCAGGCGGTCGCCCGTCACAAACTCGAGCAGGTCACACAGGTGCGAGCCGATGTCGGCGAAGGCCCGCGAGGCCCCACCCGCCTCGGTGGACACCCGCCAGTTGTCGTCGGCCGCAGCGAGCAGCCAGTCTTGCAAGTACGCACCCTGAACGCTGAAGAGTTGCCCGACCTGACCCGCCGCAACCCGGGCACGCGCTTCGCGCACCATGGGGTGAAAGCGATAGACGAACGGCACGGTGGCCACGACTCCGGCCGCGGTCGCCCGCTGCTCGAGGTCGACGGCGTCGGCCACGGTCGTCGCGAGCGGCTTCTCTGTCACCACATGTTTGCCCGCGGCAAGAACCCGCACCGTGACGGCATGGTGGGAGGCGTTCGGGGTCACCACGTGCACGAGGTCGACGGCGGGGTCGGCGAGCAGGGCATCCACATCGGCAAAGGCCACCTCGGCCCCGATGCGGTCGGCGGCCTCACGAGAGCGCGCCGGGGTTGAGCTGGTCACGCCGACCACGCGCGCGCCGGCGGCACGAGCGGCACGACTGTGCACGTCTGCCATGAATCCGCCGCCGACGAAGGCGACTCCTAGGGGTGCGTGGCTCATGAGTGGCTCCTAGAGGGTCGAAGCGGTCGGGTCCCAGTCTTCGGGCAATGCGGGCGGAATCGCAATCGTGCTCGCGATCGGCACCGCGGCGCCGTCGGTCTCGGCCGACTGCTGAATCGACACCATGAGGTCGAGCACGTGAAACGCAAACTCGCCCGATGCCCGCTCGGGCCGACCGGCACGAATGGCGCGCGCGAGCTCGACAACGCCGGCACCGCGCGAGAAGGTCGACCCGCTCGCGGGCACGACCTCGGCCTCTGACTCCTCAAACATGCCGTCGCGCCAGATGCGCAGCTCGCCCTCGAAGTTGTTCGGGTCGGGCAAGCACAGCGTGCCCTCGGTGCCCGAAATCTCGACGATGCCCACCCGCGGCCGGCTCGATTGAAACGAGAACGTGCTCTGCGCGCTCGTGCCGCTTTCGAAGTCGATGAGGGCAGCGATGTGCGTCGGAACCTCGACGGGAAACGTCTCGCCCGCGCGCGGCCCCGACCCGATGACGCGGGATGCTCGCGACCGCGATCCGCGCGCGACAACCTGCGCAGCCGGACCCATAAGTTGCACGAGCGTCGAGAGGTAATACGGCCCCATGTCGAAGAGCGGCCCGCCGCCCCGCGCATAAAGAAAATCGGGGCTCGGGTGCCACGTCTCCGGGCCAGAGACCTGAAAGAGCGTGAGCGCCGTGAGCGGAGTACCAATGGCACCCGACTCGATCAAGCGACGGCCGGTCTGGATGCCCGCACCCAGCACGGTGTCGGGCGCACACGCAACGCGCAAGCCGAGGCGGTGGGCCTCATCGAGCAACGCCTGGCCGCTCTCGAGGTCGAGCGCAAAGGGCTTTTCGCTCCACACGTGTTTGCCGGCCGCCAGCGCGTCGAGCGCCACGGGAACGTGGGCGGCGGGAATCGTGAGGTTGACGACGATCTCGATGTCATGGCGCGCGAGAAGTTCGGCTACCGAACCACTCGACGGAACGCCGTACTCGGCAGCCCGCGCAGCGGCGCGGTCGGTGTCGAGGTCGGCCACCATGAGCACGCGCACGTCGGCCGCGCGAGTGAGGTTCTCGAGGTACTGCTGACTAATGACGCCCGCGCCGATGACTCCGACGCCGACAGGGCCCGTCACAGTTCGACCCCCAGCGAGCGCACGTGGGCGATGCTGGCGGCGATGCCCTCGAACAGGTCGCCCGCATATTCGTCAAACTCGATGACGGGTCGCGCCGTCGGAGCGGCGGCGAGAATGTCGGCGATGGGCATGGCCCCCTGGCCAGCGGGCTGCTGCAGTGCCGTGTCCCGCGAGATCGGGCCGTCTTTGATGTGCAGCGCGACAACGCGCTCGCCCAGCCGGCCGAGCAGTGCGACGGGGTCGACCCCGCCGACGGCGCTCCAGTAGGTGTCGAGCTCGAGCACAACCGGAGCGTCACCAAGCTCATCAGCAAACACCTCGAGGGCGGGGGTGCCGTCGACGAGAGTCTCGAGTTCCCACCAGTGGTTGTGATACCCGACCTGCAGACCGTGGTCGGCGGCTTGCCGCGCAATCTCGGTGAACTCTGCGGCGAGCGCCGCGACATCCGACCGCGTGGTCCACCGCTCTTCGGGAATGTAGGGGTCAATGAGCGTCGCGACGCCGAGCGCTCGCGCCGCGGCGAATGCGGCATCGTGAACGCCGCCATGCAGCGTCACATGAGAGGTGGGGGCTGTGAGGTGCGCCGCGGCAAGAGCGGGACCGAGGGTGTCCGCGGCTTCTACGAGACCGTACGGTTCGACCGCGCGCACCCCGAGGTCGGCCAGTCGTTGCGTGGTCGCTGAGAGATCAGCCGCAAGGGCATCACGCACGGTATAGAGCTGCACAGAGGCAGATGGACGGGGCACGGCACGACTCCTCAGTGGTGGCGATCACACTTTCAATGCGCGATCGATGCGTCCACTCTACGGGCGCGCGTGACGCGCAACCAAGATAGGTATGACCTAAGCGGCGTCCGGTGTCGCGGCCGATGTCATCACCGGTCGGGTGACGAGTCGGGTCGCGCGCACAATGCCGAAAACCACGAGCCACGCAATGCCGATTGTCGTCGCGACAAGTTCGAG
>NZ_JANRKZ010000268.1:0-11218 GCF_033763155.1 Microcella sp.
GCGCACTTGACTGATCACTTCGAGCAGCACGTCGCCGAGCCGCGAGGCTTGCACCTCGACCCGGAGTACTCTCGACGTGTAGCCCGAGGCACGGTCGGCGTTCGGGTGCGAGTGACGCGCATCGATGCCCGCGCCAAGCTCAGCCAAAACAAGTCGCCCGAGGTGATCGAGAACATCGTCGCCGAGCTTGAGGGTGACGGGCCCTACAGCCAGCCCGGTTTGGCCCGCGAGATGAGGAGACACCATGACGCGCGCGATTCGTAACGCGAGACCGCTCGGTGGCCACGACCCGATCGACCTGCTCATCGACGACGGCATCATCGTCGGCATCGTGCCCGCGGCAACCGCCCCCGCCGCGTTCGACGACATCGACCTCGAGGGCCGCTTCATCATGCCCGGCTTGTGGGACGAACACGTGCACCTCACGCAGTGGGCGCAACACCGCCGCCGCATCGACCTGTCTGCTGCCGAGAGCGCCGCTGAGGCCGTTGCGATCGTGCGCTCGGCCATTGCTCGCGGCGAGGCTCGCGACGCCGTCGTTGTCGGCGTGGGCTTCCGTGATGGCTTGTGGCCGGATGCGCCCGCCGCCGCCCTGCTCGACACCGTCGCGAGCGACCGCCCCATCGTGCTCGTCAGCGCCGACGTGCACTGCGTCTGGCTCAACAGCGCGGCCCTTGTGCACTTCGCGGTCGAGCCCTCGGCCGGCGCCGACGGTGATGGCGTGCTGCGCGAAGACGCGGCTTTCGCCATCACGGCTCGCCTCGACAGCGCACCCGACGCCGAGCTCGACACGTGGGTTGCGGAGGCTGCGGCCGAGGCTGCGGCCCGCGGAGTCGTGGGCGTCGTTGACCTCGAGATGCGCTGGAACCGCGACGACTGGCTGCGCCGCGTCGCGAGCGGATTCGACGCCCTGCGCGTCGAGTTTGGCGTGTACCCCCAGCACCTCGACCGCGCGATCGACCTGGGCATGCGTTCGGGTCAACACCTCGCCGGCACCGTGAGCGTTGGCCCGCTCAAGGTCATCACCGACGGTTCGCTCAACACCCGCACTGCGTATTGTTGCGACCCGTATCCGGATGCTCCCGCCGAGGCCTACGGCCGCCTCAACGTTCCCCCCTGCGACTTGCACCCCTTGCTCGCCCGCGGCATCGAGGCGGGCTTCGAGCCTGCCGTGCACGCGATCGGTGATGGCGCCAACCGCTTGGCTCTCGACGTGTTCGCCAAGCTCGGGCGAGGCGGACGCATCGAGCACGCGCAACTCGTGCACGACGGTGACTTTGCCCGCTTCGCGGCGCTCGGGGTCACCGCGAGCGTGCAGCCCGAGCACGCCGTCGACGACCGCGATGTCGCCGAGCGATACTGGCCGGGGCGCACGCGCCGGGCGTTCGCGTTGCGGTCGTTCCTCGACGCGGGTGCCCGCATCGTGCTCGGCTCTGACGCGCCCGTGGCGCCGCTCGACCCGTGGATCGCCATCGCGGCGGCGACGAGTCGCACGCGCGACGGCCGACCGGCCTTCCACCCCGAGCAGTGCCTCACCGTGGTCGAAGCCCTCGCGGCGTCGACCCGCTCGCTTGTCGCACTCGGCGAGCCCGCCGATCTCGTGGCACTCGATGTCGACCCGCTCACCGCGAGTGCCGATGAGCTGCGCACCATGCCGGTGGCGCTCACGATGCTCGGCGGAACGGTGACGCACGCGGCGCCCGCGCTCGGCGCCGTGGTCGCGGCGCGCTAACTGCTCCCCGCTATCGCAACTGGGCGATGCGCGTCGCGAGGTCGCGCGCGTTCTGCATGCGCCGCTCGAAGCGTGCGGCGATCACGATGATGAGCACGCCCGCGAGCCCGAGCCACAGCCACCACTCGACCGACTCGCCCACGAGGGTCAGCAGCGGCCACGACTGCACGAGCAGGTGAATCAGTAGGGCGATGCCGCCGAGCACGAACGGCGCTTGTAAGCGCCGAACGAGTCCGATGACGAATACGGCCGCGGCGACCACGCCAATCGCGACGGCCCGCCACAGCGGTTCGCCGACGGCGTCGATCGCGAGCAACGAGGGGGCGAGCAACGCCACGAGGCCCGGCGTGAGCCAGAGCCAACTGCGGGCGCTGTCGACCGCGGCCAAGTGCAGGGTTCCGACCGCGAGCAGGGCGATCGCGAGCGGAACGTTCACGAGTTCGACCGGGTCCACGGCACCCGTGAGCCCGAGCAGCCCAGCCCCCAGCGCGGCCGAGCCGAGCGCGCCGGCCGTGGCGATGGTGCGCAGGCGGCCTTCGCCGAGCATCCACGCGGCAACGCCCACGGCGCTCAGCACGAGCACGACGAGCACCGCGCGCACGAGTGCGGCGCGGGCGAGGGGTTCGCCTGCCGCGGCTGCGAGCAGGTCGATCGTTTGCGTCGCGGCGAGCACCACGAGAGCGCCAACGCCGCTCAGCACGAGCGCGTTGCTCATGCGCGGCAGCGCGGAATCGAGTCGCTGTTCGGCCAGCAGCGGAACGATCGCAAGGGAGAGCGCCACCACCGCGACCACGATCGCGCGCGTGGCCGCGAGCTGATCGTCGGTGGCGGCGTGCAGTCCGCTCAGCACGGCAGAGGGCAGCAGCGCAACGAGCAGGGCCGCGGCCGTGAGGGGAGCGGCCGAGGCCGACCCCGGCTGTGAGCGTCGCCGACCCAGCAGGCTGCTGGCTGCCACGACGAGCAGCATGGCGCCCGCGAGCGGCAGCACATAGAGCTCGGCGGTCGTTTCGCCGGTGTCGGCGAGTCGCATCCACAGGGCAATCGTTGCGATGGCGAGGGCGACCCAGCCGATGAAGCGGCGGGGCGAGCGTGAGCCGATGAGTCCGTCGCGGCTCGTCGCGATGACGAGCACGAGAACGGCCAGCACCAGCACAGGCAGCCAGCCGAGGGTCGAGTCGGGGTCGCGACTCAGGCCACTCACGAGCACACCGATGCCCGCGATCACCGCGGCCACATCGCCCGCGGCGCGGTCGAGCGCGCCATCGCCAAGCGTCGAGCGCAGGGTGCGTGCGCGAGCCGAGACGTGATCGGCGGTCGGCTGAACCAGCAGGCCCACGATCGCCACGACCGCGAGCGCGCCGACGGATGCTGCTGCCGCGAGGCTCGGCGCCACCGCGAGCGGCTCGCTCTCGAGCGCCAGCAGCACGGCGCGTGCCACCGCGAGGGGGAGCAGCACGCGAGCCAGGCGCCGCTCGACGGAGCGATCGGCGCCCGCACGGCCGAGGATCACCACGAGGCACAGGGCCACCGCCACGAGGCCGAGAGCGAGGGACCCGTCGAGGCTCGCGGCGCCGGGCAAGAACGCGGCGATAACGGCCGCAAGAGTTGCGACGCCGCCGACGACCTGCCGCTCGATCGGGGCGAGACCGCCGAGTTGGCTGCTCGCGATGAGCACGGCGGCGGCAATGATCACGGTGCTCGCAGCGCTCAGGCCGAGCCCGGGCAGCGCCACACCGAGGTCGCCCGCAAGCTCGGGCATCGACCCGAGCACGAGTGCCGCCGCGAGGCCCAAGAACCCGGCGCGCAGCGGCACGAGCGCGGTGGCCGGGCGAGCGATCGCGATGGTCACGAGGGCCACGATGAGCCCCAGTGCCCAGCCGCGCGGCACGGCCCATCCCGTGACGAAGGCGCCGAGCGCCGCACCCGTGCTGAGGGGGATGCACAGGGCGATGAGGGCGCGGCGAGCATCCGTCGACGACACCCGCGTGGCGAGGTGCAGGCCGACGGCTGCGCCCACCGCGAGCAGTGCGAACGCGAGCATGACGAGCCACCACATCGGCAGGAGGGGAACCGCGGCGACGGCGACGATGCCGCCAATGAGCGTGAGCGCGCGGGCCCGACGCAGTAGCACCCCGAGGGTGGCCCAGCTGAGCGCGATGATGCCGAGCGCAAGCGCGAGCGAGGCGATCGCAGCGATCGTGGCGGGTTCACCGGAGGTGACGGGATCAGTGATCTCGAGGGGAATGATTTGCAGGCCCCGCGTGCCTGCTTCGACGAATGCCGCGATTGCGACGATGGCCGCGAGTCCACCGGCGATGGCCGTGAGACCGGCGGCGGTGATGGTCGCTGATGCCGCGGCCGTGCGCACGGGCGCCTCGGCCGACACGCGCTGCCAGGCCTGCTCGGCGAGCACGGCCACGAGCGTCGCGGCAATAAGGGGAGCGCTCACGACGAGCCGGTCTTGGTCGAACCGCGACGCCGAGATGACGGCTCCTACGATCGCGGCGACGGCGGCACCGGCCCCGATCGACCCGAGCGTCAGCGTGTCGAGAGCGCGGCGCGAGCCGGCCGCTCGAGCGCGCCGCACCTCGGGCGCGAACGTCACGAGGTGCAGTGCCGCGGCCGCGGCGAGCACGACACCTGCGATCACCGCTGAATATCGCGACTGCGGGTCGAGCTCGAGAATGGCGAGCAGCGCGACGATCGCGGCAATGGTGCCCACACTCTGCGCCACGATGAGGGCGCCACGGCGAGCGCCCGATCGCGCCGCCGGCACAATCAACCACGACACGGCTGCGACGGCCAGGCCCGCGAGCCCACCCGCGAAGCGCTCTGTGCCGATGATCGACGGCAGCAGTTCGGGCAGCAGATACCCGGTCGTCAGGGCGGCGCCGATCGGCAACAGGCCCGCGGCGACGACCGCCGGAATCGCGAGCGTCGAGACGCGCGACCACAGGGCGGCCAGCGCACCCACGATGAGAAGCGCGGCACCCCAATAGATCGTCTCGTTGGTTGTTCCGATGCCACTCGGGTCGTTGAGGCGCAAGGCCCACGCATCGAGCACGAGCATGACGGTGCCGAGGGCGGCGATGCCCTCGGCCGTGGCGGTGAGGCCGCGCCGGCCGAGCAGAGCGGCGGCGACCATCGTCGCGAGCGTTCCGCCGACGATGATCGACATGCGCACGACACTGCCGAACGTCACGAAGGCGTAAACGAGGCCGAAGACCGCGAACACCGACAGCAAGCTGATGCCGACGATGACGAGCGAAATCTGGATGCCCGAGCGGCGCGGCCCGGCCGTGGCGACGGCGCTCGCCGCGGGTGCTGCGGCCGGGGAATCCTCGGTGGGCGCCGGCTGCGCGTGCGCGGGTGCCGCGCCCGGCGTGGCGACGAGGGCGGCAGCCGCCGATGCCGGGGCCGATGCGGGGGCAGGAGCCGCGACGGCCGCGGCCGCAGTCTCGCGGCGGATGCGGCCGATGATGTCGAGGCGGGCATCCAGAGCATCAGCGATGTCGGCAGAGGCCGCGGCAAGCTCGGCCGCGGCAGGGTGCCGCAAGTCAAGGCCGCAGCTCGCGCAGACCACAGACGTCAGGGGCACGAAGCACGCGGGGCAACTGCTCGTCGACCGCAACTCGGCAGCCGACCGGGGAAAGAGGATGCGGCCTGCCCAGGCGCGATCGGGGGTGGAATCGCTCATGCGCACACGTTAGTGCTGTGACGTTCGACACGCGCGAAACGTTGGGATGCGTGTGCATGACGCTCGGCACCAGACTGGAACCATGCCCGAGTCGACCGAGCCGTTCGTTGCCGTCTATACCCAGCACTTGCCCGCCGTGAGCCGATACTTGGCTCGCCGCGTTGACCGTGCTGACGTTGATGACCTCGCTGCCGACGTTTTCGCCATTGCGTGGCGCAAGCGCGCGTCGGTGGCTGAGGGTGAAGAATTGCCGTGGCTGTATCGCATCGCGTCGTATCAAGTGGCGAATCACCGCCGTCGTTTGGCCGCGCGGGCCTCGGTCATGGGGTTGTTGTCGGTGCCCGACTCGGCGCCGTCGGCCGAGTCGCTCGTGACCGCTGACGCTGAACTCGCCCGAGCCTGGGCGTCGATCGCTCCGCGAGACCGCGAGGTGCTCGCACTGGTCGTGCTTGACGATCTGCCTGTGAGCGATGCCGCTGTGGCGCTCGGTGTTTCGGCGAATGCCGTGAGCATCCGGCTGCACCGCGCCAAGAAGGCGCTCGCCTCGGCGCTCAGCGACGGGCAGGCAGAAACTGCTTCGACCGATTCTGAAAGATCGACCGCCCCCGCGACATAAACCAGGTATGAGTGACAACACAGACAACCTGACTGACCGCCTTCGGCGTTCGGCGGGCACGGATGCTGGTGCCCCCGATCTCTCGCCCGACCTTGTTGCCTCGGCCCCGGGTCGTCGCGCCCCTCGGCTGGTGAACCACGGACGCACCACGCGGCTCGCGAGCGCATCGCTCGCCGCCGTCGCGGCTGTGGCCGTGGGGTCGCTCGTCGTCGTCAACCCCTTTGCCCCGAACGCCCCGCTCTTCACTGCGGCTGCCGGCGCACCGAACTCCTCGGCCCTCGGCGGCTCGGAAGCCGCGATGTCGTCTGACACCAAGATCGGCTTCTGGATCAACTACGAGTACGTGGCTGGCCCCGACCTCGGCACCGACGGCGGCAACGGCAGCGTCTACCAGTTGCGGCGTGTTGGCTCGCCTGAGCAGGTGCTCGCCGATTTGGCGCAGCGCTTTGGCGTCGATGGTGACGTCGTTGAAGCCTCGTACTTCGACCCGACGTACCCCACCTATGTGGTCGGACCCGAAGATGGCACCGCGCCCTCGGTCACGGTGACGTGGACGGGAACCGGCAACTGGTGGTTCAACAACCCCGCCGCCTACCCGCCGCCCGTGTGCGAGATGGTCAGCTACGAGACCGAGACGGGCACGGAAGAGTACGAAGAGTGCACGGTGCCCGAGGTTCCGGCCAGTGAGTCGCTCGCGCCGAGCGAGTCGGAGGCTGCGGCCCTGGCCGCTGAACTCTTCAGCGAGCTCGGTCTCGATGTCGATGCCGACGATGTGCGGGTGACCGCTGACGCGTGGCAGACGATGGCGAGCGTCAACCTCGTCGTCGATGGCATCGCCACCGCGATCGACTACAGCGTGGCGTGGAGCCCGCTCGGCGAGATCGCGTGGGCATACGGCCACTCGATCGAGGTTGTCGACCGCGGTGACTTCGGCACCGTGTCGCCTACCGCAGCCGTTGAGCGCTTGAGCGACTGGCGTTGGTTTGGTGCGGGCGGCCCTGACTACCAGGGCGGCATGGCCTTCCTCGCCGACAGTGCTGGTGTCACTCGCAGCGCCGACGAGTCGGTGTCGTCAGAGCCGAGCGAGGGTGGCGCTGCCGAGCCCGTCGACCCGACCGATTCGGTCGAGCCGGTTGAGCCCACCGAGCCCACCGTCGAGCCGACCGAGCCCTCCGAAGAGCCAGTTGTCGAGCCGACCGACGAGCCCATCGTTGACCCCACGATCGAGCCGATGCCGATTCCTGAGCCCGAGACGGTCACCGTCACGGTCGAGTCGTCAGAGCCCACCCTCCTTCTGATGTGGGATGCCGAAGGCAACGCCTGGCTCGTGCCCGGCTATGCCATGCAGCACCCGGATGGCTTCTGGAACACCATCGTCTCGCTCGTCGAGGGTGTCATCGAGCTGCCCGCGCCCTTCGAGGGTGAGGTTGTTCCCTTCCTCGAAGACTAAGCACGACCGAACGACAGAGCCCCCGCGAGTTGGGTCGTGGGGGCTCTGTCGTGTGCGCGCGATTAGAGGAGGACGTGCGCGCGCGCGTGATCGTCGAGATACCGCGACAGGTGTTCGGCAAGTTCTGCCGTGTCGGCAGCGGCGCCGTCGATGTAGGTCGACCGGCGTCGGCGCAGCAAGCTCGCGCCCAACAGGTAAAGGCCGGGCTCGGTGATGACCCCGCCCTCGTGCCGAATGCGGCCCTTGTGGTCGAACACGGGAACGTCGAGCCACGAATACTCCGCGGTGAAGCCCGTAGCCCAAATGACGGAGGTGATGCCGCGCTTCTGCAGGTCGAGCATGAGACGCGGCGACGCGTCAACCTCGGTGGGGTCGAGCCGGTGAGGGGCATCCACGTCGTCGTTCACGCCGCGCACGACAGCCCAGGCATCGAGGCGATCGAGCAGTCGCTCTGCCTTCAAGTCGGCGAGTTTCACCGTGTTGGCGAGTCCGCCCGAGAAGAGGGCAACTCCGTCGCGAATCGCGCCGAGTCGACCCACGAGTTCGACTCCGAGTGCTCGCAGAGAGGCAAGGTCGATCGTTCGTCGGTCAGCAGACCCGACCAGCTGAGGAGACGGAACATGCCGCGCCCGCACGATGTCGTCGACGTCGTCGTAGCGCTCGTCGAGCACTCCCGAGGCATCCATCCACCAGAAAATGTCGCGGCCGCGGTAGTCACGCGGTAGTCGAACGTGTTCGCCCACACTCAGCACCACCTGGCGACCCGAGCGCGCGAGTTCGTCGGCAAGCTGAGTGCCGGTCGCCGCGGCGCCGACAATGAGCACGCCGCCATCGGGAAGCGAGTCGGGCCCGGCATATGAGCGCGTCGTGACCTGACGGATGCTCCCCGGTAGCCCCTCGGCACACGCGGGTATCGTCGGCCGTGAGTTGGCCCCGCTCGCGACGACCACGCTCGAGGCGCGCCACGTTCCCTGGTCGGTGTCAACCTGGTAGCCCTCGTCGACCGCGCTCACGCGCTCGACGGTTGTCGAGTCGTGCACGGGAGCGTCGATCGCGCGGGCGTAGCCAGCGAGCAAGTCGGCGACCTCGGGGGCAGAGAGGTGCCCGTTCGGGTCGTCGCCGTCGTAGCCGCCGCCCGGAAGGCGGGTCTGCCAGTTCGGCGTGAGCAATCGCAGACCGGGCCAGCGCTCGGTTCGCCACGATTGCGCCACCGCCCCGCGCTCCACCACGACGTGGTCAATTGACCGTTCTGTCAGGCGTCGGCTCATCGCCAGGCCGGTGTGGCCGGCGCCGATAACGATGACGTCGGTGGTGGGCACGGGGCGGTGTCGAGTGGTTCGTCGGTGACTACGCGACCGAAACGGTGACGTTGGTCGGGTTGGTCAGGGCGTCGAAGACTGCCGAGCGCTTCTGCGACTGGGCAACGAGGGCGGCGATGTCTTCTTTCGACGCGTCGGCGTCGATGTCGAACGTCACGCGAACGTCGTTGAAGCCGTTGCGCACCTCGGGGTCGCCACCGAGGATGCCGAGGATGTCGTGGTCACCCTCGACGACGGCCTTCACCGAGCGAAGCTGGATGCCGCGGTTCTGTGCGACGGCGGCAACGCCGGCGGTCAGGCAGCCCGCGAGTGCCGCGAGAACCGTCTCGACCGGGGTCGGAGCGTGGTCTTCAGACGCAAACACCTCGGGGTGGTCGCCCTCGAGAACGAAGGCCTTCTTGTGCTGCTGCTCGGCACCGAGGCCGACAAAGCGGTCGATGGTTTGCTTCGAGTGCGTGCCGCGAACCCACTCAGAGGTGGCGCGCCAGGTGAACTGGGCGGCGGCGGGGGCTTCGCGCAGGGCATCCCGAGCGCCCAAGAGGGCTTCGGTGTTGACGCCGTTGTCGACAGGTGCGGTGGTCGTGCTCATGGTGGGCTCCCTCAGAGGTCGTAGTCCGCGCTGGGGCGGTAGTTTGCGACGTTAGACCTCTTGAGCCGGCTTTGCTCGCTGAGTGACAGAGTGTGAACAAGCGTTACGTCATATGACAATCGAGGTGTGCGGTGTGTCAGTGAGACACAGTTGCGGTGCGTCGCGCCTCTGCGGCAACGGGATGGCCGCTAACCCTCATTGACTCCATCCGACTCGAGGTCCGCGTAGATGGTCTGAAACAGCGTCGCGCTCATGGTTCCGAGCAGTCGCATGGTTTCTTCGCCGATCACCCAGCCGACCTGCGTGCTGTCAGAGTGCCCCCAGAGATCGACGATGATGTCGTAGTGCTGACGCAGCTCAGCGAGGGTCGCTGAATGGGGTGCAAACCGCTCGGTAAGGGCCACGAGGCTTTGCATGCCGTGAAAGTCACCCTCCGACGCCTCGGTGCGTCGTTCGTCAAACCTCCACAGGCTCGAGGGAGTGGTCTTTCCTCGAGCCGCGAGTGACGGGCTCTGGTGAGGTTCGCCGAACTCGTGACTTTTCGTGGGCTCGATGCCGAGCGCGGCCGTGACGGCCGCGGCCGTCTTCGACGGGTCGAGCCCTCGGATGATCAATGACGCTTGAACGCTTCTGACGGCCACAACTATGAGACTAGGTGGCTCGGTGCCGAGGCGCGTGGATCAGGTCTCGATAGCAGGGACTATACGCGATGCGCGATCACCGACCACGCCAGGCGCAAGAGAAAACGGAGGGGCTGACGAGAATCGAACTCGCATCATCTGTTTGGAAGACAGAGGCTTTACCACTAAGCTACAGCCCCGCTTTGGGCCCAAGGCCCGCGCGACCTCCATCGTATCGCATCGGCGCGAGCACCCAGCCGAGCGGCGCGGCGACTCGGCTAGACTTGCCGAGGCCATTTTTCGAAGCGACGTCGCGTCGTGACGCTGACGTGGTTCACGGTCACGGTTTCGGGGCGTAGCTCAGCTTGGTAGAGCGCCCGCTTTGGGAGCGGGAGGCCGCAGGTTCAAATCCTGTCGCCCCGACCACAGCCCCAAGATTTCAGCACAACACTCAGGAGAGAACCCCTTTGGTCCAGTCCACGGTCGAGAAGCTCAGCCCGACGCGCGTCAAGATCGCCATCACGGTCACGCCCGACGAGCTCAAGCCGAGCATCCAGCACGCCTACAAGCACATCGCCGAGACGGTGAACATTCCCGGTTTCCGCAAGGGGAAGGTTCCGCCGCCCATCATCGACCAGCGCGTCGGCCGCGGCGAGGTGCTCAACCACGCTGTGAGCGAGGGCCTCGACGGCTTCTACCGCGCTGCCGTGAAAGACCAGGGCGTTCGTGCTCTCGGTCGCCCCAAGGCCGACATCACTGAGTGGCCGAGCGAGAAAGACTTCTCCGGCGACCTGCTGGTGACCATCGAGGTGGATGTTCGCCCCGAGTTCGAGATCCCGAAGTACGACGGCCTCAAGATCGAAGTTGAGGCGACCGACGTCACTCCCGACGAGGTCGAAGCCGAGCTCGAGAACCTGCGCAGCCGCTTCGGCACGCTCGTGACGGTTGACCGCCCCGCCAAGAAGGGTGACTTCGTGCAGCTCGACCTCGTCGCCACGGTCGGCGGCACCACGGTCGACACGGCCAGCTCGATCTCGTACGAGCTCGGCTCGGGCGAGCTCATCGACGGCATCGACGACGCCGTCGACACTCTCACCGCGGGTGAGAAGACGACGTTCGAGTCGAAGCTGCTCGGCGGCGACTACGAGGGCGAGATGGCTCAGATCGAGGTCTCGGTTCTCTCGGTGAAAGAGCG
>NZ_JANRKZ010000269.1:0-3309 GCF_033763155.1 Microcella sp.
GAATGGATTCTCGCGATCGTGCACTCTCGCTTCGCCGCCATCTTGGGGCACCCCATCGTTGCCTCGGTGGTCTTCGCCGTCTCGCTCTTGGTGTTCTATTACTCGCCCCTCTTCTCGTGGGCGGTGAGCGACCACCTTGGCCACCAATGGATGGTGCTGCACTTCTTGCTCAGCGGGTATCTGTTCGTCAATGCACTCATCGGCGTCGACCCCGCTCCGTATCGGCCGCCGTACCCGATTCGACTCATCATCTTGTTGGCGACGATGGCCTTTCACGCCTTCTTCGGGCTCTCGCTCATCACGGGCACGGGGCTGCTCTTGCCCGAGTGGTTCGGAGCGATGGGCCGAGACTGGGGCCAAACGCCGCTCGCTGATCAGCAGACAGGCGGAGGCATTGCGTGGAGCGTGGGCGAGATTCCCACCCTCGTGCTCGCGATGCTCGTGGTGTGGAGCTGGAGCCGAGCAGACGGCCGTGAGTCGAAACGACTCGATCGTCGCGCCGACCGCGACGGTGATGCTGACCTTGAGGCATGGAACGCGATGTTGGCCGAACGCGCGCGCCAGTCAGAGGGTCGCTAACTCTCGGCCGAGAACAGTCGAACCTCGGGCTGCCGGTCGATGATCGTCACCTCGCCACGCACGATGAACCCGATGAGATCGTCGCGCGACGTGACGGTGCCGTCGAAGAGCCGCTGCACGTCGACGATGAGCTGTACACTCCCTTCGCTCCGCACACTCCACCTTCCCGGGTGGTTGCCGGGTTCGATGGTCACCTCGTCGAGCTGGTCAAGGCGCCACAGCGGCGGCTCGACAACGCGATCGACGATGGTGATTCCGAATGGGCACCCTGCTGGCTGCAGCACACGCTGCTCGGCACACTCGCCGAGCAGCCGCGTGATCTCGTTCGTGACGATGCGCTGCAAGCGGTCGGTCGGTTCGACGGCAAGCGTGACCGGCGGGGTGCCCTCGATCGCCTCGATGCGCACGGTCTGCGCGGGGGCCGACACGAGGGGCTCGTCGACGCGCACACTCACGCGCGCGGGAACGAAAACGCTCACGTCGACGGGTTCTCCCGCGGCGGTGGCGACGAACGACTGCCCGTTGATCGCGATGACATCGTGCTGGTCGGCCGTCACCGTCAGCGTGCCGACCGGTGGCGTCACGAATGCCCACGCCGGAACGAGCCCGAAGATCGGCGGGGCGGGCTGCAGGGCGAACGTCACGAGCGCGGCATCCGTCTCGTCGCCGTACTCTGCCGTGACCACGACGGTGCCGTCGCCAGCGTCATCGCTCGAGACGACGCGGTGGATGCTCGGCTCGCCGGCATCGCCCACCGGCATCGCGGTCGGCGGCTCGAGGCCAGCGAGGTGCGCTGCGGCGACGAGGTCGTCGCGGGCCAGGGCGTCAAGGTAGCGCTGAACGTGGGCAGCCGGAGTCGCACTCGTCACGACGAGCACGGCAAACGCGAGGGCGCCGAGGCCGAGCAATGCGGCGACGGCTCCTCCCCCGATGATCGTTGCCCGGGTCATGGGGCCAGCCTACGCAGGGCACGCCGCACCGCAGCGTGCTGTGTCAGGGTAGCGAGCGCCCACGGTTACAGTGGTGTGCCGTTGTTTGGTCGACCACGGTAGGCAGAGGCGAGAGTGAGGGTCATGGCGACGCGCGATGGCCACGCCCTGAGTGCCGAACAGTCGGCTGTTCTCGGCCTCATCGAGTCGACTCGCGAGCACGTCTTTGTCACGGGCCGGGCAGGAACGGGCAAGTCGACCTTGCTCGAGGCATTCATCGCGTCGACAGATCGCTCTGTCGTGGTGTGCGCGCCGACCGGGGTTGCAGCCCTCAACGTCGGTGGCCAGACGATTCACTCGTTGTTTCGCTTGCCCATTGGGCTGATCGCCGACCACGAGTTCGATGACTCTGTCGAGCTGCGCAAGCTGCTCGCCTCGATCGACACCGTCGTTATTGACGAGGTGTCGATGGTGAGCGCTGACCTCATGGATGCGATCGACCGGCGACTACGCCAGGCGCGAGCGCGACGCCACGAGCCGTTTGGCGGAGTACAGGTGGTTCTCTTCGGAGACCCGTACCAGCTCGCTCCCGTGCCGGGTCGCGATGAGGGCGAGCGCGCCTACTATGCCGATCACTACCGGTCGATGTGGTTCTTCGACGCCGCCGTGTGGCGCGAGGCCGACCTGCGCATCGTTGAGTTGCAGACGATCCACCGGCAGCACGACGCCGACTTTCGCGCCATGCTCACCGCGGTTCGGCATGGCACGGTCACCCCCGAGATTGGCTGGGCCCTCAACGAGGCCGGCGCGCGACCGGCACCCGCTGAGGGTGTCTTGACGCTAGCGACGACCAACGCGACCGTGACGCGCATCAACATGGATGCCCTGCGCCGCCTCCCCGGAGACCCCAAGACGGCGCGCGCCGACGTCGCGGGCGAGTTTGGCCCGAAAGGTGGCTACCCGGCCGACGAAGACCTGCAGCTGAAGGTCGGAGCCCAGGTCATGTTCTTGCGCAATGACACGGGTGGTGACGGACACCCCCGTTGGGTCAACGGCAGTCTGGGCACCGTCGAGCGCATTGGCCGCACAGTGTTCGTCGAGGTCGATGGTGAAAGCCACGAGGTCGTGCCGGCCACGTGGGAGAAATACAAATACACCTACTCGTCAGCCACGAAACGGGTGTCAAAAGATGTCGTGGCTGAGTTCACGCAGTTTCCGTTGCGTCTCGCTTGGGCCGTGACCATTCACAAGTCTCAAGGGTCGACCTATGACCGCGCGATTGTCGACTTGGGGCCGCGCGCATTCGCGCCCGGGCAGACGTATGTGGCGCTCAGTCGCATTCGCTCGCTTGACGGCTTGCACCTCGTGCGACCGCTGAGGCCGAGCGACATCATCGTCGACGACGACGTGCGCCGCTTCATGGCAGAGGCCGAGCAGCTTATCGGGCGGGCGATTACCGAGCCTCAATAGAGGACATTGATGCTCGAGTGGAGCGGAGCGCGTCGACCGCGATCGACGCGCGGAGCGCGCTGCGCCGCAGGAGCGGCGGCGCAGCCAGAAGTCAACACAGAGGGGCTGACGGGAATCGAACCCCGCAGACGCGATAGCGTCTGCGCGTCGAGCGTGAGCCGGTGACGTCTCGGCGGGCCAGAGGGGATGACGGTGTCTGGTTTCAGCACATCGTGGACACCTGTCTCACGACATCGTGGACAGTGAGGCCGGTGAGGGCGTGATGTCTCACGACATTGTGGACACCCCGCCAGGGTCAAGGGGTGAGCAAACAGGAAGTACTCATCCTCGC
>NZ_JANRKZ010000270.1:0-3998 GCF_033763155.1 Microcella sp.
GCGCCGTGCGGGTCGCCCGCGTGGGCCGTGACCGTTGCGGCGCCGTCGGGGGTTGTCGTGAGCATCCACTCGCCCGTCGCGAAACCGAGGGAATCACTCACCCGCAGCACCACCGAGTCGGCGGCGGCATAGCGGCGACCCGAGAGCGCAGCGGGCACGTCGAGAATGCGCAGCCACAAGTGTTCTCGCCGCGCAATGGTCTCGACCGCGCGCGGATTCGAGACCATCCACTCGAGGGGCTCGTCGACGGGGCGCAACTCGGCGACGACGGTCGAGACGAGATCCTGATCGAGCACGAAGTGCCACAGGGCGGTGAGGGCGTCATCGGTCGCGGCACACAAGTGCTCAACCGTGAGCGTGTGGGCTGAGAAGTCGCTCGCGTGCTCGTTGACCGAATAGAGCACGAAGCCCTGCGCATCGCCGTGCTCATCGTCGTAGCGCGCGGCCCGCAGCTTCGGCGCGTGCGACGCGGTGCGCGCCGAGATGGCGAACGCACGATCCCAGTGCAAGTCGTCGCTCGCAACCTCGCCACCCACGCGCTCGTGAGCGCGGGCCGCGATTGCCGGCGCGAGGGGCCGCACCGCGCGTGGCTCGACCAGGTGCACGCGGCCCGGCGTCGCGGGGGCCGTGACCGTCAGCTCGCGCGTCGAGATGCGATAGTCGGCGCTATAGGCCGCGGGCCCGAAGCCCCAGCGGCCATAAATCGTTGCTTCAGAAACCGTGAGCATCGCGATCGGGATGCCCGCCTCATGGGCAGAGCGCAACTCACCCTCGAGCAGAGCGCGCGCGATACCCCGGCGGCGATGGGTCGAGGCAACGTGTACGAGGCTGATCGCCCAGGCCTCGATGCTGCGCGCATCACCCAGGCTCAGGGGTATGCGCCACGAGGTGACGGTTGCGACGGGCGTTTCGGGTTCAGCGGCAGTGCTGTCGTGCACGGCAACCGAGCGAGCGTGGCCGAAGCCGGCGCGATACTCGCTGAGCTGTTCGGGAGTGAGTCCCTCAAAGTGCAAGCCCCGATAGACGGCTTGCAGAAAACGGTCAAACGCCGCGGTGTCGCTTGTGTCGAGCACCGCATAGCCGAGGCCGTGGGCGGCCATTGCCGCGCGCTAGGTCTCGTCGAGCGGCAGGGCGTTGTGGTCGGCGGTCATGACTCCAGGCTAGCGAGCCGGGCTCGTGCAGGCGGCTCTCCTGCAGGCGGCTCTACTGCTGGCCGCTCTACTGCAGGCCGCGGCGCAGGGCGGCGAGCGCGGCCGTGGTCGTATCCACCCCGTCGACCGCGGCACGCTGCTCGATGGCACGCGAGAGTTCGGCCGGCAACGACAGCGTGAGGTGCTCGGTCGATGCGGGGTGCGGAGCGGGAGCATCCGTCGCGTCGACGATCGCCACAGCGGGCGCATCTTTCACGAAGATGGCCAGCACGGGCACGACCACCGTACCGAGCACGTCAAGAATGCCGACGACACCGAAGAGCCGCCAGTACCACTCTTCGTTGCCGGCCCCGGGAATCTCGCCTTCGCTCGCGATCGGCAGAATGATCATGATCGCGACGGCAGCGATCATGACGAGCGTCACCATGAGTCCGATACGAATGATCTGACGTCGGCGTCCGGCAAGCAGCAACAGCAGATTGGCATGCGCGAAGCTCACCGCCAGCACTCCGGAAATGGCGAAGACCTTGAGCCAATCGTCGAAGCCCTCGAGGTTCCAGTCGCGCCAAATGAGAACGAGGCCGGTTGCAAGAGCGATCGTGCTCGCCGCGAGTCCCACGAATCCGACGAGGCGCATCGCGCGGTCGGCGATCGCGAGGTGGCACAACGCCGTGATGCTCACGCCACCCATGAGCAAAGTCGTGAGAATGATGCGACCCTGTGTTTCGCCGAAATCGCCGCTCAAGAGCGCGATGATTCCGACGACGGCGGTCAGCGTAAACGAGACGATGATGCCGTAAATGGCTCCCTTGCGAGCCGCACCCACGGCGGCGTCGCGACGGTCTGCAGCAGCGGTCGAGGTCATTCTGGCTCCTTTGCCCGGCTCGGGTCGACTGTACTCCTACGGTGCGTCACGAGCATGACGAGCGCGCCGACGAGCAGGCCCCAGAAGGCGCTTCCGATGCCGAGCACAACGACGCCCGATGCCACGACGATGAGCGTCACAGCGGCCGTCAGCCGCGTTTCTGGCGCCTCGAATGCGCTCACCAGACCCGAGGCGAAGGCGCCAAAAAGTGCGAGGCCCGCCACGGCGATGATCAGAATCGGAGGGGCAGCTGAGACCAGCGCCGTGGCCACCCCAGAACCAAACCCAAGAACAATGTAGGTAGCACCACCCGCAATCGGCGCAACCCAGCGGCGACGGGGGTCAGGGTGCGAGTCAGGGCCTGCCATGAGCGCAGCCGTGATCGCGGCAAGGTTGAGGGCATACCCGCCGAACGGTGCGATCAGCGCAGTTGCAGCACCGCTGGCGGCGAGCATCGTGCGGGCGGGCACGTCGCGGTAGCCCAGAGTGGTTAAGACCGCGAAGCCGGGAACGTTTTGCCCGGCCATCGTGACGATGTAGAGCGGCACGCCGAGCGAGACGATCACGAGCGGGTCGACACTCGGCATCGTGACGGTGAGAGCGGGCGCGAGGTTGACGCCGGTCATCCAATCACTGCCCGCACTCACGACGACGCCGACGATCGCGACCAGCATCGCTGCCGGCACGGCCCAGCGCGGAAGCCACCGCACAAGCAGCAACCACACGATGATGACGGGGGCGGCCAGCAGGGGCTCGTGCATCACGGCGGTGACCGGTGCGATGCAGATGGGAAACAGGATGCCTGCGAGCATCGCCCCCGCGAGTGGCATGGGAATGCGCGTCATCGCGCGGCCGAGCCACGGCCACAGGCCGCTGATCAGGATGAGCAGCCCGCACACGATGAAGGCGCCGATGGCCGCGCCGTATGACCCCGTCGAGCCTTCGGCAGCGACGAGCAGCGCTGCGCCGGGCGTTGACCACGCGAAACTCAGGGGAAGTCGGAACCGCCACGAGAGCAGCCCAGCGAGCAGCGCTTGGCCAATGCAGAGCGCGAGCAGCCCGCTCGCTGCCTCTGCCGGGCTCGCGCCCACCGCGAGCAGCCCGGCGATGACGAGGGCGAATGAACTCGCGAAACCGGTGAGCGCGCCGATGACCCCGGCGATGATCGGCTGCAGCACGAGGTCGAGCCTAGGGTGCGGCGCGGTACCAGTGGCGCACGTGCTGGCGATCGTGCCGTGCTTGCCAGAACTCAACTTCGGTGGGCGCGAGTGCCCACGCCGCCCAGTCGGGGTTACTCGGCTCGGTCACGGCGGGCCGCGCTGCCCAGTCAGCAGCCGCCACCTCGCTCGGCAGTTCTTCGACCTCGCCCGTCACGCGCACTTGGCGGCCCAGCTCGGGCCAATAGAATGTCAGGGCGGCACTCGGGTTTGCTGCCAGATCGATGCCCTTGCGTGTCGACCGCGCCCCCGCGAACACCCACTGACCGTCGACGAGGTCTTTGAGAATCAGCGTGCGGGCGGTGACGTGGCCCGTCGGCCCCGCGGTCGAGAGGGTGCACGCGTGGGGTTGCAGCACTCCGTGGGCGAGGGCATGGTCGAGCCACTGCAGAAAGAGTTCGTGGGCCGTCGCCGGAGCACTCGCCACGTCGAACGTGGGGAGGTCGGCGGCAAACGCCGGTAGTGCTCTCAAGCGGTTGCGCAGTGAGTCGCTCATGCCGCCAGGGTAACCCGCTCAGCCGCGAGCAGGCACGCGCAGGTGAGCGTTGTTAGGCAGACTTCTCGCGGCGCGCAGCGATGCTGCGCGGCACAATCGTGGGAGCCGCGTTCTCGAGCACGACATCGCGCGTCACGACGATGCGCTCGACATCGTCATTCGACGGCACCTCGAACATGATCGGGCCGAGCACTTCTTCCAAGATCGCCCGCAGGCCGCGCGCACCCGTTTGACGCAGCACGGCAAGGTCAGCGATGGCATCGAGGGCG
>NZ_JANRKZ010000271.1:0-15916 GCF_033763155.1 Microcella sp.
CCCTCGGAGACGGCGCTCAGTTGTATGTTCGCGGCGCACCTCTCAGCCCGTCAGACCGCTCGATTCTCGGGGCCTTTGTCGCACAACTCGCTGCTGCTTTGCTGCAGCGTCGCCTCTCGGCTCAAGTCGATGCCGCGCGGCCGGTGGCAGAGGCAGACCGTATGCGCAGCGCGCTGCTGGCGAGCGTCGGCCACGATGTGCGGCGCCCCCTCGCCTCAGCGACCGCAGCTGTCTCGGCGCTTCGATCACCGACCCTCGACCTCGACCCAGCAGACCGCGACGCCCTGCTGCAAACGGCTGACGAATCACTCGGCGCACTCAGTGAACTGCTCACCAACCTCCTCGATGTCAGCAGACTGCAGGCCGGCGCCTTGGGGGTTGAACTCACCCGGGTCTCCGTCGATGAACTGGCCGGCGACGCGCTCGATGAGCTTGGGGTCGGGCCTGCTGATGTGTCGCTGGACTTGGATGCTGGCGCCGTCGTGATCGCCGACGCGGTGCTTGCTCGTCGTGCACTCGTGAACCTCATCGCCAACGCTCAACGATTTGCGCCCCCGGGAACCCCACCCATGGTGACGGCAAGCCGCTGGCTCAATCGCGTGCAGATCCGCGTGATCGATAGTGG
This sequence comes from Microcella sp., assembly GCF_033763155.1. Lineage (GTDB taxonomy): Bacteria > Actinomycetota > Actinomycetes > Actinomycetales > Microbacteriaceae > Microcella. The sequence continues at coordinate 626 of NZ_JANRKZ010000271.1, forward strand.
ACCCGGCGTGGCAGCCGATCGTCGCACCGAAATCTTCCTGCCGTTTCAACGAACGACCGACACCGACAACACAACCGGGTTGGGGCTCGGACTCGCCCTCTCGAAGGGGTTCATTGAGGCGATGGGCGGAACCCTCGAGGCCGAAGACACACCCGGGGGTGGGCTGACGATGGTCATCGACTTGCCCGGCGCGCCGGTGGCGGAGGAGGAGAACTAATGCGCATCTTGCTTGCTGACGACGACCGTCAAATGGTGCGTGCTCTGTCAATCAGCCTCCGCGCCGAGGGATACGAGGTGATCACGGCGCACGACGGGCGCGAAGCTCTCGACGCCGCCACCCACCAGCATCCAGATCTGATCGTGCTCGACCTCGGAATGCCGGGCCTCACGGGGGTTGAGGTGATCACGGCCGTACGAGGGTGGTCAGAGATGCCGGTTCTCGTCATCTCGGGGCGCGCCGAGTCGTGGGACAAAGTCGAGGCGCTCGACGCCGGCGCCGATGATTACGTCACAAAACCCTTCGCCATCGATGAACTGCTGGCTCGGGTGCGAGCACTCGCGCGCCGCAGCGCACCGACTGGAACTGAGGCACCGACGATTCAATTCGCTGACGTTCGGGTCGATCTCGCCAATCGACAAGTGCTGAAGGCCGAAAAGCCCGTGCGGCTCACCCCCACAGAGTGGCGGCTCCTCGAAGAACTATTGCGCCACCCGGGAAAACTGATCACGCGCGAAACCCTTCTGACGAGCGTCTGGGGCCCGTTGTACACGACCGACTCTGGCTATCTCCGGCTATACATGTCGCAATTGCGCAAGAAACTCGAACCCGAACCCTCGCACCCCCGGCACCTGCTGACCGAGGCGGGCATGGGGTATCGGTTCGTGAATGACCCGGGCTTGGCGGCGGAAACCGGAGCCTGACGGCAATCCGCACCGTCAGAGCGGCTGTTAGCGTGGTGACACTCGCAGCGCGGCGCAGACGCGCGCGAGCATCCCCTCTCGAAAGGCCGTCGTGACCACCTCGACCAGCACTCGCCCCTCGCTGTCGGCCTGGCGCATCGCCGTGTTTGCCGTGTTCGCGATCAACGGCCTCGCCATGGCGACGTGGTTTGCGCGCACCCCGGCCGTTCGCGATGCGCTCGACGTGCGCACCGACGAGTTCGGCTTTCTCATCATGGGAATGGCAGGCGGGTCGATCGTGGGGCTCATGGCCTCGTCGCACATCATCGCCCGCATCGGATCACGCACCACGATTCTCGTGGCACTGCTCTCGAGCCTCGGCGCACTCGCGGTCATGGGGCTGGGGGCCGAAGCACTGCAGAGTTTCGCCGTCACCTTCATCGCCCTCGCGGTCTTCGGCGCGGCGAACGGCATTACCGATGTCGCGCAAAACGTGGAGGGCGCGGGCGTCGAGCAAGCGCAAGGCCGCAGCATCATGCCGTGGTTTCACGCGGCGTGGAGCCTGGGCACGATCACCGGCGCGGGCATCGCCGCAGCCCTGAGCGCGCTCAATGTTGGCGTCGCCGCGCACTCGATCGGCATGGCCATTGTGCTTGGGGTTGCCACGCTCATCGTCGTGCGCTACCTGCCCAAGAATCGTGCGCTGCCCGGCCTCGACGACGATGGCGAAGGGCCGGCCCGGTCGACGTTCGGCGAGCGCATGGGCATTTGGCGCGAACCCCGCACGCTCCTCATTGGGCTCGTCGTGCTCGGCATGGCCTTTGCCGAGGGTTCGGCCAACGACTGGCTCGCTCTCGCGATTGTCGACGACCGCGGCGCCGATGAAGCCACGGGGGCGCTATCGTTCACCCTCTTCGCCGTCGCCATGACCGTGGGGCGCATCGGGGGCGTGTGGGTTCTCGATCGCTTCGGTCGCGTGCCCGTGCTGCGCGGCTCGGCCGTGCTCGCGATCGCCGGGCTCGCTCTGCTCATTACGGTCGACTCGCCGGTCGCGGCGGCGATCGGCATCGTCGCGTGGGGACTCGGCGCCTCACTCGGTTTCCCCGTCGGTATGTCGGCCGCGGCCGACGACCCAGCAAAGGCTGCCGCGCGCGTGTCGGCCGTCGCGACCGTCGGCTACTTCGCCTTCCTCGTTGGGCCTCCCCTCATCGGCATTCTCGGTGAAGCGGTCGGGTTGCTCACATCGTTCTGGGTCGTGCTCGTGCTCATCGCGGTCGCGTTCTTCGCGACGCCCGCGGCGCGCGAAACGGGCGCAGCCGCGACCTCAGCTGCGACGCGAGCCGATCGGCGTGCGTCGACCACGTCGACGGATGCTGAGTCGTAGGCCCGGCGATGGCACCCTCCGCCTCCGCACGCCCGCTGCTGCCGCCTGACCTCGACCTGAGCGGTCGCGCGGCGCTCGTCACGGGGTGCGGATCTGCCGAAGGCATCGGCTTCGCCACCGCCCGAGCGCTCGCCCAGCGCGGAGCCTGCGTCGTCATGACTGCCACGACCTCGCGCATCGACGATCGCGTGGCCGAGTTGGCCGCACTCGGGTTCGAGGCACACGGTGTTGTGGCCCGACTCGAGACCGAGCAGGGCGCGACCAGCGCCGTGGCAGCTGCGGTCGAGGCGGTGGGCGCGCTGAGCATCCTCGTCAACAACGCTGGCATGGTCGCAATGGGCGAAGAGTTTCCGCGCGGCGATATTGAGATGAGCGTCGATGAGTGGCGCAGTGCCGTCGATGTGAACCTCACGAGCGTGTTTCTTGTGACGCGAGCGGTGGTCGCGGGGATGCGGGCGCTGGGTTGGGGGCGCGTCATCAGTGTGGCGTCGACCACCGGAGCCGTGCAGGCCGCGCGCGATGACCTCGGCTATGCCACGGCCAAGGCCGGTGTGCTGGGCTTCACCCGCGGGCTCGCGATCGACGAAGCGCGCAAGGGCATCACTGTCAACGCCGTCGCGCCGGGCTGGATCGCGACGGCGTCGCAACTGCCGCAAGAAGCCGTCGAGGGCGAGCTCGTTCCGCTCGGGCGCAGCGGTCGGCCCGACGAGATCGCGAGCGCGATCGCTTGGCTCGCGAGCCCGGGTGCGAGCTACATCACCGGCCAACTGCTCGTCGTCGACGGCGGCAATGCGACCGCGGAGGAGCGCCGCCCCGGCCTCTGGGCGTAATTTTCGTATAACATAAAGACCATGGGAGACCGCGAGACGATCAACGGGGTTCCTGTCGCCGAGGAGCAGATCGACACCTGGGCGCAGGAGGCCGAAGTCGGGTACGACGTCGAAACACTGAAGAGGCGCGGCCGGGGGCGGCCCGGCCGCGGATCAGAGCCCTCGCAGGTCATTGCTCTGCGGCTGACGGCGAAGGAAATTGCAGATCTTGACGCGCGTGCTGAGCACGAAGGCAAAACTCGATCTGAAGTGATTCGCGACGCGCTGACGGTTGCGTGAGAGTCCATCCGTCCGCGCTGAAGCATGGGGTTCAGTCCGGCGATGCAGTACAGGCCGCTTTGTGGCCTCTCTGGATCGAGCCACTCGATGACGACAGTCCAGCCCGGCAACTTCGGATCGGTTTTGACGCTCATGGTCGCCTTCTTGAGACAGTGGTGCTCGTCTTCGATAGCGGCAACGAGCTCGTCATCCACGCCATGAAGTGCAGACCGCAGTACCTCTCTCTTCTGGACTAGACGTTCTCTGCCACCGACCGCAGCCACATCGCTGTCGCTTCGTTCGCGTCAACCAGCCCAACAGTTGGGTGCCGAGAGAAGATTGGTCCTCGTGCCATCAGAGCAAGCGCGCGTTGAGCGCCGGCCCTCGCCGAATCGTGATCGCCCAGCCGTCGCGCCCACTTCACAAATGTGATGTTCCAGTCGAAGTGAGCGCTGGGGAACGGCACTTCGGCATTCTCAAGCCACCACGCCAAGAGTTCTCCCACTTCACGCAGGTCTCCGTCGGCACCTGTCTCGAGCAGAAGCTCGGCCAGCTTCATTTGATGAGTTCCGGATGTGCCGCCCGGTGTCGGGCTCAGCTCTGAAACGCGACGGTACAACGACACTGCTCGATCTGGATCGCTGGAAGAGTACGAATCGGCCAGGTGCTCCGTCGTCATTGCTTCCTCGAACCAACGCCGCTCTGGTTCGGTGAGCACGCGTTCCCAAAGCTCACGAGCTGCGCTGACCTCTCCAGCGGCAAGCAGAGACAACCCCTTAATGCGCAAATACTGAGGCCGGTTGTTCGCTCGGGCGCGAGCAAGACGTCACTCGAAGCCCGCTTGAGCCTCTTCGGTCCACTCAGGGGACCGAAACCATTCGTCACTCACCGAGCCATCGTGTCAGCGCAGGTGGATGTGCGCCAAGAAACGCCGATACCGTTGACGGATGCGCCTCGTCATTGCCCGCTGCTCCGTCGACTACGCGGGCCGGCTGAGTGCGCACTTGCCTCTCGCAACGCGCCTGCTCATTCACAAGAGCGACGGCAGCCTGCTCGTGCACGCCGACTCTTTAAGCTACAAGCCGCTCAACTGGATGAGCCCGCCGTGCACGCTCGTCGTCGATGAGCCCGACGACGACCAGCGCGCAGCGGGCGTCGTGGAACTCTGGCGCGTCACGCATGCGAAGACCGCCGACCTGCTCGTGGTGAGCATCCACGAGGTGCTCCACGACTCGGCACACGAGCTGGGCGTCGACCCCGGGCTGCAGAAAGACGGTGTCGAGGCACACTTGCAGAAGCTGCTGGCTGAGCACATCGAGCTGCTCGGCGAGGGGTACGCGCTCGTGCGCCGCGAGTACATGACAGCGATCGGGCCGGTCGACATTTTGGCGCGCGACGCGAGTGGAGCATCCGTCGCCGTCGAGATCAAGCGCCGCGGTGGTATCGACGGCGTCGAGCAGTTGACGCGCTACCTCGAACTCATGAATCGCGACCCGCTGCTCGCACCGGTCACGGGCGTCTTTGCCGCGCAAGAGATCGCACCGCAGGCTCGCACCCTCGCCGAAGACCGCGGAATTCGCTGCGTACTGCTCGACTACGACGCGATGCGCGGGCTCGATGACGGGGTGCCGCGACTCTTCTAGCGGCCGGGCACCGACGGCCCGCCCCCTGTTTTGGGGTGCGTCGATCCACTATGAATTGCCTGGTGAGGGTTATGTACCCTCAGGTTAAGTGGGTACCCTTCAGGTCTGCCTTACCCAATGGGAGCCCGACCCACTATGCAGACCACCTACCCGAAACTTCGTCATGCCGTCATGTCGGCGGCCGTCGTCAGCGCCAGCGCCCTGGCGTTCATTGGCATACCCGCCACGACCTCGACCGCAGCGCAGACCCCGGCTGCTTGCGCCAACGTCGCCCTCGTCAACGGGTCGTTCGAGACCCCCACCCTGGCGGCCAACACGTGGACCCTCTTCGACGAGTCCGTCGTGCCCGGCTGGGAAACCAGCGCGACCGACAACAAGCTTGAGTTCTGGCGCGCGCCGTTCCAGGGCGTTCCGGTTCCGGCCGGCTCACAGTTTGCCGAGATCAACGCCAACCAGCGCTCGAAGCTCTTCCAAGACTTCGCCACGACTCCCGGCGAGACCATTCGCTGGCAGCTTCAGCACCGCGGACGCACGGGCGTCGACGTCATGGAGGTGCGCATCGGCGACCCCGCGGCGACCCTCGCCCTGCAGTCAACCCTGTCGACAGGGCAGAGCTGGGTGACCTACTCGGGCCTGTACACGGTTCCGGCGGGTCAAACCACCACGCGCATTTCGTTCGACTCGATCAGCAGTGCCAATGGCAGCCCGTCGTACGGCAACTTCGTCGACGACATCTCGGTCACGTCGGGCGCATGCGTGGTGACGACCAAGAGCGTCACGCTTCCGTCGGGCGGCTCGGTCGTGCGACTGGGTGACACGGTGCAGTACTCCATCGTTGCCACCAACCAGGGCGCGAGCGCAGCAGCGCTGAGCTCTCTCGTCGATGTGCTTCCGGCCGGGGTGTCCTTCGTGCCCGGGTCGATCAGCGTGACCAGCGGCGCCTCAACGACAGCCGTGAGCGACGCCGGCGGCGATGACACGGGCGAGTTCGACAGCGGAGCAAACGCGGTTCGCGTGCGCGTCGGCGCCGGTGCGACCAGCTCAGCGGGCGGCACGCTCGCGGCCGGGGCATCCGTCACCGTCTCGTTCAGCGTGATCGTCAACTCGATTACGGCCCTGCCGTCGATCGACAACACGGCCACCGTGTCGTTCACCGATTCGCTCTCCAGCACCGTCAAAAACTCGACCTCGAACACCACGTCGACGACCATCACTCCGGATGCTCCCGCCCTGTCGATCGTCACCACCGGCTCGGTGGCGCCGGTCGAGAACCAGTCGGCCGCCAACGTCGGTGACGAGATCACCTGGAGCTATGTCGTGACGAACACCGGTGACGTGGCGGTGACAGGTGTCACGGTCAACGATCCCGAGGGTGGCACGATCACGTGCGTTCCGACCACCCTTGCGGTGGGCGAGAGTGCGTCGTGCACCGGCACGGCAACCCGCACCGTCGCTTTGGCTGATCTTGGCGTCGGCTCCGTCTCGAACGGCGCCACGGCGAGCGCGACGCCTCCGTTCGGTGCCGCTGCCGTCGGGTCACCCGAATCAATCGCGACGATCACCACCGTGGCTGTTGCGCCCGCCGTATCGATTATCACGATCGGCACGGTCACCCCGGTTGATAACCAATCGGCCGCCGCGCTCGGCAACACGGTGACGTGGAGCTATGTCGTCACCAACACCGGCAACGTGCCACTCACAGAGCTCACCGTGAACGACCCCGAGGGCGGAACCATCACGTGCGTGCCGAGCGACCTTGCCGTCGGCGAGACGGCGAATTGCACCGGCACGGCAACGCACTCGGTGTCGCCCGATGACCTGGCGAACGGGTCGATCTCCAACGGCGCGACCGTGAGCGCGACGCCGCCGTTCGGCGCGGCACCGATCGAGTCATCCGAATCAATCGCGACGGTCACGACCGCGGCACTCGAGCCCTCGATCAGCGTGGTCGTCGAGCACGACAACGTGACCGCCCCGGGCTCAACCGACCCCGCCGTGGCGGGCGATCAGATTCGCGCGCGTTTCGTGATCACCAATACCGGAAACTCGATCCTCACCCACGTGCACATCGTCGACCCGGTGTTTGGTGATGTGACGTGCGTCGACGAAACTCTCGACCCGGGCGAGTCAACGACGTGTGTCGCCGATGAGCTCTACACGGTCACCGACGACGATGCCGCCGCGGGAACCATCTCGCGCACGATCAGCGCTGCCGGCCTCGCCGTCGTGGGCGTCGTCGGAACCTCGGTGTCTGACCAGCAACTCGTCGACCTTGAGGTGGCGTTCGATCTTCCGACGCTGGCTCTTCCCGACGACGAGCTCGGCCTCGCGGCAACGGGCGCTGACATCGTGGCTCCGGCCTCCCTTGCCGTCGCGCTGATGGCGCTCGGGCTGGGCGCTCTTGCGGCAGCGCGAGTGCGTCGACTGCGCGCCGAGACCCGCGCCCGATAACGACGAGAACGGGGGTCGACGCTCAGACGACGTCGACCCCCGCCCTCTACGCTCAAGACGTGCACCCCTATACGGCGATCTTGCTCGACCTCGATGGCACGATTACCGACTCCGCGCCCGGCATCACCGACACTCTTGCGTACACGTTCGAGGCGATGGGCCGCGAGGTTCCGCCGCACGACGAGCTGCTGCGCTACGTCGGCCCGCCGATCCTCGACTCGTTTCGCGACCGTGCGGGCATGACGCTGGCCGAGCGAGAACAGGCTCTCGAGATCTATCGTGCGCGCTACCTCGACCGTGGGGCCTACGACGCGACCCTCTACCCGGGAATGGGTGAACTGGTGCGCGATATTGCCGCGGCGGGCATCCCGCTCAGCCTCGCGACCTCGAAGCCCGAACTGCCCGCCACGCTCATGCTCGAGCACTTCACCATTGCCGAGCACTTCGACATCATCACCGGAGCCTCGGCCGACGAAGTGCGCAGCGCGAAGGCCGACGTGGTCGCCGAAGCCCTCGTTCGATTGCGGGCGATGGATGCTGATCTCACGCGCCCCGTCATGATCGGTGACCGCGTGCACGACGTTGAGGGCGCGGCCGCCCACGGTATCCCGACGATCGCCGTGTCGTGGGGTTATGGCAGCCCCGAGGAGTTCGCGCACGCGCGAGCCGTCGCGCACGATGTGCACGAGTTGCGCGTTCTGCTCGGCGTCTAGCCACGCCCACCGGCGGGGGTATCGTCGAACCGTTGCACCGTTCATCGTTGAACCGCTTCAGGAGGACTAGCGTGCCTGCCACGATCGCCGAGTTTGAGCCCGCCCTGCGTTCGTTGCGCCTCGGAGCCGAGCGGTGGGTGCGCATGTCGCTGAGCGAGCGTCGGGCCATCTTGGGCGCGGTTCGCGCGGCAACACTCGCGGCGGCACCCGCGTGGGTCGAGGCCGCGTGCGCCTACAAGGGCATCGACCCCAGCACGCCCGCGGCAGGCGAAGAATGGTCGAGCGGGCCCTACTCGGTCATCACGGCCACGAGCGCAATCGAGAAGACACTCACGCTCATCGAGAAGGGCCGCTCGCCCATCGATGAGGTCGAACTCGGCACCGCGCCGGGCGGCCGCACGACCCTCAAAATCTTTCCCTACCTGACGAAAGACGTCGTGCTGCAGGGCTATGAGGCGCGGCTCTGGTTGCGCCCCGGCATCACGCTCGACGAAGCGCGCCGCGGAGTCGCCCGCGCGCTTCGCGACCCGAACCGCCAGCCGCGCGTCACGCTCGTGTTGGGTGCGGGAAACATCACGGGAATTCCCGCGCTCGACGTGCTCACGGTGCTCTATGCCGAGGCCTCGGCCGTCATGGTGAAGTTCAACCCGGTCAACGCATCGCTCGCCGAAGCCATGAAGCAGGCGTTCGCCCCTCTCGTTGAGCTCGGCGTCGTGCAGTTCGTCGAGGGTGGCCCCGAAGTGGGTGCGGCTCTCATCCACCACGAGTCGATCGATGCCGTGCACATGACGGGCAGCCGGCACACGCACGACGCGATCGTGTGGGGCACCGATGTCGATGCCGAGAAGCGCCGCGCCGCGGGCACTCCCCTGTTGAGCAAACCCATCACGAGCGAACTCGGCGGCGTCGGCCCGGCGATCGTCGTGCCCGAAGACGGCTGGACGAGCGAGAACGTCACGGACGTCGCCCGCAACATCGCCACGCAACGACTGCACAACAGCGGCTTCAACTGCGTGGCCACGCAGATCGTCGTAATCCCCGCCGCGTGGCAGCGCGCCGACGAATTTGTTGAGGCCCTGCGGGCCGAGCTCATCGCCGCGCCCGAGCGACCGGCGTATTACCCGGGCGCATCCAGTCGCCAACTCGCCGTCGTGACGATGCACCCCGATGCGGCCGTGCTCGGGGGTGACCCCAATGCGCCGCGCACGCTCGTTGACCACCTCGATTCTGAGAAGGCCGACGAACACCTCTTCACGGTCGAAGCATTCGGCCCGACGCTCGGCATTGTGCGGCTGCCCGGCACGCGTGAACCGGGTGACTATCTGGATGCTGCGGTCGCGTTCGCGAATGAGCGTCTCGCGGGCACGCTCAGCGCGGGCATCCACATCCATCCCCGCACGCGTGACGCGCTCGGCGACCGGTTCGACCGTGCCGTGGCCGAGCTGCGCTACGGCACGGTCGGCATCAACGCGTGGACAGGCACAATCTTCGGCATGCCCGGCGGCAGCTGGGGAGCCTTTCCGGGTCACACGCTCGCCGACATCGGCAGTGGCATCGGGGTCGTGCACAACGCGCTGTTGCTTGACCCCGCGCACATTGAGCGCACCGTCGGATCGGGTGTCTGGAAGCCCTCGCCGACGCCGCTGTGGTATGTCGGCAACACCACCGCGCACGTCACCGCTCGTCGCCTCACCCGGTTTGCCGGAATCGACTCGTGGGTCATCGCGGCCCCAATCGGTGCCGCGGCCATCGCCAGCTACCGGAAGGGCTGATCATGAGCGGCCACGTCGAACACCGTGATGTCGTCGTTGTGGGCTCGGGGTTCGGCGGCTCGGTGGCGGCCCTTCGGCTGGTCGAGAAGGGCTATTCGGTCACGGTGCTCGAGGCCGGCCGCCGCTTTGCCGACGATGAGTTCGCCACGACATCGTGGAGCCTGAAGAAGTTCTTCTGGGCTCCCGCTCTCGGGCTGCTCGGCATTCAGCGCATTCACCTGCTCGATGACGTCATGATTCTCGCCGGGGCGGGGGTCGGCGGCGGCTCGCTCGTCTATGCCAACACGCTCTACCGACCGGCGAGCGATGCGTTCTTCACCGACCGTCAGTGGGCGCACATCACCGATTGGAAGGCCGAGCTCGACGCTTACTACGACCAGGCGTCGCGCATGCTCGGGGTGACGCTCAACCCCACGATCACGCCCGCCGACGAGATCATGCACAAGGTCGCGGCCGACATGGGCGTGCCCGAGAGTTTTCACCTCACGCCCGTCGGCGTGTATTTCGGTGCGGGCGCCGGCGTCGAAGCGCCCGACCCCTACTTCGGCGGGGCCGGCCCCGCGCGGCGAGGCTGCATCGAGTGCGGCGAATGCATGACGGGCTGCCGGCACAACGCCAAGAACACGCTCGTCAAGAACTATCTACACCTCGCCGAGTCAGCCGGTGCCGTCGTGCAGCCCCTCACGACCGTGACGCGCGTCGCTCCGCTCGCGGGTGGCGGCTACACGATCACCACGCGTCGCACCGGAAAGGGCCGCCGCAGTGAACGCACGCTCACGGCCGACCAGGTCGTCATCGCCGCGGGTGCGTGGGGCACACAGCAGTTGCTGCACCGCATGAAGGCCGAGGGCCACCTGCCGGGCATCTCTGAGCGGTTGGGAGAACTGACGCGCACGAATTCCGAGGCGTTGGGCGGGGCATCCACCGCCCTGCGCCACTCACGCGGGGTCGACATGACGCAGGGCGTCGCCATCACCTCGTCGATTCACCCCGACGACCACACCCACGTCGAGCCCTGTCGCTATGGCCACGGCTCGAACGCCCTCGCGCTGCTGGCCACCATCGCCGTACCGGGCGGTCGGCGCACGCCGCGTTGGCTGCTGTGGATCGGCCAGATGCTGCGCCACCCCGGGCGCGTCTTCTCGATGATTTTCGGAATCGGCAGCTGGAGCCGCCGCTCGATCGTGGGCCTCGTCATGCAGAACCGCGACAACTCGCTCACGGTGCGCGCCGGGCGCGGGGTGTTCGGCGGCTTCCGTCTGCGGTCGACTCAGGGACACGGTGAACCGAACCCCACGTTCATTCCGCAGGCCAACGAGACCTACGAGCTCATGGCCAAGCACATGAACGGCTACGGGCAGTCGGGCATCAGCGAGGTTTTTGACGTGCCCATGACGGCGCACTTCTTGGGCGGCTGCCCCATCGGCGACTCTGCCGACACGGGCGTGGTCGACCCGTACCACCGGCTCTTTGGCCACGAGGGTCTGCACGTCGTCGACGGCGCGGCCATCTCAGCCAACCTCGGCGTGAACCCCTCGCTCACGATCACCGCGCAGGCCGAGCGCGCGTTCGCGATGTGGCCGAATCGTGGCGAGACGGATGCCCGCCCCGCGCTCGGCTCGACCTACCAACCCGTGCCGCCCGTAGCCCCGGCGTCGCCCGTGGTGCCCGTCGGCGCGGTGGGCGAGTTGCGCCTGCCCGTGTCGCTGGGTCTGCCGCGCGTGCGCTCTCGCGCGACGGACTAACCTCGACTACCGCGCCTGAGGCCTAAAGCCGCGCAATCGCAGCGAGTTCGTCACAACGAACACACTCGAGAACGCCATCGCGAGCCCGGCGAGCAGCGGGTTGAGCAAGCCGAGCATCGCGATCGGAATCGCGGCGACGTTGTAACCGAACGCCCAGAACAGGTTGCCGATAATTGTTCGCAGCGTGCGGCGCGCGAGCCGAATGGCGTCGACGACCACGAGCAGATCGCCGCTCACGACGGTGAGGTCTGACGCCGCCATGGCCGCATCGGTTCCGCCGCCCATCGCGATGCCGAGGTCGGCCGCGGCGAGCGCCGCCGCGTCGTTGACACCGTCGCCGACCATCGCCACGACATGACCATCGGCCTGCAACTGGCGAATGACCTCGAGTTTGCCGGCCGGGGTCACGCCCGCGCGCACATCATCAATGCCGAGCGCCGCCCCCACCGCTTCGGCCGCACCCTCGTTGTCGCCCGTCAGCAGCACGGGGTCGAGCCCGAGTGCCCGCAGTCGCTCGATCGCGAGTGCCGATGTCGGCTTGAGCGTGTCGGCGAGCACGATGACCCCCGCCACCGTTCCATCGATCGCGACGACAATCGGCGTGGCGCCCGCAGCCTCGTGCTCAGCGATGAGTGTCGCGTCGACCTCGATCGCCCACTCCTCGCGCAACCACGCTGCACGACCGATCGCGAGAGCGTGCCCCTCCACGACGGCGGTGACGCCAGCACCCGCGTGGGCGGTGAATCCCTCGGCGGTGGGCAGTGTCACGCCAGCCTGGCGAGCGTGCGCCACGACGGCCCGGGCGAGCGGATGCTCTGACCCGTCTTCTGCCGCGGCGGCGAGTGCGAGCATCCGGTCGCCGTCGACGCCCGGCTGCGCGAGAACCGCGGTGACGGCGAGCTCGCCTGTCGTGACCGTTCCGGTCTTGTCGAGCACGATCGTGTCGATGCGGCGCGTGCGCTCGAGCACCTGCGGTCCGCGGATGAGAATGCCCAGTTGTGCGCCGCGCCCGGTGCCGACGAGCAACGCGGTGGGGGTTGCGAGCCCGAGCGCACAGGGGCACGCGATGATGAGCGTCGCGACGGCTGCCGTGAACGCGATTTCGATTGAGCCGTCGATGAGCATCCACCCCAACAACGTCAGCACAGCGAGCGCGAAGACGATGGGCACAAAGACGCCCGAGACGCGGTCGGCCAGGCGTTGCACCTCGGCCTTGCCCGTTTGCGCTTCTTCGACGAGACGGCCCATGCGCGCGAGTTCGGTGTCGGCACCGATGCGCGAGGCCTCAACGACGAGACGCCCGCCCACGTTGATCGTGCCGCCGACGACGCGACTGTCGATCTCAACATCAACCGGCACGGGCTCACCCGTGAGCAGCGACTGGTCAACGCTCGACGTGCCCTCGATGACGACACCATCGGTCGCGATGGTTTCGCCGGGGCGCACGACGAAGCGATCGTTGAGCTGCAGTTGCCCCACCGGAACGCGCACTTCGACGCCGTCACGCAGCACCGCCGCGTCACGGGCGGCGAGATCGAGCAGGGCGTTGAGGGCCTCACTCGACGAGCGCTTAGCCCGTGCCTCGAGGTATCGCCCGAGCAAGATGAAGACGGTCACCGCCGAAGCCACCTCGAGATAGATCTCGTGGGCACCCTCTTCGGGCCGCCCGAGCAATTGCAGCGTCATCGTCATGCCGGGCATGCCGGCTTCTCCGAAGAACAGCGCGTAGAGGCTCCACAGATACGCCGCGCTCACCCCCACCGAAATGAGGGTGTCCATGCTCGCGATTAGCCGGCGCGCGTTGTGCAGCGCGGCGCGGTGAAACGGCCACGCCCCCCACACCGCCACGGGCGACGCCAGCGTGAGCACGAACCACTGCCAGTTGGTGAACTGCAGCGCCGGAATCATCGAGAGCACGAGCACGGGCGCCGTCAGCACGGCCGAGATGATGAGCCGCTGCCGCAGGGGCGCAAGCTCGTCGACCGGTGCGGCCAACGGGGCGACGGATGCTGCGCGCTCGTCCCGCGGAACCACCACAGTCGCCCCATACCCGGCCTTCTCCACGGCCGCGACGAGCACGTCGGCATCGAGCGCTCCGCCCTCGTCGAGCACTCGGATCGTCGCTTTCTCGGTCGCGTAATTGACAGTCGCTTCGACGCCCGGCACCTTGTTGAGGCTGCGCTCGATGCGGTTGGCGCACGACGCGCAGGTCATTCCCGTGAGCTCCAGCTGAAGGTCGCTGGTCGGTGCGGGTGAAGTCGTCACGCGAGCAGTGTAGCAATACCCCTCTGGGGTATCTAGAGAACGGGGGTCACCCGTCAGCGAACAACCCCGTACAGTGTGAGTGCCCCCTGTTGTTCGACCATCGAGGTCTGCCATGCGCCGCTCGTCCCGCGTTCTTTCTCTCGCCGCCCTGACGGGCGCCCTCTCGCTCGTCGCTGCGCCAGCACTGGCCAACGGCTCGGGACAGTACGTCGACAGCCCGCCGTGGAGTTGGTACATCGCCGCGGGCAACGGCGAGTGGGGTGTGAGCGAAGGCTCGTATTCAGATGGCTTGGTCTCGGTTGCAAACGCGTGGGCGGGTTCTGAGCTCATGCTTCTTGGCCCCACCTTCATCGGCTTTGCGAACGCATCCGCCACTATCGAACCCGTCACCAGCCCCTCCGCGGTCACCGTGGCCTGCGTTACGTCCACCCTCACGCCGGTCGGCGATGACCAGGTCGTCAGTTGTAACGACACAACGACGACCGATTGGGGACTCTCGGTGACCTCGGAAGTCAGGGTGCTCGCTCCCGGTGATCTCGCCCGCATCACCTACCTGATTACGAATACGACATCCGATCCTGTGGTTCTCGGCTACTACTACGCCTGGAACTACGGCAGCAGCGTGGGCCACGTGCGCAGCACTGAACCCGATGTCGTGCAAGACACAGGGGCAGGGGACGGGTTCTTGGCGAACCCCGATGTCTGGTCTTTCAACCAGGGGATCAACGACCCGACGTCGCTCAACGCTGGAGTGGCGTGGGGAATCGGCGGGCAGCCTTTCACGGGCTCGACCTCTGAACACAGTGGATTTGACCGCGCATCGGTGACGCTCCTTCCGAGTGACGGACGCTCGATTGCCGCGGGTGAAACGATTGCTCTGGCTTTCTTCCACAAGATGCAGGTTCCTGCGCCGGTCATTATTGATCCACCCGACCCCTCGAGCGTGAGCGCGGCCGCTCTTTCCCCGGCAAACTCATTCACCGACACCCCCGCACAGTTCATGGCCGAGTTCGCGACATTCAACGGTCGCTTGACGCGCGGCATCCCTACCGGTGTGATCGTCGGCAACTGGCAACCCGCCGGAGCGCCGGAGCTCGCCGCAACCGGCGTCGGGATCGACGAGAACCTGCTCATGGGTGGCCTTGCGGCCGCTCTGCTGGGCACGGGGGCCGCACTCCTGATTGTGCGCCGTCGCGTGATCGTGAGCGCACAGCGATAAGTCAGGCATAACGCAGAAGGGGGGAGGCCGGGGGGGCGCGGCCCGTCAGCGTTGCGCCACACATTCCCACGGGTAGCCGGCCTCGTGGACCGCCGCCCGCCCGGCCACCCC
>NZ_JANRKZ010000272.1:0-3458 GCF_033763155.1 Microcella sp.
GCCTGCCGCGCGAACTCGTGGCGTGCGCCCTGGTCGAGCCCTCGCCCGAGGCCGAGCAGCACGACCAGCACGAAGATGCCCCACGCGACGCTGATGGTCGTGAGCGCGGTGCGCAGCTTGTTGCGGCGGATCGTGTCGAGCACCTCGGCCCAGCGATCGAGCGACACCAGGTCGCGCCACTGCACGAGCGCGATAAGGCCCATGTGCACGCACGCGATGATCACGATGATCAGCGTCACCACGAGGGTGATCACCAGCGCGAGCCCGAGCAGGAGCCCGAGCAACTTGAGCGCCGCGATGCCCATGGGCGCTAATGCGCTCCTGCCGCGGCCGCCGGCGTTTCGTTGTCGTCGACGACCTTGCCGTCGCGCAGGCGGATCGTGCGCTGACAGCGCGCCGCGACCTCGGGGTCGTGCGTGACGACCAGGACCGTGATGCCCTGGCGATGGATCTCGGTCATCAGGTCCATGATCTGGCGGCTCGTCGTGCTGTCGAGCGCGCCCGTCGGCTCGTCGGCGAGGATGAGCTGCGGCTTCGCGATCAACGCCCGCGCGATCGCGACGCGCTGTTTCTGGCCGCCCGACATCTCCGCGGGCACGTGCTCGGCCCAGTCGCGGAGGCCGACGCGCTCGAGATACTGCGCGGCGATCATGTTGCGCTTTCGCCGAGTGACGCCCTGGTAGTAGAGGGGCAGGGCGACGTTCTCGAGCGCCGTCTTGAACGGCAGCAGGTTGAACGACTGGAACACGAACCCGATGAGCTTGTTGCGATACTCGGCGGCGCGCTTTTCGGACAGGCTCTTGATGACCGTGTTGCCGAGGCGGTATTCGCCCGAGTCGTAATCGTCGAGGATGCCGAGGATGTTGAGCAGCGTCGATTTGCCGGAGCCCGACGCGCCCATGATCGCGACGAACTCGCCATCGTCGACCTGGAAGTCGACATCGCGCAGCACGTGCAGCGAGTGGTTGCCGACCCGGTAGTACTTATTGACCTTCGAGAGGCGCAACATCGCGTGATCGCGAGGCTAGCGCCATCCCGACGGAGCGGCCAGTCGGGGCGGTGCCGCATGCGCTGCGACGGGGTGCGACGTGGGCCTGCTACGACGTCAGCTGAGCCAGCGCCTCGTCGAGCGCGGCGGGTGTGGCCGGTGCGACGACCAGCTGCCCGTGCCCGCCGCGGAGCTCGCACGCGGGGGCGTGGTCGCAACGATCGAGGCAGGTGACCGGCACGATCGCGAACGATGGGTCGCGCTGGACCTTCTCGACCAGGTGATCGAGCAGGCCGAGCGCGCCGTACTTCTGGCAGTTGCCCGCGCAGACGCGCAGCTCGAGCGACGCGTCGCTGGCCACGCGCAGCTCGGTCGCGAGCGGAATGGCGGCGAGGTAATGCCCCGGCGGCCGGCCACGATCTTCCGCGAGCGCGACGATCGCGGCGATGGTGACCTGCTCGTCTTCGGCAACCTCCTCGAGCTCGAGGCCCATCGAGGACAGGCGTGCCATCGGCACTTCCTCGTCGGTCGGGGAGCGCGTTGGGATCTTGGCCACTACGGGTTCGCCCATTCGAACTTGATCGGCACGCTCTCGACCTCGACGCGCTTGCCGGGCGGCTTGTCGAGCTTGAGCTTCGCGAGCGCCTGCGTGACGCAGAACCGGAGCACCGCATCCTGCGGCTCGTCGCGGCGCAGCACGATCTCCTGGAACTGCCCGGTATCGCCGGCGACCGCAAGCTGCACGACGTACATGCCGCGGAGCTTGCGGTTGGTGGTCAGCGACTTCTGGTAGCAGGCCTGAATCGGTGCCTGCGCGCTTTGCAACTGCGCCGAGATGTTCGTGCGGATCGCGGGGTCCGCGCCGGTCTTACAGCCGACGGCGCCGAACACGGCGAGGGATAGGAGGAGCTTATTCATCTTTCACCAGCGTCTTGATGGGGCCCTGCTTGATGATGTTGAACTCGACGCGACGGTTCGCTTCGCGGCCGACGTCGGTCTCGTTGTCGGCGACCGGCACGTCGGGGCCAAAGCCCTTCGCGGTCAGCCGTTCCTTCTTGATGCCCTTGCTGGCGATGTACTTCACCACCGACTCGGCGCGCGCTTGCGAGAGCTTGCGGTTGACGTCTGCCGGACCCGTCGCGTCGGTGTGACCCTCGACCTGCACGACCTCGATCTGGTCATTCGCCTTCATCACGGCCACGACTTCGTCGAGGAGCGGGTAGGAGACGGGCTTGAGATCAGCCTTGCCGGTCTCGAACTGCACCTTGTCGGTGATCGCGATGTTCGACGGTGTGAGGATCACCTTGTCGGGCCCCGGAGGTGGCCGCGTCGCGGTGACGTTCATGACTGGGAAGGGTTCCTGCTTCGCAGCCGGCATGATCATCGAACAACCTGAACCGCCGATGACGACCGCCACGAGCAGCGCGTGAACGCCTCGTAGATTGCGCATGCGCGAATCCTCCCCCGGTAGGCACGCGCCTGCAAGCAACTGAGACGCGTATAACCGCGAGCGTGATCACGGTCCATCACCTCAACAAATCTCGCTCTCAGCGCGTGCTCTGGCTCCTCGAAGAGCTCGAGGTTCCTTACGAGCTCGTGAAGTACGAGCGCGAGCCGAAAACGCTGCTCGCGCCGCCAGAGCTGCAGAAGATCCATCCCCTCGGCAAGTCGCCCGTGATCACCGACGGCGATGTCACCGTCGCCGAGTCGGGCGCGATCCTCGAGTACATCGTCGAGACCTACGGCAACGGCCGCCTCGTGCCGCCGGCCAACACGGCCGAGTTCCGCCACTACCGCTACTTCATGCGCTATGCGGAGGGCTCGCTGATGCCGTACCTCCTCCTCACGTTGATCTTCGACCGCGTGCGCACCGCGCCGGTGCCGTTCTTCGTGAAGCCCATCGCACGCAAGATCGCGGACAAGGTTAACGCCGACTTCGTCGCACCGAACCTCACGCGCCATCTAAAGTTCCTGGGCGATCATCTCGCGAAGCACACCTGGTTCGCGGGCGCCGAGCTGACCGCCGCCGATATCCAGATGAGCTATGCCGTCGAGGCGATCGCTTCGCGCCTCGGGCACATGGACGTCTCGCCCAAGATCCGCGAGCTCGCGAAGCGGATGCAGGAGCGGCCCGCGTTCAAGCGTGCGGTCGCGAAGGGCGGCCCGTCGATCCCGGAGTAAGTTGCGCCGGCCGACGCGGTCGCCGAGGCCGCGGCCGCCACCGCCGCCACCGCCGACGCCGATGCCGAGCCCGACACCGACGCCGAGCCCGACACCGCCGTCGACGCCGTTGCCGAGGCCGAGCCCGAGGCGGAGCCCGATGCCGAGGCCGAGCCCGACACCGAGGCCGAGCCCGACACCGCCGCCGAGCCCGACACCGACGCCGAGCCCGACACCGCCGCCGACGCCGTTGCCGATGCCGAGCCCGAGGCCGAGCCCGATGCCGAGGCCGAGCCCGACACCGAGGCCG
>NZ_JANRKZ010000273.1:0-3124 GCF_033763155.1 Microcella sp.
CCTCGGAGGGCGCGAGCGCCACCATCCGATGCTTTTGGCGGGGGGGGCGTTTCGGCACGCCAACCGCCGCCTTCACGGCGCAGCCAATGTGCCGACGTCGCGGGCCGTCAACTCAATGGTCGATCGGGTGCACCCGCGCTCGTAGACCGGGAATGGCAACGCACGCAACATGGGAGGCATGCAGGCATCCGCTATGGTTCGCGATCTCATTTGCGCGGCGGGGTTCTTGGTGTTGGCCGCGTGCCACGCCCCCGCGGCGTCCGATGCCGAGCCGTATCTACTCGCCGGTCGGTACCCTGCCTGAGGATTGCGGCGTGATCGAGTCTGCCGTCGCGCAAGAGAGCGCGAGGAGGCACGATGAAGGAACCGATCTGGAAGCAGAAGGCTCGGGACGGGCGGCACTGGGACGAGGACGACGCTCGGTCGGCTCTGGCGCACTGGGCCGAGAGCGGCGAGTCGCTCAGCGGCTTCGCGCGGCGGCACGCGCTCAGTACCCAGCGGTTGTCGTGGTGGCGCACGCGCGTGTCGGCGGAGGGGGTCACGGCGACGACGTCGCTGCTGCCGGTGACAGTGACGGCAGCGCCCCTGGTGTCGTTCGGCGGCTCGGCGGTGAGCGTTCGCGTTGGAGAAGTTCGGATCGAGGTCGATGACCCGTCACGAGTTCCGACGTCGTGGGTCGCGGCGCTGGTGTTCGCGCTAAACGGAGCGACGCGATGATCATGCTTCCGCGCGCGGTTCGAATCTACGCCGCGGTAGAGCCGTGCAACCTCCGCAAGTCGTTCGAGGGCCTCTCGAACGAGGTGCGCTCAGTGCTCGGGCGCGACCCGCTGTCGGGTCACCTGTTCATCTTCGTCAACCGTCGGGCGACGCAGACGAAGATCCTGATGTGGACCCGGGGCGGGTTCGCCATCCTTCACAAGCGGCTCGAGCGCGGGCGGTTCCAGTTTCCGGCGAAGGTGGTGTCGGGCCGGGGCGGCGTCGAGATCGACGTGCACGAGCTCTCGGCGCTGCTCGAGGGCCTGGTGGAATCGCAGACGGCAGCGTCCGCGCGGTGGAGTCCACCCTTGCCGGCGCCGACCGACGCGTAGACTTCGATGACCGAACGCAGAAAGTGAGGCTCGGCCCCTTGACGACGAGGGGCCGAAGCCTTTTGTTGCAGCCGTGAGCGCGAAGCGACGAGACCCCAACAGCGCTGAGGCGCAGGAGCTTCGCGGCGAGCCACTCGAGGTGCTGCGCACGTTGCTCGCCGATCACCCCAACGTGGACCAGGCGCTGGCCATCGTCGACCAGTTGGTCGCGCGCAACGCGCAGCTCGAACGACTGCTCGCGCTGTCGCGCAGCCGGTCGGGTAGCAAGAGCGAGCGCACACCGAGCGAGCAGCTCGACATCTTCCTCGACGTCCTGCGCCGGCATGCCCAGAGCGATCTGAAGACGGCGACCGAGGCGCTGGAGAAGGCCGCGGACGAGAACGCGGGGCGGCCGGTGCCCGAGAAGCCGGCGAAGCAACCTCCGGTGCGTCGGCCCGCTCCGGCGCATCTTCGTCGCGTCGACAATCCGCTCAAGGTCCCCGAGGCAGAGCGACCGTGCCCGGGCTGCGGCGGTGCGCGGCGCTGCATCGCGACGGAGACGACCGAGGTGATCGAGCTGATCCCGGCCGAGATCGTCGTGCGACTCGATCAGCGCGAGGTGCTCGCGTGCGACGCTTGCGACGGGCACGTCGTCCGCGCGCCGATGGGCGACAAGGTGGTGGCGGGCGGCGCCTATGGCTCGGCCCTCGTCGCGCAGATGATCGTCGACAAGTACCGCGACGGTCTTCCGCTCCATCGCACGGGCGAGCGCCTTGCCGGGCTCGGACTCGAGATGCCGAGTGCGACGATGTCGGATCAGATCCTCTGGGGCACCGACCTGCTTCGGCCGCTCGAACGCGCCGCGACAGCGTGCGTGCTGACGTCGTCGGTGATGCACGTCGACGGCACGAGCATTCCCGTCCGCGACAAGGAGACGGGGCACCAGGTGCAGCTCGGCGCGCTGTGGTGCTACGCGGGCGACGGTCTCGCGATGTACCTGTACACGTCGACCGGGCGCAAGGTCGGCGCGCGAGTCGGCGAACTCGGCCCCGAGCAAGTGCTGCTGCTACGGCAAGGCCCGGTGTGCGCCGATGCCTCGAACCTCTTCGACGAGAGCTTCAAGCGCGACGACCTGATCGAGATCGGCTGCAACATGCACGCGCGCCGGTACTTCGTGAAGGCGCTCGAGGCCGGGGACGCACGCGCGGCCATCGTCCTCAAGGCGTACAAGACCATCTACGACGTCGAGGAGTCGGTGACCGACGCGAACCCCGCCGATCGCTTGGCGGCGAGGCGAACTCGCAGCCGCCCCGTCTACGAACAGCTGCTCGAATGGGTGGATCAGCACCGACCCGTCGAGCCACCTGCGTCGAAGCTCGGCGAGGCGATGCGTTACTTGCACAACCACCGCATCGCGCTGACGCGATTCCTCGACGACGGCACGCTCCCCATCGACAACGGGATCGTCGAACGGCTCCACCGCCGCCCAGCAATCGTGCGCCGCAACATGCTGTTTGCGGGATCCCACGATGGCGCGCGCCGTGCCGCCGTCGCCTTCACGATCCTGGCGTGCTGCGCCCTCGCCGATGTCGATCCGCTCGCGTACCTGCGCGACGTGTTGCCGAAGATCGCACGCTCGAGCGGGCTCTCGCACCACGAGGCGCGGGCACTCTTGCCCGACGCGTGGAAGCGCGCGCAGAGCGAAGCGGGCTGACCCGTCGCCAGTCAGGCGCGGACTCCACCGTCAAGGGGCACGGTCGGGCGAGCGGATACGTACGTACTGCAAGACACCATCGCGCGAGTCGCTCCACTGCGTCTCGAGGTGGAGGGCGCTGGGGCCAAGGCGGTCCGCCCCTTCGAGTTCAGTCTCGCGTCATGATTGGTGGATCGAGGGGTTGCCTTTCGTCATGCGGTTGCCGGTAAAACCTGTGGGCGCCGCCGCTGCCGCCACTGCAAGACGGGTGGAGGGACCGGCGACAGACGGCGAGGAGCCATGTTTGTGCTGAGTCTTCCAGGGAAGCGATCCAGCAAGGGCAGGGTAGTGCGCGACAGACACC
>NZ_JANRKZ010000274.1:0-5219 GCF_033763155.1 Microcella sp.
CGGTGACCTCTCTTACTGCTGGCAATTCGGGCACCAGTAGAGCTTGCGGCCCGCGGCAACCTCGAGGGCAATGTTCGTGCGGCAGATGCGGCACGGCAAGCCCTCGCGCTTGTAGACCCAGTGGCGATCGGCCCGGTTGCGCAGGGCTGCGCGTTGCGCTTCTTCGTCGAGACCATCCATCGTGAGCATCTGGCCCGTCTCAACACCCACGCCCAGCAGGTACACCCAGTCACGCCAGAGCGCACGAATCACGTCGTCGGGCAGCGCCGCGCCGAGCGTGTGCGGGTCGAGGCGCGCGCGAAACAGAATCTCGGCGCGATAGACATTGCCGATTCCGCACACGACCGACTGGTCCATGAGCAGCAGCCCGATCGGAACGCGTCGACCACGGATGCGCGCGAGCATGCGCTCCTCCCCCGCGTCGGCGTCGTCCACGAGCGGGTCGGGTCCGAGCGCGTCGATGACGCCCTGCACCGCCGCCGCGTCGAGCACCTCGCACGCGGTTGGCCCGCGCAAATCAGCGACCGCGCGCTCGGTGAGCAACCGCACGCGCACTTGACCCACGGGCTCGGGCGGAAAACCCTCAAGCGCCGCATCGTCCATGGCGCTCTCGCTCTCTGCCTCGGCCATGCGCAAGCGCGTGCGCCGGGGAGCCCCGATCGATGAGAGGGATGCCTCGTGTTCGCCGACGACGGTTGAGCGAGCATCCGTCGCCGTGTAGGCGGCCGCCGCATCGAGGTCGGTGCCGCGCTGGTTGGTCTGACCCATGCGCCCATTCATCAGACCCGAGTAATCCCGGCCTACCGCACCGCTCGCCGCCGCTAACTCGCTCTGCACTGTGCGCGCGGTCGCTGTGGCGACCGCGCCCGCGAAATCCCAGGCGCCATAGATGCCGAGGTGCACGCGCAACCAGAGGGCAGAGTCGAACTCGAGAAACATCTGCTTGCCGACGGCCTTCGCGTCGGTCATCGTGCGACCGTTCAGCAGCGCGGCACCCTCAGTGAAGCGGCCCTGGGGCGAACTCGCGATGATCGTCGAGCCGACGAAGTGCCGCGCAAACTGCCGCGCGATGCGATGAACCGAATGGCCCTCGGGCACCGCTAGACGATCTCGTGCCCGGCGATCGTGCCGGTGGTTTCATACTCGGCGAGTTGCGCGATGCGCCGCACGTGCCGTTCGTCGCCCGGAAACGGCGTGCTGATGAAGAGGTCGATGAACCGCAGGGCTTCGTCGACCGAGTGCTGGCGCGCACCGATCGCGATGACGTTGGCGTCGTTGTGTTCGCGCGCGAGCTGGGCCGTCGCGTCGCTCCAGACGAGGGCGGCACGGATGCCCTGCACCTTGTTGGCCGCAATCTGCTCACCATTGCCCGACCCACCAAAGACGATGCCCAGCGCCTCGATGCCCGCGGCCTGATCACGCGCGACCGCGCGTGCGGCGTTGATGCAAAAGCTCGGGTAGTCATCGAGCGCGTCGTAGACCTGCGGACCGTGATCGTGCACCTCGTGCCCCTGCGCGGCGACGTGTTCACGCACCGTCTGGCTGAACTCGAGGCCGGCGTGATCGGTTGCCACGTGGATGCGCATGTTTCGATTCTACGAGGGCAGGACGTTCGACTCTGTCGGCCAAGCCGCGCCAGCGAGACCCTGAGGGCACTACCGATCGAAAGGAGTCATCATGACTCGCACATACCTCGTCACGGGTGCAGCGAGCGGCATCGGAGCCGCGACTGCCGCACTGCTCACGGGTCAGGGCCATCGCGTTATCGGTGTTGATCTGCACGACGCCGACATCACGGTCGACCTCACGACCCACGAGGGCCGAGCGGCTCTCGTCTCTCAGGCCACCGAGCTCAGCGGAGGGCGGCTCGACGCGGTCGTCGCCAACGCGGGGCTCGCGACCGAGTCCACTGCCACGGTTGCCGTGAACTACTTTGGCGCCCTGGCGACGCTTGAGGGGCTGCGGCCGCTGTTGAGCGGGTCGGATGCTCCGCGCGCGGTGGCCACGGCATCCATGGCCTCGCTCTTTCCGGTCGACGACGAGCTCGTCGACGCGTGCCTCGCGCATGACGAGCCGGCCGCTCTGCACCGCGCCCAGCAGTTGCTCGACGCGGGCGCCGGCGGGTTGATCTATGGCTCAACCAAGCGCGCTCTCGTGCGGTGGATTCGTCGCAATGCGGCGACTTCCGACTGGGCCGGGGCGAACATTCCGCTCAACGCCGTGGCCCCGGGCATCATCCGCACACCGATGACCGACGCCTACACGGCGACGGAAGAGTCGACCAAGGCGATTCTCGAAATGGTGCCGATGCCGCTCAACGGCATCGCCGAGCCTGCCGTCGTGGCGAACCTCATCGGCTACCTCACGAGCGTCGACAACTCGCACTTGTGCGGGCAGGTCGTGTTCGTTGACGGCGGCAGCGACGTGGTCATTCGCGGCGACAGCACCTTCTAGCGGCCTGTGTGTTCGAGGCGCTACGCGATATAGATCTTGCGCAGCGTCTCGAGCACGCGCCACTCGGTTTCTTCGCCGTCGTCGAGGCGACCGACACTGCCGGGCGAGAGCTCGACCTCGGTGCCGTCGCCGCGGCGCAGAATCGCGTGACCGCGCAACACGATGAACACTTCTTCGACCTCAACGTCGGTGACGGTGCCGGGCGTGATCTCCCACACCCCCACCTCCCACTCGTCGAGTTCGGTGAGCGCTGCGATGCCCGTCGTGGGCGAGCCCTCGACGACCTGAGCGGCGTCAACGGGCTCGTGCTCGAGCTCAAGCTCGAGGGCCTGCAGCACGGTGGCTGCGTCGAGGGGAAGAGTCACGAATCGAACCCTAGACCCACAGCGTCGAGCGTGCGCAAAAACACATTTCTCTTTCCCGAATTGTGATCTGCGCGGTCGAGCGCCCAGCGCACCGACTGCACGGCCGGGTAGGTCGCGGGCTCGGGCGGAAACGGCAGCGGCATGCTGCGCACCATCTCGAGCGAGGTGCGCTCGGTCGTCTCGCCCGCGAGCTGGTCGAGCATGACGTTCGCCGCGAAGCGCGTCGCCGCAACCCCCAGCCCCGTGAAGCCCGCCGAGTAGGCCACGCGACCCTGGTGCACGGTCGCGTGAAAGGCGCAGAAGCGGCTGCACGTGTCGATCACGCCCGCCCAGCGGTGCGTGAACCGCACGCCTTCGAGCTGCGGGAAGGTCGTGAAGAAGTGGCTCGCGAGCGTTTCGAACGACTCGCGACGGTCGTCGTACTCGGGGCGGATGCGCCCGCCGAAGTGGTAGATCGCGTCGTATCCACCCCACAAGATGCGGTTGTCGGCACTCAGGCGGTAGTAGTGAAACTGGTTGGCGCTGTCGGCCACGCCCTGGCGACCCTGCCAGCCGATTGACGCGAGCTGCGCATCCGTCAGCGGTTCGGTCATGAGCACGTAGTCGTAGACCGGCACGGTGTGCAGGCGAAAACGCTTGAGCAGTGACGGAAACGCGTTGGTCGCGAGCGCCACCCGCGCGGCACGCACGCTGCCGCCGCCGCGCACCGTGAGCGTCACGGCATCGCGCTCGGCGCTGAGGTCGGCGACGGGGCTCGACTCGAAGATCTCGACGCCGGCATCGAGGCACGCCTGCATCAGAGCCATCGCGAGCTTGGCGGGATGCACGAGCGCCGTATCGCGCGTCGACCACAGCCCGCCCTCATAGGTGGGCGAGTTGATCTGCGCGCGCATCGCGGCGGCGTCGTAGAACAGCTCGTGCTCGCCGTCGTGCGCGGCTTCGAGCTCGGCCACCTGGTAGGTCTCGGTCGCGACGGCGAAGGATCCGACGCGCTCGAAGTCGACGGCCCAGCCCTGGGCCTCGACCGTGGCCTGAATCTCATCGAGGTTCTGCATGCCCATGCGGTCGAGCGTCTCGAGTTCCTCTGCGAACCGCGTTTCGCCATTCTTGGCGCCGTGCGTGAGCGTGGCTTCGACGAAGCCGCCGTTACGGCCGCTCGCCGCCCAGCCGATGCGCTTACCCTCGAGCAACACGACGCGGGTGTCGGGGTCGCGCTGTTTCGCGAGCAGCGCCGTCCAGAGTCCGGTATAGCCACCGCCCACGACGACGAGGTCGGCCGTCTCACGGCCGGTGAGCGCGGGCTGCGCCGGGCGATCGGGCAGGTCATCGAGCCAGAAGGGCTGCAGCCGCGAGCCCTCGAGGCTCTCGGCGATAAGGCGGGCATCGGGGCGACTGCGCTCGAAAACGGTCGTGTGCATGCCTCTATGGTCTCACGAGTTGTCCAGTTGGACAATATCTGTGCAACCGGTGGCATAGAACCCTAGACTGGGCCGCGTGCTGCTGACCCACCCGTGGATGCACGCGCTCGACGACGCGCGACAGCCAGAAACAGACCCTGCCGACTGGGCAGAGTTTGTGGCGCGCACGTCGGCCGAAATGCCGCGCATCCACGGGCTCATGACTGAGCTCTATGGCTCAGAACGGGTCGATGCCGAGCTCGCCGCCTTCGTCACCCAGCTCGCCGAGTCGTGGCAACACCGCCCGGCCGAGCTGCGCGCGGTCGATGCGGCGCGCCTGGCCGACCCCAACTGGTTTCAGTCGAATCAGATGCTGGGGGGCGTCTGTTACGTCGACCGCTACGCGGGCGATCTCGAGGGAGTGCGCGCGCGCATCCCGTATTTCAGAGAACTGGGCCTGACCTACCTGCACCTCATGCCGCTCTTCGAGGCCCCGGCCGAGAACAGCGATGGCGGCTACGCCGTCTCGAGCTACCGCGAGGTGAACCCGGCGCTCGGCGACATGGCGCAACTGCAGAGCCTCGCGGCCGAGCTGCGCGCCAACGGCATCGCCCTCGTGCTCGACTTCATCTTCAATCACACGTCGAACGAGCACGAGTGGGCCCGCCGCGCCATCGCGGGCGAGAAAGAGTTTGAGAACTACTACTGGGTCTTCGACGGCCGCGAGCAGCCCGACGCCTTCGAGGCGACGGTGCGCGAGATCTTTCCCGATGACCACCCGGGCAGCTTCGTGCCGTTTCCGAACCCCGATGGAACGGTACCCACGCGCGCCGAGGCCGAGCGATGGGTGTGGGCGACCTTCCACACCTTCCAGTGGGATCTCAACTACTCCAACCCCGCGGTGATGCGGGCCATGGCGGGCGAGATGCTGTTTCTCGCCAACCAGGGCATCGACGTGTTGCGCATGGACGCCGTGGCGTTCATCTGGAAGCAATGGGGCACG
>NZ_JANRKZ010000275.1:0-2498 GCF_033763155.1 Microcella sp.
TAGCCACGGCAGGTTCCGCAGGGGCTGCTCGTCATGACATTGCCGAGCAGGCTGCGCACCGTGCGCTGAATCTGGCCCGAGCCGCGGCAAATGTCGCAGCTCTGCGGGCTGGTTCCGGGCGAGCAGCACGAACCCTCACACGTCGAACAGAGAATGGCCGTGTCCACTTCGATCTTGCGACTCGTGCCAAAAACGATTTCGTCGAGTTCGACCTCGACGCGCAAGAGAGCATCTTGTCCGCGCTCGCGGCGACTGCGCGGGCCGCGCTGCTGCTGGCCCCCGCCGAAGAAGGTTTCGAAGATGTCGCCGAAGCCGCCGAATCCGGATGCTCCGCCAAAGCTGCCCGACCCACCCAGGTCATACTGCTGCCGCTGCTGCGGGTCGCTCAGCACGTCGTAGGCGTGGGTGACCTGCTTGAACCGCTCGGCCGCATCGGCGCTCGGGTTGACGTCGGGGTGCAACTCACGCGCCAGCCGGCGATACGCCTTCTTGATCTCGTCAGCGCTGGCCTGACGGTCGATTCCGAGCACCTCGTAGTGGTCTGACACTTATTCCTCACCGAGCAAGCGCGAAACGTAGCGGGCTACCGCGCGCACTGCTGCCATGTTGTTCGAGTAATCCATGCGGGTGGGCCCGAGTACGCCGAGTTTGGCGGAACTATCGGTGCCAACGCGGTAGGCGCTCGTGACCACCGCGGTTTCTTTCAGGGCCTCATCATTTTCGCGACCAATGCGGGCGGTCACACCGGTCTCGTCGACCTGCATCTCGCTGAACAGCTTGAGCAGGGTGACCTGTTCTTCCAGTGCTTCGAGAACCGGGTAGACACTCCCCACGAAGTCGCCCTCGGTGCGCACGAGGTTGGCCGCGCCCGCCATGACGAGCCGATCGGTGCGGTGCGCATCCACGTGACCGATGAGAGCTTCGGCGACCACTCCCACGGCTTCGCGGCGGTCGGGAGCGAATCGCTCGGCGAGCGATGCCGCCACGGGAGGCACATCGCTCAACACTTGACCGGCGAGCGCCGCGTTGAGCTTGGCCCGCAGTTCTCCGACAAAGGCCTCGTCGGCCTCGAGCGGAAGCTCGATGATGCGCTGATCGACGCGACCGCCGTCGGTGATGAACACCGTCATGAGTCGGGTGGCGCTCATGGGCACGAGTTCGATGTGCCGCACTCGCGCGTTGCCCAGCGCGGGGTATTGCACGAGAGCAACTTGGTTCGTCAGGTGCGAGAGCAAGCGTACGGTGCGCGCAAACACGTCATCGAGGTCGACGGACTGGTCGAGAAACGACGAGATGGCCTGACGCTGGGCGCCGCTCAACGGTCGCAGATCGGCGAACTGGTCGACGAAAACGCGATACCCCTTGTCGGTGGGAACACGACCCGATGAGGTGTGCGGAGCCGTGATGAGCTCTTCTTCTTCGAGCAGAGCCATGTCATTGCGAATCGTTGCGGCCGAGACGCCGAACTGGTGACGATCGACAATGGCTTTTGACCCGACCGGTTCACGCGAGGCGACGTAGTCGTGAACGATGGCGCGCAGCACGTGCAAGGCGCGTTCTGAAACCATGACGCTCCTCTCGGTCTGCAGCCGGTGCGAGCGAGACTGCTGGCACTCGCTCGATCAGACTGCCAATTCTACCTGCAACACGGGGCAATCATCATTGCTTGCAGGATGCTCGGGCGCTAGGTTTGCCTCGTGCTCCACCCCGCAGTACCCAACCGCTTCAGAATCAGTGAAAGGCAGCATTCATGACTGACCAGACTCCTCCCCCCGCCGCGTCGGCTGCTCCGCTCTCGGAGGCGGAGGACCGCCAGTGGGCGTCGTTCGCGCACCTCGGTGGCGTGCTCGGCTTCCTCCCGGCGCTCATCATCTGGCTCGTGTTCAAAGACCGCGGTTCGTTCACGAACCAGGAAGCCAAAGAGGCGCTGAACTTCCAGATCGCCGTCACGATCGCCTACATCGCGCTCAACGTGCTGTCGCTCATCATCGGCGCGGTCACCTTCGGCCTCGGCTCGATCATTGGCCTGCTCGTTCCGCTCGTGTGGGTCGCCGCCGTGATCTTCTCGATCCTCGGTTTCGTGAAGTCGAAGGACGGCAACGGCTACCGTTACCCCGTCTCGATCCGTCTCATCAAGTAAGACGCTCGAACACTCTCGCGGGGCTCGGCCATGAGGTCGGGCCCCGCAGGTGTTTAATGGCGGCATGACCGATCAGCCTGTAAACCCGTATTCCGCTGCTCCCCAGCCGATGAGCCCCGCCGACGAAAAACTGTGGGCCACGCTCGTGCACGTTGGTGGCATCTTCTTTGGCTTCTTGCCGGCGCTCTTGGGCTTTCTCATCCTCGGCAACCGCGGGCCCTTCGTTCGCGGGCACGCCGCGACGGCGCTCAACTTTCAGTTGACGATGCTCATCGCCTCGTTCGTCGGCGGTGTGCTCACCCTCGTCTTCATCGGCATCTTCGTGATCATCGCCGTGAGTGTTGTCGTGATCATCTTC
>NZ_JANRKZ010000276.1:0-3473 GCF_033763155.1 Microcella sp.
GCGCATCGTGAGCCGAGTCGACGGCGTCTTTGCCGGTGGGCTGCCGCTCGAGCTCGCGTTCACGCGCGTCGACCCCACACTCGTCGTCGAGCGACACCTCGCCGATGGCGACGCGATGGTACCAGGCACGGTTATTGCCACGATCACGGGCTCGGCGCGCGGCATCTTGCGCGGCGAGCGGGTTGCGCTCAACCTCTCGCAACGGTTGAGCGGCATCGCGACCCTGACCCGGAGCTACGTCAAGGCGGTCGCGCACACGAGCGTACGCATTGTCGACACTCGCAAGACAACGCCGGGCCTGCGCATGCTCGAGAAAGCCGCCGTGCGAGCAGGCGGTGGACACAACCACCGCTACTCCCTCAGTGACGCCGTGATGCTGAAGGACAATCACCTCGCCGTGTTGGGGGCGCACGGGTTCGGCCTCAAGGAGGCAATTCGGATCGTGCGTGCGCGCATCCCCCACACGATGCACCTCGAGGTCGAGGTTGACCGCCTCCACCAGTTGGAAGCCGTGCTCGCCGCAGAGCCCGACACGATCATGCTCGACAACTTCACGCTCGACGATCTGCGCGCGGGCGTTGGCCTCATCGCGGGTCGCTCCGTCGTCGAGGCGAGTGGGGGTGTGCGCCTCGACACCGTGCGGGCCATCGCCGAGACCGGGGTCGACGTCATCTCGGTGGGCGCGCTGACCCACAGCGCGCCTGCTCTTGACCTCGGGCTCGACATCGTGATCGATGGCGCGCTCTAGCGAGCATCCGTGACCCTCATCGATCTTGACCAGGCCGCGACGACGGCTGTGCGCCGCGAGGTGCTCGAGGCGATGTGGCCGTGGCTCACGGGCGAGCACGGCAACCCTTCGTCGACCCACTCGCTCGGTCGCCGAGCCGCCGATGCGCTGACGGATGCTCGCGCGCGCATCGCCCGCCTCGCTGGCGTTCGCCCCGCGCAGGTCGTGTTCACGAGCGGCGGCACCGAAAGCGACAACCTCGCCGTTATCGGCCTCACCCTCGCGGCGATCGCGCGCGGGCGTGACCGTCACGTGCTCGTGAGCGCGATCGAGCACGAGGCCGTGCTCGAATCGGCGGCGTACCTCGAGCGCTGGCACGAGGTCGAGGTCACGCATATTCCCGTCGATGCCGATGGCCAGGTGGATGTCGATGCCGCGATCGCCGCCCTCCGACCCGGCACGGCGCTTGTGAGCGTGCAGGCCGCGAACAACGAGGTGGGCACGCTGCAACCGCTCGCGGCTCTCGCCTGTGCCGCGCACGAGGTCGGAGCGCTGCTGCACACCGACTCCGTGCAATACGCCGGTTGGTATCCGCTCACCGAGTTGTCGTTCGCCGACGCCATCACGATCTCGGGCCACAAGCTCGGCGCCCCGAAGGGAGTCGGAGCACTGCTCTTACCAACGGGCGCCGCGATCGAGCCGCTCATTCGCGGGGGAGGGCAAGAGCGCGATCGACGCTCGGGCACCGAGAACGTGGCCGGGGCTGTGGGGCTCGCTGTCGCGCTGGACCTCGCCGAGGCCGAGCGCGCGGCGAATCCGCTCACCGCGCTTGAGGCTCAGCGCGACGCCTTCATTGGCCGGGTACTTGAGACCGTGCCGGGTGCGCGCCTGACGGGTCACCCCGCCACACGCTTGCCATGCCACGCCTCGTTCGTCGTGCCCGGCATCGGCGGTGAGCCTTTGCTGATCGCGCTCGACGATCGCGGCATTCTCGCCTCGAGCGGTTCGGCGTGCGCGGCCGGCCGCGACGAGCCCTCACCCGTGTTGCTCGCGATGGGCCTCGACGCCGACACCGCGCGCACAGCCGTGCGCTTCAGTTGGGGCGTCACCACGCCCGCCGACGCTCTCGACACGGCGGCGCGCGAACTCGCCGAATCCGCAGCCGTCCTGCGCGGCCTCGGCTGATCCGCACCCGCACGCGGGATACTAAAGCCGTGCCGACCTATCGTGACGAGATCGTCGTGCTGCGCACCCACAAGCTGGGCGAAGCCGACCGCATCGTCACGATGCTCAGCCGCAATCACGGCAAGATTCGGGCCGTCGCGAAGGGCGTGCGACGCACGGCGAGCAAGTTTGGGGCGCGTCTCGAGCCCTTTATGGTCGCCGACGTGCAGCTCTATGCGGGCCGCAGCCTCGACATTGTGCAGCAAGCCGAAAGCCTCGGCTCGTACGGAGCCGAGATTTCGAGCGACTACGGCAGCTACACGGCCGCCAACGTCATGGTCGAGACGGCTGACCGCGTCACGGGCGACGACGGCGGGGGCATCCAGCAGTACCTGCTGCTGGTTGGCGCGTTGCGGTCGCTCGCGCGCGGCGAGCATCCGCCCGGCCTCACGCTCGACAGTTATCTGCTGAGGTCGCTGTCGATCGCGGGATGGGCGCCGACCTTCGGCGACTGCGCCGTGACCGGCGCGCCCGGCCCCCACACGGCCTTCGTGGTGCAGTTGGGCGGCATGGTGGCCGACGACGTTGCCCCGCCCGGAGCCCCGCGCGTGAGTTCAGAAACCCGCGTGTTGCTCGCGGCCCTGCTCACAGGCGATTGGGAGACCGCAGAAGCCTCGACCGATCGCGCGCGTGCGCAAGCCAACGGCATCGTCGCCGCCTACGCGCAGTTTCACCTCGAGCGCGGCCTGCGCTCGTTGCCGCACGTCGATCGCGTCGACGCGCGGTTCGAGGCACGCGAGGCCGAGCGCGAAGCCGATCGTGACCTCGCCCACGCCGCCGCGGCGGCCGCCACGACGGAGGAGTCAGCGTGAGCAAAGACGTGCGTCACCCCGAACCGCTGCGTCCGCTCGACTGGACGGGAGAGCATCCCCCCGATATTCGTCGTGAGGTCGTGCCCCAACACGTCGCGATCGTCATGGACGGCAACGGCCGCTGGGCCAACCGGCAGGGGCTCACGCGCGTGGAAGGGCACCGCGCGGGTGAAGCAAGCCTGCTCGACGTCGTCGCGGGTGCGATCCAGATCGGTGTGCAGCACCTCAGCGTCTACGCGTTCAGCACCGAAAACTGGAGCAGAAGCCCTGATGAGGTTCGGTTTCTCATGGGCTTCAACCGCGAAGTGCTTCGCCGCCGTCGCGACCAGCTCGACGCCTGGAACGTGCGCATCCGCTGGGCGGGGCGGCGCCCGCGGCTGTGGCGCAGCGTCATCAGCGAACTCGAAGAGGCCCAGGCTCGCACCGCCGGCAACACAGGCCTCACCCTCACGATGTGCGTCAACTACGGCGGTCGCGTTGAGCTGGTGGATGCCGTGCGCGCCCTCGCCGCCGACGTCAAGGCTGGGCGCGTCGACCCCGCCCGCATCACCGAGCGCTCGATCGCGAAGCACCTCTACGAGCCCGACCAGCCCGACGTCGACCTCTTCGTGCGGTCGAGTGGCGAGCAGCGAACGAGCAACTTCATGCTGTGGCAGAGCGCCTACGCCGAAATGGTGTTTCTCAACACGCTGTGGCCCGACTTTCGCCGT
>NZ_JANRKZ010000277.1:0-2122 GCF_033763155.1 Microcella sp.
CCCCCGCGAGGGCCTTGAGGCGGTGCACATAGCCGTGATGGTCGGCGCCGAGCAGGTAGATCTTGTGGGCATAGCCGCGGTCGCTCTTCGAGAGGTAGTAGGCCGCGTCGGCCGCGAAGTAGGTGTAGATGCCGTTGCCCCGCTTGATGACACGGTCTTTGTCGTCACCGAAGTCAGTCGTGCGCACCCAAATGGCGTCGTCGAGATCGAAGACATGGCCCTGTGCCCGCAAACGGTCGACGGCCTCGTCGATCGGGCTGCGACCCGAGGTCGCGTCGGCCGCGTGCAGCAACCGCTCGCTAAACCACACGTCGAAGTGCACGTTGAACCGTTCGAGCGACTCGCGAATCTCATCGAGCTGCCAGCCGTAGGCCAGCTCGCGGGCGATCGCCACGGCGTCTGCGCGCGGCAGCGTCGCGAGGTCGGGGCGGTCGGCGAGCGCGCGGCGACCCAGCTCGGTGATGTACTCCCCGGGGTAACCGTTCTCGGGCGCGGGCTCGCCCAGTGCGGCGGCGAGCACCGATTCGCCGAAGACATCCATCTGGGCACCCGCGTCGTTGACGTAGAACTCGCTCACGAGCGTGGCGCCGCTCGCCGCGAGAACGCGGGCGAGCGAGTCACCCAACGCCGCCCAGCGCGTGTGACCGATGTGCAGCGGGCCCGTGGGGTTGGCCGAAACGAACTCGAGGTTGATCGTCTGGCCGTGCAACGTCTCGTTGTGGCCGTACGTCTCGCCCGCCTCGACGATCACGCGCGCGAGCTCACCCGCCGCTCCGGCCTCGAGACGGATGTTGAGGAACCCGGGGCCCGCAATCTCGACCTCGGCAACACCCTCAATGGCGCGGATGCCCGGCACGAGCTCGTCGGCAAACGCCCGCGGGGGCATCCCGACGCGCTTCGATTGCTTGAGAGCGATCGAGGTCGCCCAGTCGCCGTGGTCGCGGTTGCGCGGGCGTTCGAGCGCGATGTCAGCAACCGTGAGCTCGCTCGCGGCTGCCGCGTCACGTCGCTCAACAACACTGACGACAACGGCGAGCAGGGCGGTGGCGAGCTGGTCGGGATTCACAGCCCCAGCCTATCCGGGGCTGTCGGATGCTCCGCCGGGCGTCACCCCAGATAAACGAGTGCGTCGGGGTCGGAGTCGAGAGCTCGATCGACCTCCGCGTGCACGAGCAAGCGGTGCAGCGTGAGCGACGAACCGTCGTTGGCGAGAAACGCCGTGTCGGCGGCATCTCGGCCCGTTGCGATGCGCAGCATTCCCTCGCGCGGCGCCATGTGGGTCGCATCGGCCACGACCCACTGCTCGTCCACGAGGGCTTCGACCACGGCGTGAAAATCCATGGGGTGCAACTGCGGCGCATAGACCGACACGGCGCGGGCAGGCATGTCGGTCGCGCGCAGCACGCCCGCGAGCAAGTGCGCGAAGTCGCGGCACACTCCCTGGCCCGTGGCCAAGATCTCGGGCAGACCATCGGTGGGGCTTGTGGAGCCGATCGTGTACGTCAGGCGACCGGCCACCAGTCGCGCGCGGCGATGAGTCGCTCGCGGTCGGGCAGAGCTGCGAGCTCGTCGATGATGCGAGCGTCGATGAGCGGGCCGGCCAGTTCATCTGACTGCACATAACGACTCGGACGAACAGCGAGGATGCGCTCCGTCGCGTCGATCTCGCGTGGTGCACCGCGGCCCACGACCGTGGCCTCGTACCGCACCGTCAGCGGACCCTCGGGCACCGCCGCACTGTGCCACCGGGTTCCGCTCACGCCGACCGATTCGACCAGCTCAATGCGCTCGCCCGCGGCGTGCACGACGAGCTGTTCGTCGATGTGCAGCCCCGGAGCGTGGGCAACCGCGACGGCGAGCACGATGTTCGTCGCCTCGCCGAGCGACGCGTCAATCTCACACCCGACGGTGCGACGCATGCCCTGGTCGATACTCACTCCCCCAGACTGGCACGGCCGCACACCCCGCGCGAGAACCGCTAGGCTGAACAGGCCTCCGTAGCTCAGGGGATAGAGCATCAGTTTCCGGTACTGAGGGTCGCAGGTTCGAA
Source organism: Microcella sp. (assembly GCF_033763155.1). Lineage (GTDB taxonomy): Bacteria > Actinomycetota > Actinomycetes > Actinomycetales > Microbacteriaceae > Microcella. The sequence continues at coordinate 2,051 of NZ_JANRKZ010000277.1, forward strand.
TCCTGTCGGGGGCGCCACTACGGCCGCGTTTGGTGTGGTTTCTCGCGCTGGGGCGCGAACGTTCACGGCCAA
>NZ_JANRKZ010000278.1:0-1827 GCF_033763155.1 Microcella sp.
ACTCGCTGCATGATCCCCGCCCGTTCCTTGATACGAACATCATTGGCACGTACACGCTGATCGAGGCCGCGCGGAAGCACAACAAGCGTTTCCACCACATCTCAACCGACGAGGTGTACGGCGACCTCGAACTCGAGGACCCGGCCCGCTTCACAGAGCAGACGCCGTACAACCCGTCGAGCCCCTACTCGGCGACCAAGGCCGGCAGCGACCTCCTCGTTCGCGCGTGGGTGCGCTCGTTTGGCGTGCAGGCCACGCTCTCGAACTGCTCGAACAACTACGGCCCCTACCAGCACGTTGAGAAGTTCATCCCGCGCCAGATCACCAACGTGCTGCGCGGCGAGCGCCCCAAGCTGTATGGCTCAGGCGAGAACGTGCGCGACTGGATTCACGCCGACGACCACTCGGCCGCGGTGCTCACGATTCTCGAGCGCGGCACGATCGGCGAGACCTACCTCATCGGAGCCGACGGCGAAAAGAACAACAAAGAGGTCGTCGAGCTCATTCTCACGACGCTCGGCCATCCCGCCGACGCCTACGACCACGTGACTGACCGACCCGGCCATGACCTGCGCTACGCGATCGACTCGAGCAAGCTGCGGCGCGAGCTCGGCTGGGCTCCGCGCTTTGGCGACTTCGCGGCGGGCCTCACCGACACCGTGCAGTGGTATCGCGACAACGAAGACTGGTGGGCGCCGCAGAAAGACGCCACCGAAGCCCGCTATCGCGCTCAGGGGCAGTGATGACGGGGCCGCGCTACCTCATTGCGGGCGCGGGCGGGATGCTCGGCCGCGATCTGCAGGCGGCGCTCGCCGATCGTTCGGTCTCCGCGCTCTCGCGGCTCGAGCTCGACATCACCGACCCGCGCGCCTGCGCTGACGCGGTCGCCGGCCACGACGTCGTGCTCAACGCTGCCGCGTACACGGCCGTTGATGCGGCCGAGACCGACGAAGAGCAGGCAACACTCATCAACGCGACGGGAGCCGAGAACCTGGCTCGCGCGTGTGCCGCGGCCGGAGCCGTGCTCGTGCAGTACTCCACCGACTACGTGTTCGCCGGAGACGGCGTGGGGCCCTACCCCGAAGACGCTCCGATCGCGCCCGTGAGCGCCTATGGCCGGTCGAAGGCGGAGGGGGAACGACGGGCTGTGGCCGCGCATCCCGATGGCACCATCGTGCTGCGAACCGCGTGGCTCTATGGCGAGCACGGGCCCAACTTTGTGCGCACGATGATGCGGCTCTATCGCGAGCACGGAACGCTCACCGTGGTCAACGACCAGCACGGTCAACCCACGTGGACCCGCGATCTGGCCGAACAGACCGTGCGGATGCTCGACGCCGGTGTGCGCTCGGGCACCTTGCACGGCACCAACGCCGGGGCCACGACGTGGCACGGGTTCGCCCGCGCCATCGTCGAGAACCTCGGTGGCGACCCTGATACAGTCGCACCGACCGACAGCGCGCAGTTCGCGCGCCCCGCTCGACGCCCCGCCAACTCTGTGCTCGCGCACGACGGGTGGGCTCGCCTCGGACTCGCGCCCATGCGCCCGTGGCGTGCGGCGCTCGACGACGCCATGGCCGAGGGAGTGTTCACGTGAGCCTCACCACCCTGCGAGTCGTGCTCGACCAAGTGGGCGACCCGGTGCCGAGCGGCATCGGTCGCTACGCGCTCGAACTCACCCGCGCTCTCATCGAAACCGCCCCGCGCGGCTGCGATGTCGCCGGCATTGTCGCCTCGTCGCCGCCGAGCGAATACGAACGCATTGAGCAGCAACTTCCCGGACTGAGCGACCTGTTCAAGAGCGCCCTTGATCGTCGCCAACTCGCC